>NZ_CABPRH010000008.1:0-197090 GCF_902410085.1 Haloferax sp. KTX1 | reverse complement strand
CCCCCAACGCCACCGCCAGTGCCCGAGCGCGCCGTGGTGGTCGGCTCGGGACTGCTCGTCGACGCGGGCGTCGGTGTGTCTTCGTCTTCGTCCTCGTCGTCCTCGTTTGGCGGCGTATCCGGCGTGGGCGAGGGCGGCGTCACGGTGACGTCCGGCGGCGACGGCTCGGGGTCGTCGTCGCCCCGGAGGTCCGAAATCGCGTCGTTGATGCCGCTGTCGTCGAGGAAGCGGTCGATACTTCCGGGCGCGGCGAGGCCGGTTCCGACCAGCACGATGCCGACGACGACGAAGACGATGAACACCCGACCGACGACCTGCGAGAGCCGCGGCGAGAGCGCGCCGAGGAACTTCGCCGACAGGAGCGAGGCGAGCGACAGCGGAATCGGGAGCAACCCCGCCCGCGACGGACGGTACTCGACCACCAGCGCCGTCTCGGTCGGCCGGTCGCCGGGTTCGACCTCGTCGCCGACGGCGACCGGGTGCTCGTCGGTACGGAGTTCGTCGTCCTCGTCGGTCGAGACGCGTTCGACGGTCGCGGGGTCGATGCCGGCATCGGTGTCGCTGGCAACGAACGCCGCCGACTGGGCGTCCCAGCGCCGGACCGCCCGAACGACCCCGTGGAGGGGCAGGCGCTCACCGGGAAGACAGAGGACGCGGTCGCCCCGTTCGAGTCGCTCGAAGTCGACCTCCTCGAAGTCGTCCGCGTCGCCGTCGACGAGGCGTCGACACCGCGTCGGGTCGGCGAGAATCAGTTCTGGCGACCGTTCGAGGGTCCATTCGGACGCGTTCGCGTCGCCGGGGGCGGTCACGGGAGGTTCACCGCCCGTCCTCTGGGGGCTCGTCGGTCGCCGCCGCGTCGCGGTCGACGGGGTCGGTCACCCACTCCATACCGTCGGCCGAGTCGGAGCGCGCGGGGGCGGACGCCGAAGGAGACGGGTCGGCGACTGCGACGGGGGGCGCCGAGAGGCGGACGCCCGTCCGCTCCGGGTAGAGCGCGACGCCGCCGTCCGAGGCGCTGACGTAGCCAGTTCCGGCCGTCCCGGTCCCCGCGTCGGGCGAACCGTCGCGTCCGTCGCTCCCGTCCGACTCGTCGGCGTCGACCTCGACGAGCGCGTCGGTGTACAGCGAGTAGAGTTCGGTCACGACGAGGAGCGCGCCGGGGAGGATGACGAACAGGACCAACCCGAGTCCCGACTGGACGAACTGCGCGGCGAGCCCGAGATACGGCACGTGGAACCAGACGCGACCGACGACGCGGTCGGCCGCGACGGGGTCCGAGTCGACGTCCTCGTTGGCGTCGCCTTTCGTCCGGAACACCGGGCTATCGCCGCTTCGGTCCACCGCGACGACCCGGTGGGTCACGCGGTCGGTCCGCTCGTCGGTGATGGCGCTTCCGGCTTCCCGGTAGGTGATGATATCGCCCTCCGAGATGTCCGCGGGCGGCACGTCGCGGACGACCACCACGTCGCCGGCGTCGAACGTCGGCGACATACTCCCGGAGAGGACGGTGTAGCTGGCGTCGGCCCCGAAGGCCTGCGGCGCGGCGAGCACGACGACGAGCGCGACGGCGACGAGGAGGACGACGCCGCCGAGGACGCGGGCCGCCGCGGCGAGACGAGACCAGTTCATCGGTCAGGCACCCCCGTCGGCGTCGTCTCCGTTCCCGTCGTCACCGCTGACGCTCTCAGGGGTGGCCGATTCGGTTTCGGAGCCGGAGTTGGAGTCGGTCGATTCGGGGTCGGAGTCAGAGTCAGCCGCATCGGTTTCAGAGCCGGAGTCGGGGTCGGCCGTTTCGTCGCTTTTCCCGACGTCACCGTCTCCGCCGTCTTCACCGTCTCCACCGTCTTCACCACCTCTGCCGTCTTCACCGTCTCCGCCGTCTTGCTCGGATTCGGCTTCGTCGCCTCGTCCGGATTCGGTCTCGACGTCTTGGTCTTTCTCTCCGGCTCCGTCCTCGACGTCCGCGTTCTCGATTCCACCGTCTTCTCCGTCCTCGGAGTCACCGTCTTCCTCGGCCGTCTCGACTTCGTTCGTTCCGACTGCGTCGCCCGTCTTGACGTCGACGCGCATCACGAGGTCGTCGGGGTCGGCGTGCGAGTAGTGGTGCCACGAGAACCGGAGCGTGCCGGTGAGCGAGAACGACCCGTCTATCTCGCGGGCGAGGCGGACGTGGTTCGTGCCGGTCGCGTCAGCCGAGACGTCGGTGAGCGTGCTCGTCTGCCCGTCGGCGGTGAGTTCGAGGTCCGAGACCGCGACCGACGACCCGGCGGCCGAGGCGGAGACCGTGACGCCGAGCGCGACCACGTCGTTCGCGCCGACGCCCTGTCCCTTCCACCCGTGTTTGTCCGGGTACTCGGTGCCGCCGACGGTCATCGTCACCTTGCTGCCGTCGAAGTCGACGCGGAACGACTCGGTTCGACCCGACCACCACGCGTGTTGCCAGTCGTTGTTCTGCTTGTGGAGGCGAGCCTCGGAGCGTCCGGAGCGCTTCAGCACCGCGACTTCGTAGTTCTCCGGCTCCGAGTTGCCGTACACGAAGCCGTCGTAGGGCTCGCCGTAGCGGGCGAGCGTCGCCCAGTCCCAGCCGCCCATCGCGTCGCGGGCGTCGCCGGAGCCGGACGTCGAATCGTCGTCATCTCCGTCGTCGTCGCCGACCTCGCAGGTCGCGCCGCCGTCCGAGTCGGCCCGCTGGTCGAGCGCGAACCGGAGGTCGACGCCCGCGACGTCCGAGGCGACTTCGTTGCCGGCGCTCGACGGGAGCCGCCACGCGATGACGAAGTCGACCGACTCGCCGGACGCGAGTTCGTAGTCGAGGTCGAACGTCTCGTCCGCGACGAAAATCGAGTCGAGGGTCGCGTAGTCCGAACTCCCGCAGAGGTACGTCTTCGACCCGTCGGCGGCTTCGAGCCACGCGCGGACTTCGAGCACCTGCGCGAGTTCGCCGTCCCCGACGCGGGGGTCGTTCTGCGACGGGGGCTCGGACTGGCCGTGCTCGTCGTCAGTGACGCCGAGCACGTCGATATCGAGGAAGCCGGTGAGCGACCCGCGGTTGCGGAGCGTCACCGACGCGGTGCCGCTGTCGCCGGGCGCAAGGCCCGACTCTTCGAGGAACGTGAGTCGCTCGTCGTCGCCGTCGACCGTCAGGTCGAGCGTGCCGACGCCGAACGACGCGTCGGCGCGCCCGGTGTCGGAAAACGCCGAGTAGGTGCCGACGCCCGCGGCGGCGCTCCCGGCGCTAATCGTGAAGAGTCCGCCGAGGAATCGGCGTCGGGTGAGCGTCAGCGTTGGTGTCTGTTTCGGCATCGAGAGGCGTGAAGTCGTCGTGCGCGTTCGGAGGGCCGGAACGAAAGAGCTGGACGCGGTCGGTTCGACCGGGTCGCGTCGTCCCCGTCGCCCGCGAACGCGAACTGTGGTTACTGGCTGTCCAGTTGGTTCAGTTCGAAGTCGAACTGGATGTCGAGCCCGTCGGCTTGGAACTCGTTTCCGGCGCTCTCCCGCATCTCCAGCGCGAAGGAGAACGTCTTCGTCTCGCCGGACGCGAGGGCGATGTCCCGGACGTTGGAGTCGTCGTCGCCGTCGGCCGCGTCGCTGTTGTTGTCGACCACGTCGGCCAGCGTGGCCGAGCCGCCGAACCGGTCGGCGAGCACGTCGAGGCTCCCGACTTCGAACGTCGTCACGTCGAGGACGCCCGCGAGGTCCGCCACCGAGGCGTCCGCGTCGCCGTCGTCGCCGGCCGTGGCGTCGCTGTCGTTTTCGGTCAGCGTGAGGTCGATATCGAGGCTCCCGTCGAGCGTGCCGTCGTTTTCGAGGTCGACCTCGAAGGTGTCGGTCTCGTCGCCGGGCGCGAGGCCCGCGGCGCTGAAGCTCGCGGAACTGGCCCCGTCGGCGAGGCTCAGCGTCCCCGCCTGAAGCGTGTTCTCGGTGCTCGATTCGGTGTCGTTGAACAGGGCGAACGTTCCCACCCCGGCGGCGGCGCTTCCCGCGCCGATCGTGAGGAGGCCTCCGAGGGCGCGGCGTCGTGTGAGTTTGAATACTTTTTCTGCCATTGAGTTCTCCGTGCGGCCCACCGTACACCCACTCCCTTCCGTGACATTCTGGGTGAGGTGACCTTCAGACATCTCTACTCGATTACGCGGCAATAACCCGATACCACCATTATGCGGTATCCGGCAAAAGCCGAGCGGCGTGATAGCCTTCGGCACAGTCCCGCCGGGACGAGAGGCAAGGCCGCCCCAGTGAGGCGACGCGTCGACTCACTCGGCGTCGAACAGTTCGGCGAAGACCTTCCGCTGGGCCGACCTGAGGTGTTGGGTGAACGTCGACCGCGAGACGCCGATGGCCTCGGCCACTTCGGCGGCGCTGCGGCGCTTCGGTCGCTCGAAGTAGCCCGTTCGGTACGCGACTTCGAGCGACTCGCGCTGGCGGTCGGTGAGGCCGGCCAGCACGCTCGCGCCGATATCGGACTCGACGGTGCGGTGGCTCCGCGCGGTCATCACGACGCTGTCGAAAGCCGCCGCGAGCGCCTCGACGAACGGGCCGGCCGGTCGCCGCCGGGAGAGGTCGACGACGACCGTCGCCTCGCCGTCCGCGACGACGACCCGGTGGAGAACGCCGCCCGCGTCGGCGATGGCCGTCCCCAGCGAGGGCGCGACCGTGTCGAACTGCGCCCGGACGACCCCGTCGCCGGGGGTCACGGCACCGGGCGTCACCCCGTCGAGGGCTGCCAGCGCGTCTGTCACCGCGGCCTCGGACGCGCCGCGGACCGTCACGAAGTAGCGCTCGCTGTCGCCGCGGGGCAGCGCCGTGTGGACGACGAGTTCCGCGTCCCGACCGAGCGCATCGCCGACCGCCAGCAGCCCCGCGTCGCCGTCGCGGACGCGGAGGCGGACGCGGACGACCTCGTCGGCAACCAGCGCCTCGCGGCTCTCCGCGGTGCTGAGGGCGTAGCCGAGCGTCTCCGCCAGCTCTTCGAGCCGCCGGCGCTCCCGGTCGTCGTCGGCACCGCGGCGGTACACGCCGAGGACGCCGTAGTCGACGCCGCCGTGCCGGAGCGCGACGGCGACCGCGGTTTCGATACCGCCGACGGCCGCGGCCGCCGTCCACCCGGCGTCGGGAGCGGTCGCCGGTGCGTCGGCGTCGGCGTCGGTGTCGCGCTCGTCGCCGACGGCGCGGACGACCGTCGCCCCCTCGCGGAAGGCGGTCAGACTCGGTTCGGTCGAGTCGCGCCGGACCGCCGCGTCGGCGTCGAAGACGCCCGCCGTCCGGAGATACGACTCGTCGCCGACGACGGCGAGCGGGGCGAGTCCGCCGCCCGCGGTGCGCTCGCCCACCCACGCCGCGACGGCGTCGGGGTCGCTCCCGATGTACCGACAGAACGACTCCGCGACCTCGACGCGCGACGACTGTCGGACGAGAATCTCCCGAATCGCCTCCTTCGTGTCGCGCTCGCGTTCGAGTCGGCGCTGGTGGTGGACCTGCGCCGTGATGTCCCGGAGGACGCCGATGGTGCCGGGGAGTCCGTCGTCGACGACGTCGTCGGTATCGAGGATGCAGTGGCGCGTCTCGCCGCCGCGGTTGCGGATACGAATGTCGAGCGACTGCGGGACCCCCCGGTCGAGCGCGTCGCGGACGCGGGCCCGGTCGTCGGGGTGAACGACCGTCTCGACGATGTCGCCGTCGGTGAGCGCCGCGCGGTCGTAGCCGGTGAGCGTCGTCGCCGCCTCGTTGACGAGGACGACGACGCCGTCGCGGGCGACGAAGATGGCGTCGCGGACGTTCTCGACGAGCGTCCGGTAGCGAGCCTCGCTCTCGGCGAGCGCGCGCTCCGTTCGGTGTTTGTCGACGGCCGTCCGGACGCGCGTGGCGAGCGCCGCGGCGCTGTCGTCGACGCTCGTCTTGACGATGTAGTCGTCCGCCCCGGCCGACAGCGCGCTACTGGCGAGCCCCTCGTTTCCGGCCCCCGTAAACAGGAGAAACGGGATGTCGGGTCGGTCCTCGCGGACCTCGGACAGCAGTTCGATGCCCGTCCGCCCCGGCATGTAGTAGTCGCTGACGACGCACTCGACGTCGTCTGTGAGGCGGTCGAGCGCGTCATCGGGACTGTTTGCCTCCCGGACGTCGAAGTCGGGGGCCACCTCGCGGAGCCGATGCACCACGAGCGTCAGCCAGTCGCGGTTGTCGTCGACGAGGAGGACCGTGACTGGGTCCGCGCTCGTCTCGTCTGTCGTCTCGGTCACGGCGGTTCGGCCGTCCGTGGCACATCGACCGAGATAAACTGTTCGGGTGAAAACCCGGGAGACGCTCGAAGCGATTGAGAACGCCGGTCCGGTGACGCCGACGGCGGAGCGGGTGAGGACTTCCGAACATACCTTTTAAATATCAGAGCGGGCACAGAACACGCACCGATGGACGCGAAAAGCGGTCGGGTGCGGTGAGCGATGGGCTGGCAGTACACCGTCTTCGCGCTTCCGACCCTCTTTGCAATGGTTACCGCGGTCCTGCTCGGAGCGTACAGCCTGCGGTACATGCGGGTCCACGGCCGGTCGCCCGAGCTCGTCGCGTTCTTCGCCGTGAACGTCGGACTCGTCCTCTGGACCGGGTTCGCGGCGCTCAAACTCCTGCAGACCGACCCGGCGCTGAAGCTGCTTTTCTACCGGTTTCTCTACTTCGGCGTCGCGCCGCTCGGCGCGCTCGCGTTCCTCTTTACGCTCTTCCACACCGACCGAGTCAGCCGAATCACGCCCGGACTGGTCGCGGCGGTCATGACCGTGCCGGTCGCCTTTCTGGTGCTCCTATTCGCGAACCCCGACGGGCTCGCCATCGAGGCGACGCGCCTCGTCGAGACGAACGGCCTCGTCGTCCTGCGGGTCGACGTCGGTCTGGGTCACGTGGTGTTGCAGTTGCTCTACAACGCGGTGCTCTGCGCGCTGGCCGTCGCGCTCATCCTCTCCGAGGCGATTCGGTTGGGTCGGCCGTACATCCCGCAGGCGGTGTTGGTGAGCGTCGGCCTCGTCGCCCCGTTCGTCTTCACGGCCTGCAGTTCGCTCGGAGTCCCACCGTTCGGTAGCGACGGCGTGAACCTCGTGCCGACTTCGGCCGCGGTCACCTCGGCGGCCATCGGCGTCGCGCTCTTTCGCTACCGGTTTCTCGACCTGCCACCCATCGCCTACACCACCGCGATGGAGGAGTCGCCCGACGGCGTGTTCGTCCTCGACGCCGACGAGCGAATCGTCCACGTCAACGCCCGCGGCGCGGCGCTCTTGGAGCGCTTCGGCGCGGCCGTCGGCGACCCGGTCACCGCGGTCTCGCCGGACCTCGACCTGACGACGGAGAAAAACGACAGCGTCAGAACCGCGGGAACGGACGGCGAGGCGGTGTATTTCAGCGTCCGCTCCCAGCGGCTCGAACGGGGTGACCAGCCCGTCGGATGGGTCATCGTCCTCCGCGACGTGACCGAGTTGCACCGCCAAAAACAGACCATGCGCTCCCGGAACGAGAAGCTCACGCTCCTCAACCAGATCGTCCGCCACGACATCCGAAACGACGTGGCCGTCATCCTCGGCAACGCCCGGCTTATCGAGGAGTCGGTCGACGACGAGGTGGTCCGCGAGCGCCTCGACACGATAATCAGGAACGGCGAGCACGCCACCGAACTCACGGTGAACGTCCGGAACCTCATGGCGACGATGCTCGACGACGAGGAGACGACCCGACCGACGACGCTCGCCGGGCCGCTCTGGGCGGAAGCGAGCGCGGTCCACGACGGAACCGCCGACGCGGCGGTCTCGCTCCCCGACGAGTCGCCGGACGTGACCGTCGTCGCCGACGACATGCTGGGGACGGTCTTCCGCAACCTCCTCACGAACGCGGTGCGGCACAACGACGCCGACCGGGCCGAAATCGACGTGTCGGTCGAGGTGCGAGACGACGAGGCGCTCGTCCGCATCGCCGACAACGGGCCGGGCGTGCCCGACGGCCGCAAAGAGGAGGCGTTCGGCCGCGGCGAGAAGGGCCTCGAAAGCCCCGGGACCGGCCTCGGCCTCTACCTCGTCGACACCATCGTCAGCGGCTACGGCGGCGACGTGTGGGTCGAGGACAACGAGCCCCGGGGCGCGGTCTTCGTCGTCCGCCTGCGGCGGGCCTGAGAGCGGGACGACCGCGCAGTCCCAACACTCAAAAAGTCAGCACACCGATAGGAAGGCGATGCCCTCCACCGTTCTGCCCGCCGGCGTCAGCCGATGGCGACTGGCCGTGTTCGCGGTCGTCGCCGTCGTGCTCGTCGGGCTATTGTCTCTCACCGACGAGCCGGTCAGTCCGGCGCTCGCGGCCATGGGGCTGCTCACCCTCGTCTACATAGCCTCAACCGCGGTCGACGCCGTCCGCGAGCATCCCGCCTTCCCGCTCGCCTCCGCGGTGTACACGACGCTCCTGTTCGCCGGCGGCTACGCCAGCGGCGCGCTGTCGAATCTCCTGTGGGGCGTCCTCGCCGTCCTCTCGGCGCTCGGCGTCGTCGTCGAGGCGTACAACTACCGGCACGGAACGAGCCATCTCCGGCTCGATTTCGAATGACGAGGCTGAGCGAGACCGCCGTTTCTGGGGCGATAGCCGTCGCGTCGCTCGTCGTGGGACTCGTCGTCGCCTTCGACGGCCCGGAGGTCGACCTCGCGGGCGGGGCCGTCTGGACCGGCGCGACCGGCATGGTGCTTCTGCACCTTCGCGGGAAAGTCCGCGACGCTCGGAGCGACGAGTCGCCCGAGCCGGGACCGCTCCTGCGTCTGGCCGAAGTCGACTACGACCCGCGGTACGACCGGTATCTCGGCGTCGTCCTGTTCGTCCTCGGTCTCGCGGCGTTCGCGGCGGTCGTCGCGGTCGACACGTCCGACTCGAATACGTTGTTCCTCGTCGGCGTCGGACACTTCTGTCTGATTTCCGCGCTGGCCGCGGTCGCGCTCTCCGATAGATAGTGCGAAAAATCGGAACGACCACGCCGCCGTCCGCTGTTTTTTGAGAATCGGGCCAAAAAGACTACTTAGCTGGCTGGCAACTCTCGGGTGTCCGCTCGATACTGTCTGGTCGGCGGACTGGTGACATAACATCGCAGGCAGGCGGCCCATCCCGTGCCACCGGTACTCCGACCCTGCCCCCTCGGACTGCCGCCCGATGGTCCGCCCCTACATTTCTACCCTCTCACCGCGCGTTCCGCTGAGCGGCCGGCCCGCGACCCGTCAGCGACTCAGTCGCGTCCCGGAGCGCCGGCCCCGACGAGACCGGCCGCGCGGGACTCGACTTTCCCGTAGGCGCGCGCGACTTCCGCGAGGAGCGACTCAGTCGCGAGGACGGCGAACCCGGTGAAGATAGTCGCGAAGCCGACGACGGTGAGCGTCGAAATCGACTCGCCGAGGAGCACGGTCCCCCCGAGCGTCGCGACGATGGGCACGGCGTAGAAGACGAGGTTGCCGCGAATCGGCCCCACGTCGTCGAGGAAGCCGAAGTAGGTGAGGTAGGCTATCGCGCCGGCGAAGACGCCGACGTAGACGAGGGCGACGAGCGCCGTCGGCGACCACGTGGCCGCGGCGAGCGATTCGCCGGAGGCGACGCTCAGCCCGTGGGTGAGGGCCGCGCTGACGGGGAGCGCCCACGCCGTGCGGACGGGGCTCGAAAGCGACGTGTCGGCCCAGCGGATGAGGACGGTTCCGAGCGCCCCACTGACCGCGCCGAGGAAGACGACGCCCTTCCAGAGCGCCTCGCCGCCGAGCAGGTTCGCGGGGTCGACGCCGACGACGAGGCCGACGCCGAGGAGGCCGATGAGCATCCCGAACGCGCCGCGGGTGGAGAGTCGTTCGTCGGCGAGGAGCGCCATGGCGAACACGGGCGTCAGAATCGGGTTGAGGCTGAAGATAATCGACCCGACGCCGCTGGAGACGTGCTCCTGTCCGACGAACAGGAGGGCGTTGGCGAGTCCGATGACGAACACGCCGGTGGCGAGGATGCCGACCACGTCGCGGACCGACCGCGGGAGCAGTTCGGCGCGCGGCCGGGTGGCGACGACGTAGCCCACGAGCAACACCGCCGCGATGTCGAACCGGAGCGCGACGAACAGGAGCGGCGGCAGGTAGTCGAGGCCCGCCTTCGCGGCGACGAACGTCCCGCCGAAGAAGAACGCCGTCAGGGCGAACAGGACGAACCGCCGGCGCGTCGCCGTCACCACGCCGCACCTCCGACCGAGAGACCGAACGCAGAGTGAAATGAACGCATCTTGGATAGTCGTACGACTCCCCCACGTATAGTTTGATTCAGAAATTAATTCACGGCAAGAAAATGCGGCGGCGGTCGAGCATGATTCATGGTGTGAAATCATTTCGAGACGCGAAAGGTGTTTAATCGAGCGCACACAACTCCGCCCCATGGAGTCGGCATTAGACGAGATAGAGTTCCTCGCGCTCTCGCAGAACCGCGTCGACGCGCTCAGACACCTCTCGGAGCGGCCGCACTCCAGGCGCGAACTGGTCGAACGAACCGGCGCGTCGCAGCCGACGATGGGGCGGATTCTCAGCGATTTCGAAGCCCGGTCGTGGCTCGTCCGCGAGGACGGCGCGTACCGGGCGACGGTGACGGGCGAACTCGTCTCTCGGGGGTTCGACGACCTCGTCGACATCCTCGACACCGACGCCAAGCTCCGGCCGGTCGTCGAGTGGCTCCCGACCGACGCCATCACGTTCGACCTCGAACACCTGACCGAGGCGACGATTACCACGCCGAGTCAGGTCCGGCCGAACGCGCCGGTCAAGCGCGCCGTGACCCTCCTGAGCGAGGCCGAGGACGTGCGCATCTTCTCGTACGCGTTCAACGAGCAGAACCTCGACATCGTCAGGGAGCGGACCGCGGCCGGCGACCAGCGGTTCGAGGGCGTTTTCTCGTCGGCCGCCATCGACGCGCTCGCCCACGACTCCCAACTTCGCGAACAGCTCCGCGACCTCCTCGACGCCGACGCGGCCGCCGTCCGCATCACCGACGAGCCGATTCCGATGGCGGCGACCATCGCCGACTCGACCGTCCACCTGTTCCTCCGCGACGACAACGGCATCCTTCAGGCGTCTATCGACGTGACCGAACCCGAGGTGCTCGCGTGGGCCGACGAGCTGTTCGAGCGCTACTGGGAGGCGGCGGAGCCGCTCGACCTCGACCGGCTGTAACGGGCGGGCGTCTCCGAGAGTATCCGCGTCGCCGACCCGTCAACCGACCCACAACACGTATCGGCGACCTGTGAGAAGCCGACGTGTGCCCTCGCCTTCGTCCCCTCCCTCCCACGCACCCTCCGGTTCTCCCGCGAACTCCGACACCGGTTCCGACGCCGGTTCCGACTCCCCGTCGCGTCGCGCGTTTCTCGCAGCCGCCGGCACCGCCCTCGCGAGCGGCCTCGCCGGCTGTTCGTCGCTCCGGCGGTTCCGGTCGCCCGACGGGACGGACTGGTCCGCGTCCGTGCCGGAACCGAGCGTTCTCTCGCCGCCGTCGGTCACCGACGGGGTCGTCGCCGTCATCGGCCACCGGAGCGACGACATCGACGCGGGGCGCGTCGTCGCCTTCGACCGAGAGAGCGGCGAGCGCCTGTGGGACATCGATTTCGGCCGGGCGACGGGCCTGCTCGCCGCTGACGGCTCGGTGTACGCGGGCGAGAGACTCGGGTCGGGTCGCGGGCGAATCTACGCGTTCGACGCCACAGACGGGAGTCAGCGGTGGTCCCAGACCGTCGGGAACATCGGCTCTTCGATGGCCATCGCGGGCGGGACCCTCTACACGGCGAACGGGACGCTCGCGGCGCTTTCGACCGACGACGGCGCGGTTCGCTGGGAGCAGTCGGCGGTCGACGGCGTCGGCTTCACCGTCGTCGTCGCCCCGCAGGACCAACTGTTCGCCGACGAGCGGGCGGTGTACTACGGCGACGACGAGGGCGTCTTCGCGATGGCCCCCGAGGACGGGAGCCTCCGGTGGGCGTGGCGACCGGACGAGTGGGACTGGACCGACGTGGGGCCGGTTCCGGCCGGTGGCGGCGTTTACGCCGGCGGTGGCGGCGACATCGCCATGCTCGACGCGAGCGACGGGTCGCTCCGGTGGCGCACCTCGTTCGGGGCCGGCGCGCAGGTCGTCGGCGTCCACGAGCGGGGTTCGACGGTGCTGGTCGCCGAGGGGACCGACGAGTCACCGTCGGACACCTTCGGAACGCTGTACGAACTCGCGGTTCGCGACGGCTCGGAACGGTACGAAGTCCGCTTCGACAGCCCGGTGGAGCGGACCGCCTCGACCCAAGAGGCGTTCGTCGTCGGGACCCGCGCGGGCCGGATTCGGTGGTCCCGCGGCGCGTCGTTTTTCGAGCCGTTCGAGACGACGCTCTCGGCGGATGGCTACCTCCTCGGCGCGGCCGGGGCGCAGGCGTTCGCACAGACGGGCGAGGGAACGCTCTGGGCGCTCTCGCCGGACCAGTAAGTCACGAATTCGAAGCCGTCGGCGTGGAACCCCGCGTCAGAACGAGCCGCGCCGTGCGCTGAGCGCACCGGCGTCCGAAACCGCTACCGAACGATGCCCTCGCGTCCCACCCGTCAGTCGAGTTCGTCGAACGAGTCGAACTCGTCCCAGCAGGAACACGGCAGGTCGTCCAGAGAGGTGACTTCGTCCGGGAGACTGGTGATGGGAATCCCGGAACCAGCTTCGTCGCAGTCGCGGAGGTGAACGCTGAAGTCGTCGCTGGACATCGTGTACATAGTCAGCACGCTCTGTTCGCCGGCTTCATTGAAACAGTTTGTGAGTCTACGAGCGCGCCGGCGTCAGAGCACCCGAAAGACGCGAACCGTGTCGCGCTTGCCCGGTTCGCAGAGCAGTTGTGCGAGGCCGAGGTCGGAGAACTCGTCCTTCCAGTTGCGGTGATACAGCGGGAAGTCGTCGTTGACGTAGCTCACCTCGGAGCCGGAGCGCCCGCGGGTCGGCCCGTTGCCCTCGTTCTCGGCGGTTATCACGAGGTCCGAGGAGACGCGGGCGATTTCCTCGAACACCCACGTGTCGTCGGGGTGGACGTGCTGAAGCGTCTCGACCGAGTAGATGACGTCGAACTTGTCGTCGGGGAAGTCGGGGAGCAGGTCCTCGATAGCGCCGGTGAGAAAGGTGCCGGTGTCGACGAGTTCGGGGAAGTACTCGGCCATCACCTCGAAGGAGTCGTCGTTGATGTCGATGCCGGTGAGGTCCTCGTAGCCGCGGTCGCGGAGGTGCGCGAGGTGGCGACCGGAGCTACAGCCGAGTTCGAGAACCGACGCGTCTTCCGCCGCGTAGTGCTCGAACACGGTCGCGAGCGTCTCGCTGACCTCGTTCGGGCCGATTTGGGCGTAGTACTCCGGCGAGAAGTCGCCGGAGCGCTCGGCCCACCCGCGGTGGTTGTCGTCTGCGTCCATACCCCGAGTAGCGAACGGGCGGGTAAATGTTCCGCGGAGTGCGTGCCGTCGGTGCGACGCGCGAGCGGTGCGACGAATCCGATGACCGCGCGCGGGACGGGTGCGCTGGAGGGCGCGAAAAGGGCGTGCCGGAGGGCACGTTTGGGAGGGCTTCGCCGATTAGGGGTGCGTCAGGGGGACCGAATAGGGGAGGGAACGTCAGCGGGGAGTCGGGCGTCCCGCGAAGGGACTGGAAGCGAGCGTGCCGTGGAGGGCTGGAGGAGCGTCGCGCCGCCGCGAACACCGGCAGTCGGGTGTACCAGTCGAGCGTGCCGTGCTCGCTCGCGGCGCGTGCGTCAGCGGGTCGTCGACCGCGACTGTCACGCCGAGTCGTCGGTCGTCGTCTCGTTCGCCGTGGTCGTCTCCTCGGTTGTCTCGTCTTCCGTCGTCGTTTCGTCCTCGGTTGTCTCGCCCTCGGTCGTCGTCTCGTCCTCGGTCGTCTCTTCCGTCATCTCGTCTTCCGTCGTCGTCTCTTCTTCTGTCGTCGTCTCCTCTTCCGTCTCTATCGTCGTCTCGTCTTCGGTCGTCGTCTCAACACCGCCGGTCTCTGCCGTCGTCTCGGTTCCGCCGACGGCGGGTTCGGCGTCGGTGCCGTTCGTTCCGTTCGCGGAACCACCACCACCGCCCGTGTCCGTACAGCCGGCGAGTGCGACGGTTGCCGCGGCGACTCCGACACCGAACTGCCGTCGAGTGAGCGTTTCGCGCATCGCAGTCAGCAGTATCGCTCGGCGGAAGATAATGGGAGAGAGTCGTCCCGACCGTTCTCCCCCGAGCAACCGTTTCGACTGTCTGTTTCGGCCGTTTCAGTCGCATTAACGGAACGTTTGGCGATGAGCCGAACGCCGACGACGGAGACGGTGTTCGTCGATTACCTCGTCGCTGAGAGCGACCCGACGACGAGAGCGGTTGTCGGTCACCAGCGGCGACAGGCGGTGGTGGAGACCTGTCGAGAAACGACGGACGCGCCCGAAAACCACAGTGATGACCGTCGATGCGGACGCCGCGTCGGTGGATGAAAATCATGATTCATGAATATTCTAAACACATTGACTGTCAAAATAGTTGAAAAAAAGAGTATCGAACAGATAAACAAAACATTATGCACTAGCAGAGTCGACAAATAAGGAACGAACACATGCCAGTCACACGCGTCTCGGGGGTCGGGTGGGTGCTCGTCGCGGCGTTACTCGTCGTCGCGGCCGGCGTCACACCGATCGTCGTCGCCGCGGACGGCGTCGAGGTGCAGTCGGTGGACCACACCGGCGCGGGCGTCGTCGCGACGGACAACGGCCGAACGTACATCGCCTCGTGGCGGCCATCGACGGTTTCGGTGGCCGTCGCGACGGACAGCGGCGACTACGAGGTCTGCCTGCAGACAGACCTCGACGACGGCTCGACGATGTCGTTGGGGTGCGAACCGCTCGGGAGCGCGGAAACGAACACGAGCGGCGAGGCGCGCGCCGAGTTCGGCGTGACCACGTGGCCGATGAACGCGACCGGCGAGCGCACCGTGACGACCCTCGTCAGACCCGCCGGGGGCGGCGAGCCGGTCGCGCAGGCGAGTCACGGCGTCACGGTGCTCGCGCCGGCCGGCGACGCCGACGGCGACGGTCTCGGCAACCGCGACGAACTCGACCGGGGGACGGACGTGCTCGTCGCCGACACCGACACCGACGGCGTGCCCGACGGCGAGGAGGTGAACCGCTACGAGACCGACCCGACGAGCACGGACACCGACGGCGACGAACTCAGCGACGGCGTCGAAATCAACGAGCAGGGGAGCAACCCGACCGAGACCGACACCGACGGCGACGGACTCGACGACGGCGCGGAGGTGACGACCTACGGCACGGACCCGACGACCGCCGACACCGACGGCGACGGCCTCGACGACGGCCCCGAAGTCAACCGATACGAGACGAACCCCACCGAGGCGGACACCGACGGCGACGGCCTCGACGACGGTCCCGAGGTGAACGTCCACGAGACGAATCCCACCGCCGCCGATACCGACGGCGACGGCCTCGACGACGGCCCCGAAGTCAACCGATACGAGACGAACCCCACCGAGGCGGACACCGACGGCGACGGCCTCGACGACGGACGCGAAGTCAACGTCATCGGGACCGACCCGAACCGCGGCGACACCGACGGCGACGGGCGCGGGGACGGCACGGAGGTCGAATCGGGGTCAGACCCGAACGCCGCGCCGGGGTCGGTCGTCGGGTCGCTCGAACTCGGCGACGACGGCTGGCTGTTCGTCTTCGCGGTCGGGGCCGTGGCCGTCGCCCTGCTCGCCGTCGGCGCGGCGGTCCGCGGAAGCGACGTGCGAGCCCGCCTGTCCGGCGTTCGCTCCCGTGGGACCGACCGCGTCGGCGACCGACGCAACGGAGGGTCGTCCGGCGGGGTCCCGACTGCCGGAAGCGACGGCGCGGGGTCGACCGCCGACGCCGAGGAGCTCATCGACGACGAGACGCGCATTCTCAAACTCCTCGACGACAACGGCGGCCAACTCCGGCAGTCGAAGGTCGTAGAGGGGACGGGGTGGTCGAAGTCGAAGGTGAGCCGCGTCCTCTCGCGGATGGCCGAGGAGGGCGCCGTCGCCAAGATAAACCTCGGTCGGGAGAACCTCATCGCCCGCCCGGAGAACGTCCCCGAACACGCCCGGTCGCCGTTCGACGAGTCCTGATCGAAACGCGTCGCGGTCGGAGCGGCTCGCGAGCCGGAGCGCGCGATTCGCGCCCCGGGGTTGGAACATACCAACCAAGGCTATAGGGCTCGGGCGACTAGGTGAGAGCCATGCGCGAATTCGTCTTCACGGTCGAGTACGAGCGGGGCGTCGACGAGGTGATGGACCTCTTCATCGAGAACCCGGACCTACACTCCAAGACGATGGCGATACACGCCACGAGCGAGTCGATGTGGCGGCTCGACCGCCTCACCGGGCCGACGGAGGCGCTCGAAGCGTTCGACGAGGTCATAGAGCAGGCCACCCGATGCAACGGCGTCCTCGGGATGTGCGGCGCGCCGGTCGTCGAGTGGGACTACGAAGTGCTCTCGGAGACGCCAAACGGGCGCATCGTCTACTCCTGCCGCGAGGAGGGCGACGGGATTCAGTCGATTCCGCACGTCGCCGCGAAGCACATCGGCGACGGTCTCCTGATGCAGGCCGAACGCCGGGGGGCACAGAACCAGTGGCGACTGCTCATCTCCGACGACGACACGGTGAGCGAGATTTACGAGGAGGTCAAAGACAGCCTCAGCGACGGCCTCTCGCTGAGCGTCCAGCGCATCAGCGAACCCGAGTGCTGGCTCGAAGAGGGCGTCTCCGCCGACGGCCTCCCGCCGGAACAGCAGGCCGCGCTCGAAGCCGCCGTCGAGTTCGGCTACTACGAGACGCCGCGACAGCACACCGTCAAAGAGATTTCTGAGGAACTCGACATCCCGAACTCGACGCTCCAGTACCGCCTGACCCGCGCCGAGGCGTGGCTGGCCCGACAGTTCGTCACCGATACGCTCGGCACCGAAGTCGAAGAGCGCGTCGACCCCGAAAAGCTCGAAGCGAGCGCCTGACCGGCGGATCTCGACCGGGAGCGCGATAGGACGCGTCCGAAGCCGATTGGAACATTCCAACCGCACCCTGATACGCTGAGGAAGCGTACTCAAGTACGTGGAAAAGGACACTTTCAGCGACGTCACCGGCCTGCCGGACGACCTCGGAATCGGCGACGACCTCGCGCGAGCGGACCAGCGCGCGTCGATTCGCGTCGATACCCGACGGTACGGCAAGCCCGTGACCGTGGTCGACGGCCTCGACCTCCCGACCGACGAACTGGACGCCCTCGCGTCCACCCTGAAGCGACGGCTCGCGGTCGGCGGGACCGTGACCGACGGACGCATCGAACTGCAGGGCGAACACGGCGAGCGACTCGAAGCCGCGCTCCGCGACGAGGGCTTCGACGTCGAGCGCTGAGCCTGTTTTCGTGATTCGGTGCTCTCGCGGCCGCGAGAAGCGGATGACGGACGTGATGACTACGTAGCCGAGCGGCCGTCGTCCGCCGGTCACGGCTCGGATTCGGATGCGTTTGGCATATTCCAAACGAGGGCCCATTACCCTCGATACGGAATACACGGGTACTCAATGGACACGAAACACGTCGACTGGCGTTCGATGCGAGACGAGTCGGCACCGACGGCGGAGCCCGAGGCCCGACAGTCCGGCGACGAGCGCGACGAGGACGGGGCCGAACCGTCCGAGGCGTCGGTCGCGGAGCGGACCGACCTCGTCTACGACGAGCAGCACGGCGAGTGGGTCGACCCCGAGACGGGCGAGATTCTCCGCGAGGACGAGATCGACCGCGGTCCCGAGTGGCGCGCGTTCGACGCCGCCGAGCGCGACAGCAAGTCCCGCGTCGGGTCGCCGACGACGAACATGATGCACGACAAGGGGCTGTCGACCAACATCGGCTGGCAGAACAAAGACGCCTACGGCAACTCCCTGTCGACGGGCCAGCGCCAGAAGATGCAGCGACTCCGGACGTGGAACGAGCGGTTCCGCACCCGCGACTCCAAGGAGCGCAACCTCAAGCAGGCGCTCGGCGAAGTCGAGCGAATGGGGTCGGCGCTCGGCCTGCCGGACACCGTCCGCGAGACGGCCTCGGTCATCTACCGCCGCGCGCTCAACGAGGACCTGCTCCCCGGTCGCTCCATCGAGGGCGTCGCCACGGCCGCAATCTACGCCGCCGCCCGGCAGGCCGGCGTTCCGCGCTCCCTCGACGAGGTGCGGCGCGTCTCCCGCGTCGACAAGATGGAACTCACCCGAACGTACCGCTACGTCTCCCGCGAACTGGGACTGGACATGAAGCCGGCCGACCCGGCGCAGTACCTCCCGCGGTTCGTCTCCGAACTCGACGTGACCGACGACGTGGAGCGCCGCGCTCGCTCGCTCCTCGACAACGCGAAGCGGCAGGGCATCCACAGCGGGAAAAGCCCGGTGGGACTCGCGGCGGCGGCCATCTACGCCGGCGCGCTCCTCGCCGACGAGGAACTGACGCAGTCCGAGGTCAGCGACGTGACCGACATCAGCGAAGTGACCATCAGAAACCGCTACCGCGAACTCCTCGAAGCGACCCAGAAGTCGGGCGAGAGGGCTGTCGGGTCGACCGCCTAAGCGGGGTTTCGGGCGCGAAAATCGGATTCTCTCTTCGGTTCAGTTCGTTTTCAGTCGATACGTTCGGGCCGACCGCGAGCGACGCGGCGACGGTCTCACAGCCGTCAGCGGTTGCACGAGCACGTCGAGCGGGCCGTACCGTCGCGTCCCGGCCGAGCGTCGCGGACGCGGTCGACGAGTTCACCCGCGGCCTCGCGGACGGCGCGTCGGGCGCTCGATTCGGGTCGCCGCGCTCGGAAGTCGAGGTAGAGCGCCGTCGGCAGGAGAAGGGAGGCGTACACGCCGCTGACGGCGACGGCAATCTGCACCGGGTGGTCGGCGGGAACGACCGCCCACCCGACCGCGATGAGCGCCCACAGCGCGATTCCCTGTCGGATGGTCGGACGCCATCGGTTCGGGCGCGCCGACCGTGCCTGCACCACCGGGGAGACGTCAGCGTCGGCGTCGCCGCGTGACTCGGACGGTGAGCGGTCTGCTCGGCTGGACTCGGTTCGCGTGTCGTCACGTGGAGAAGCGGCGTGACGAACCGTTCGTTCGGACATAGAGTGGTACCGCCGGCTACGGCTCCGAGCCTAATGGGGACACGGTTGGAATATGCCAATCGAGAGGGCGTCCGGGCAGGAGGCCGCTGGGGCTCAGTTGATACTCGAACCGTCGACCGGTTCGGCGAACGCGACGGTCTGTTTCACGTCGGTGACTTCGACTTCGACGCGGTCGCCGGGGTCGGTGCCGGGGACGATGATGACGAAGCCGCGTTCGACCTTGGCGATGCCGTCGCCCTGGTCGCCGAGGGTGTCGATGATGACGGTCCGAACGTCGCCCTCCGCGACCGGAGGCCGTCGCGGCTGGGAGGGCGCTTCGCTGGGAGCGGACGCCGAGTCGACCGTGACCCGGTCGTCCGAACCGGTGTCGCGGTCGGCCGCCGGAGTCTCTGTCGCCGTCGCGGCCGTCGGTTCGACCGAAGAGTCGGCCGCCGACGCGGTGTTCGAACTCGAAAGCAGTGCGACGCGGTACAGTTCCTCCGTCGAAATCGACCCGCTCTCGACGAGTTCGCTCGGAATCGACACCACGTATCGGTCGCCGTCTCGCTCGACCGAAGTCTCGAAAAGGAGCCGAAGAGAATCTGAGATATCAGTCACTACCGCTACTTCGCCTCAGACCAAATAAAAGGTGGTGAAAATTCCGCACCCGCCACGGTCGCCGGGGGACGGTGAAAACCGACCGAGACCCGCTTGTCCACGACCAGAGGTGCGCCCGAAAGCACATGACAACCGGACATGATTTTCAGCCATGACCCGTGACACGCTCGTTTCGTGGCAGACGTTCGCGCTGTTCGTTCTGTTTCCGCCGGCGGTGCTCGTCGCCCTCGTGTTCTTTCCCGTGACGTTACTCGTCTTCGGGTGGCTGTACTACCGCGGCAAGTACGAGGCGCTGTCGGAGACCGACGACGAAAAACGGGTGTGAAGCCGAACGACCCCAGCCCGCGAGGCGACGCACCCGCGGGGGGACCTCAGTCGTCGCAGTCGTCGAGGTCGGTTACGGCGTCGATTCCCTCGTGCGTCAGTTCGAGCGACTCCGTCGCCACGGTGGCCGCGTCGGCGACGAGATGCGGGCCGGTCCACCTGACCGGCGTCGCCGCCCGACAGACCCATCCCCGAACCGGGTCGCCGGTCGCGTCGAGGAGGCAGATTCGAACGTCCTGCGGGGTCGCCTCGCCGTCGACCCACGCGCGGAACCACGCCCACAGCGACCGGTCGTCGGTGACGCCGCGGCGGAGTTCGAGCGGCGGCGAACTCGTCGCTCGGCGGGACGGTGAGGGAGGCCGCGGTCGCGGGGCCGGTCGCTTCCGCGCGCGGCGGCCGCGTCCGTCGGCACCGGGCGACTGCGACTCGGACCCTGGGTCGTCCCCGTTCGCGGACTCGACCGCCACCGAGAGCCCACGGACCTCGGAGAACCCCAGTTTCGGGAGCGCGTCGCATCGGACGCGAAACCGGTGCGCGCCGTAGGGCTCAGACTCGGCGGCGGTCACGTCTCGTCCGACGCCTCGTCTTCGGCGCGGGTCACCTTCAGCCGCGATTCGTCGATGCCCTGCGGCAGTCCCTCGCCGACCGGGAAGTCGAGGTCCGGAAGCGACGGGGAGGAACCGCCGTCGCTCTCGGAGTCATCGCCGTCGCTCTCACTCTCGTCGCCCTCGTCGGAACCGGTTTCGACCGCGATTCGTGCGAAGCCCTCGTGGACGACGACGACGCGCTCGACGGCGACTTCGGAGGCCATCGCGTCCAACCGGGGCGCGTCGTACTTCGAGGGCCACGCCTCGCGGAAGACCCAGCGAGCGGCGGGGTTGCCCGTCGCGTCCAGCAACACGACCGCGGCGTCGCGCCGGGCCTCGTCCATCTTGCCCTGTTCGACGAGCGTTCGCCACTCGGACAGTTCGAGCGAGCGGTCGGTCACGCCGACTTCGAGCACGAGCGGCCCGTACTCGTTGAGACCGGGGAGCTTCCGCGGCGTCGGCGGGTCCGCCCCCTCGCGGTACTCGACGACCGCCGAGGTCGCCGACGGGAGGTCACAGCGACTGAACCCGGCGGTCACGAGTCCCTCGATTTCGAGGATGAACCGTAGCTGTCGGTACGGGTCTGTCCGAGTGGCCATCGTCAGCGACCTCCGAGGAAGGCGGGAGCCGGCGACCGGGTCGCGACCAGGCGCGAAGCAGCGTCATGTGAGAACATAGCAATCGAGAGTCGCAGCGACGGCTAATGAACGTGTACCCTACGTGTGAAGTGTGCGGGAGGGTTGCGAGATCCCCCCGACGACGACAGGTGCAGAGACGCAGTTCGGCTAGGTGACGAGACTGGACCCGAGAGAGACCGTCGTCAGACCTCATTCAGCGGGGTGACGTCGACCGACCCCTCTGCATCGACGGTGACCATATTTCCACAGTAGTCGAAGGAGAGGTGCCCAGACCCGTTCTGAAAGAGCACATCCAGTGCGTCGGGGTCCACGGCGTCGCCGAGCGGTGAGGGAAGGTCTAGCGGGTCAACACGTTCGGCATCTGCGACGGCTTTGACGACGACCATACTAAGTGGCTCAGATCCCGTTGGCATATCAGAAGATACACCACAAGAGTGCATAAACATTATCAATAGTGCCATTAGGGTGCGATAATCCCAACTGAACACCCCATAGAGTGCAGAATTATTATTTTTTAGCTCGGTGTCGGGCTGGCGTTGAGTGGCCAAGGGGGGATAATCGCAATTCGATCGGGGTGTTTCTGCTTATTTCACACACCCTACGACTCCAGTTGCCAACCGCGTGGGGTGGTGAGTTGGTGGATTCGACTAACAGTAGATACAGTCACTGCACCCCGGGTTCGAGGAAAGCGTGTCTCGCACGCCGTCTACGGATGTGGTGATATCCGGTAGACATCAGGGGCCTGTTCAGGGCCAGTCAGCGGGGAGGGCGTCCTGATTCGAACGGAGGACCCCAACGATGGCCGCAACGGTGTCAAACTGCGGTCCACGCCGAATAGTACCCGTATCCATCTCCCATTCGATGACTCCCGCCTCCTGAAGTTTCGGGAGGTGGTTGTGGTAGAGTTCGATTTCCGGGGACCGTGGATTCTCTCGGGCAGCAGTATCAACCAACGTCTCGACCGAGCGGGGGGTATCCTCGGCGAGTTCCGTGAGGAGACGGCGTCGATGGGAATCACTAAGCAGCATAAACAACGTATCGAGCCGCGGTGCGTCGGTTCCCTCTGTTCCCGGGTTCACGGGGCTTGAGCTTTCGGACATGGGTCGGCAGACAGGGCAGGCATACGCCCGGGCCTGTTCAACGGAGTATAACCATCAATGCCAATATATTTTAGCAAAATCCACAGCTAATTGGATGATTAATTCGATGAATCTGGTGAGTTTTTCTGCGAAAATCACACTCATTTGGAAATCCCAACAGATCGGCCATCCGTGACCGACCACGAATCTGAGAGTCCGTGAAGCTCCCGCTGTTTCGTGAGCAAGGAGGCGAGGAACCTACGATGGAAGTCGCGAGTGATGTCACTCGTCGCCGTTTTCGAACTCGAATTCGGCCCACGGCCGGACGTGGTGGTTCGTGATGATTTCCGAGGAGACGATTTCAAAACCGAGCGCGGAGAGTTCGTTCGTAATCTCGGTCAAGTCGCGGGTGTCGGTCGCCACGACCTCAACGTAGATGTTCCGCATGCTCGTCAGCATCTCCCGGACGTCCACGACGCCGTGCGATTCGATGGCACTTCGGGCGAGTTCCTCTCGGTCCTCCGCAGGTGCGGTGCAGACGAACATCACGTGAAGCGGGTAGTTCGCCCGCTCGTAGTCGATCTTCGGGAAGTAGCCCTGGATGATTCCAGACTCCTCCAGCGACTCGATTCGGTTCCTGACGGTGCTGGCCGAGACGTCGACTTCCGCTGCGATTTCGGCGATCGTGACGTTACGGGCGTCACGCTGGAGGGCGAACAGGATGCCCCGGTCAACGTTGTCTAAAGAAACGTCGGTCATACGTCCTCAAAGGCGACTAGAGACATAATTCCGCCTCTCAACGAACCTATCCCGGCGAGCACAGGCGTTCCGATAGCCACTCAGTAGTCGAATCTGACGAGAGGGACGCCATTGGGACCGTGAGACGAAACACGACGGCGTGCTGACGACACCCGCTTTCTGTCACGCTCTCCCTGTCACGGTCGGAAGGTTCAACAGAAGGCTCAGAGACGGGGAAACTCTTAGAAACAAAAAAAAAACCGAACCACGGACCGGAATCGGACCAGACGCACGCGGAAGTCGGCTCGACAATCACAACTGGTACACCGCTGTCGCTCCAACGGTCGGGCATGAACGAGCACCACGGCGAACCGAGGTGGGACGGATGAATCGGCGACGAGCCGACGCGGTCGTCGGCGCACTCGTCGCTGGCACCGTTCTCATCGGCGGAGCGCTCAGTTGGCAGGCGTACCAGCGACAGCGGGCGTTCGAGCAGATGGGGTCGATGATGGATATGGGAACGTCGATGGGGGCCGTTCACGGGACGAACCCGCTGTGGTACGTCCTCGGGACAGTCCTCGCCGCGACCGTCATCGGCGGCGGATATCTCGCGGTTCGAGACGCGCTCAACGATGCGGACGCGAGCGAGCGCGTCCAGAACCGGACGGCAAACCCGACCGACCGTGAACGGTCCGAACCGCCGGCGGAAGTCGGCCAATCGGAGGAGACGAGTACCTCGGCGTCACACCCGCGGACTCGCGTGTTGGACCTCCTGCCGGAGGACGAGCGTCGCGTCCTCGAACCGGTCGTTTCCTCCCCGGGTATCACGCAAATCGAACTCCGGGACCGCTCTGACTTCTCGAAGAGCAAGGTGAGCCAGACGGTGAGCGCCCTCGAAAAACGCGGGTTGCTGTACCGCGAGCGCCAGGGCCGGACGTATCGAATCTATCCGAGTGACGAGGTACAGCAGAACCAAGCGCCGTAGCCGACTGCCGCGACGTCTCCTCGCCCGCGGGTCGCCCAAACGAGATGGACTGCGAGTGCGAAAAAAATCCCAACACCGACGAATTCGGTGCGGACGAACGGTCTCGTTTCTGAAAAATGATTAGAATCATCTATAAACGTTCTCGGTCGCTCTCAGACCGGGATTCACACCCAGCGAGATAACTCCGAAGCGGTCCTACGACCAACCGAGGAGAAACACAATGACCAACTTCGAACTCGGCCGCTTACTGTTCGTGGCGCTCGCAATCGCCGGACTCGCGTTCGCCGCCCCCGCGGTCAGCGCACACGGCGACGGACCGACCGCAGACGACGCACCCCCGGCCGACGGAACCGCCGCCGACTGGGCGGCGTGGATGGAGTCGCAGATGACAGAGCACATGGGTCCCGATAGCGTCGAGTGGATGGAGTCGCACATGGGCGTGACCGTCGACGAGATGGCACAGGACATGGCTGACGGCGACTACGACGGGAGGATGCACGGATGGGGTGGCGGGATGTACGGCGGCGCGTACACCCCGGGTAGCGGAATGTACGGCAGCGGAACGTACGGACCGGGCCACTGCTGACGCTCCTCCCCGGCTGAATCGCCCCGATAGAACACCGAAACACGCGGATTCGAGACAATGGCACGACACACCACACACATCGGACGCACCGCTCGCCGACTCGCGGTTCTCGCGGTCCCGCTTCTGGTCGCGGCGACCGACACGGCCGCCGCAATGGGCGGCGGATACGGCGGCGGCATGATGGGCGGCGGTGGCATGAGGGGCGGTAGTTGGGGGCTCTTCGGCGGCGGGATGGGCCTCTGGGGACTCCTCTGGATGGGGCTACTGCTCGCGGTTCCACTGTACCTCGTCTTCGCCTTCGGACGGCGGGGACGCGGGACCGACAGCGAGACCGACGAACGGCCGCTGTCGGTCCTTCGAACCCGCTACGCGCGCGGCGAACTCTCCGACGACGAGTTCGAACGGCGGCGCGAACGGTTGAAGCGCTCCGAATAGAGTCGTGGAGTCTGGGGGGAAGACTCCCTCTCGGAGCGGTCAGCATGGGGGATACAGGCCGACGGACGCGACCGCACAAGCTGTCGGTAGGTCAACGGGTTTTTGAATTCGTCAACTGAGATGTGAAGTATGGTTTACGAGACTGGGAACCCGACGGTCGACGACGCGGTGCGGCGAGTGCTCGACGGAGAGGAACTCGACCGGACCGACGGCGTGGCGCTCATCGCGCAGCCGGTCGAGCCCCTCGCGGCGGGGGCCGACTACGTCCGCTCGGTCCGCTCCGACGGGACCGTGGACGCCTGTTCCATCGTCAACGCGAAGGCCGGCGATTGCGCCGAGGACTGCGGCTTCTGCGCGCAGTCGGCGCACTTCGACACCGGTGTCGAGACGCACGGGTTTCTCGGGCCGGAAGCGGTGTTGGACGCCGCGCGCCGTGCCGAGCGCGACGGCGCACAGCGATTCGGCATCGTCGTCGCCGAGAAGGGCGTCTCGAAGGAGCGCCGGCCCGACGAGTGGGCGGAGGTGCTGGCGGCGATTCGACTCGTCCGCGACGAGACGAGCGTCGAAATCGACGCCTCGCTCGGCCTGCTCACCGAGGAGGAGGCGCGAATCCTCGCCGACGAGGGCGTGAACCACTACAACCACAACATCGAGACCTCGCCGCGGTACTTCGACGAGGTGGTCGGAACCCACGACTTCGAGGACCGACTGGTGACGCTCCGACGAGCCAAAGACGCCGGGATGGACCTCTGTGCCGGCGTCGTCCTCGGGATGGGCGAGACGCCGGCGGACCGCGTCGACGCCGCTATCGAACTCCAGAGAATCGGGGTCGAATCGCTCCCGGTGAACGTGCTCAACCCCGTCTCCGGGACGCCGCTCGGCGACGCCGACCACGCGGACATCACGACGACGGAACTCGTCAAGGCCGTCGCAGTCTACCGACTGCTCCACCCCGACGCGCGCGTCCGGCTGACCGGCGGCCGGGAGGCGAACCTCGCGCCCGACGAGCAACACCTGCCGTTCGAAGCCGGCGCGGACGGCGTCCTCACCGGCGATTACCTGACGACCGACGGCCAGTCGCCGGCGGCGGACATCGAAGTGGTCGAGCGGGCGGGGCTCGAACCGAACCGCGCGGTCAACGACTTCGACGTGGACGCGGTCAAGCGCCGGGGGTCCGGAGACGACTGAGCGGTACGGCCGAATCGGACCATCGCCGGCGGACGCGCCGCTCACCCAAGGGGGCTGTGCCGAGACAGGAGCGAGATGACCCGCCGGTGGAGCGCTCGGTTTGACGCGACGACGTCCGTATTTTATACAGCAATCAGAGCAGTATAGGGCACACCATAGAACAACATATGTCTAATTATCTTGCTTATAATAGTAAAATTTAAACTATATGTTCGGATACGTCCCGGTACATGCCTGAAAATGGCCCTGACGGCGAGCGAGCCGAAACGACGAACCGAGCTAACGGGCGCACAACCGGTCGACGCGGATTCCTCGCGACGGCGGGGGCGGTCGGCGTCGCGGGACTTGCGGGCTGTTCCGGCGGGAGCGACTCGCCGACCGGAACCGAGGGCGGGAGCACCGAACAGTCCGGGACGACGGCCGGCGCGTCCGGCGCGCAGGACGTGACGGTCTCGTTTTGGCACATCTTCGGCGGCGAACTCGGCCAGACGCTGGGAGACATGGCCGCCGAGTTCTCACAGCAGGCCGACGGAATCACCATCGAGGCGGTCAACAACGGCGGCTACAGGCAGAACCTCAACCAGTCGCTACAGGCGTCGCGGGCGGGAGACCCGCCGGGTATCGTCCAGATATTCGAGGTCGGAACGCGACTCGCGCTCGACAGCGGCTCGTTCACGCCGGTCGAGGAGATTCTGCCGGAAGAGGAAATCGACTTCGACGACTTCCTGCCGTCGGTCTTGAACTACTACCGCATCGACGGGACGCTGAACTCGATGCCGTTCAACTCCTCGAACACCATCATGCTCTACAACAAAAGCGCGTTCGAGGAGGCCGGCCTCGACCCCGAGAGCCCGCCGCGGAGCCTCGCGGAGGTCCGGCAGGCCGCACAGACAATCGTCGACCAGACCGACATGGAGAGCGGAATCAGTTGGCCGAACCACACGTGGATGCAGATCGAACAGCAGTTCGCGAAGCAGGACCAGGTGCTCGTGAATCAGGAGAACGGCCGCGACGGTCGGCCCGACCGGACGTTCTTCAACTCCGAGGCGGGCCGTCGCGTCTACTCTTGGTGGAAGCAGATGGCCCAAGACGGTCTCTATCTCAACCCCGGCATCGAGGCGTGGGGCGAAGCGCGGCAGGCGTTCCTCACCGGGAAGGTACCGATGCTGTGGGACTCCACGTCCAACATCGTCTCGATGCAGTCCGGCGCGAAGGAGAACGGCTTCGAACTCGGCTCCGGCTACCTGCCGACGCCCGACGGCGCGAACACCGGCGTCGTCATCGGCGGGGGGTCGCTGTGGGTGCCCGACGCCCTCTCCGACGAGAAGAAGCGGGCCGCTGGTGAGTTCATCGCCTACGTCACCCAGACCGAACAGCAGGCGCGGTGGCACCGCAACAGCGGCTACTTCCCGGTCCGACAGAGCTCCATCGACCGGCTCACGGACGACGGGTGGTTCGAGAACAACCCCAACTTCAGCACGGCGTTCGACCAGCTACAGGACACCGAGGACACGCCCGCGACGCGCGGCGCGGTGATGGGCGTGTTCCCCAAGACACGGTCGATTAACGAGGAGATATCCGTCAGCATCATCAACGACCAACTCGGCGTCGAAGAGGGGCTGTCGCGGATGGACACGCAGGTCGGCGAAGCGCTCTCCGGGTACAACGGCAACTACGACGGGAGCCAGTAGGCTCTCCCCGCCACGTCAGTTACATGTCTACTGCCACAAAACCGTACGACTCGACGCTTCAGGCGGCGCTGTTGTTACTCCCGACAGCGGCGGTACTCGTCGCGTTCCTGTACTACCCCGCGCTCGAAACGTTCCGTCTCAGCCTCTACGAGACGCTGTTTCTCGGACAGCGACAGACGTGGACCGGGCTCGGGAACTTCGTCACCCTGCTCACCTCGGGCACCTACCAGTACAGCTTCTTCATCACGGTCGCGTTCGCGGCGCTCGTCGTCGTCGGGACGCTCGGCGTCTCGCTGTTGATCGGCTACATGATATTCTCCGTCGACGTCCGGACGTCCGTCTATCTCGTCGCCGCGATTTGGCCGTACGCGCTCCCGCCGGCGGTCGCCGCGGTTCTCCTGAACTTCATCCTCCATCCGAACCTCGGCATCTTCACCCACTACCTCGAACTCCTGACGCCGCTCACCTTGGACTGGTTCAACGACGGCCCGCAGGCGTTCGCCATCCTCGCGGTCGTCGCCGTCTGGAAACAGCTCGGCTACAACATCATCTTCATCGTCGCCGCGCTGAACAACATCCCCGAGATACTGACGGAGAACGCGCGCATCGACGGCGTCGGCCGGTTCAGAATGCTGTACAAGGTGTACGTGCCGATGATTTCGCCGACGATGACGTTCCTCGTCGTCATGAACACGATATACGCGTTCTTCTCGACGTTCCCGCTCGTGGACCTGATGACGAGCGGCGGGCCGAGCGACGCCACGAACTTCCTGATATTCAAGCTCTACCGCGACGCCTTCCAGTTCAACAGCCTCGGGCTGGCGTCCGCGCAGTCCGTGATTCTGTTCGTCGTCGTCTCGGTGCTGATGTACGTCCAGCTTCGGTTCGCGTCGGGCTACGGGCGGTACGGAGGATAACGAGATGGCCACAGAGACAGACACCACGACGTTCGACGCGAGACAGCTCGCGCACCGACTCCCCGACGACGCGCTGCTACACGGCGGCATCGTCTTCGCAATCCTCCTGATGGCGTCGCCGCTGTTGCTCGCGATTATCATGAGCACGCAGTCGACGACGGAGGTGTATCAGGTGACGAACCTCGGCCTCGGGTCGAGAGGCCTCTCGAACTACTCGGACGCGCTCGTGAACTACGACTTCAGCACGTACATGCTGAACTCGTTCGTGATGAGCGTCACCGTCGTCGTCGGGAAGGTCACGCTCTCGCTTTTCGCGGCGCTCGCGCTCGTCTACTACCGCTTCCCGTACGAGCGGGCGGTGTTCATGTTCATCCTGCTGACGCTGTTGTTGCCGGTGCCGGTTCGAATCGTCCCGCTGTTCCAGTTGATGGCCGACCTCGGGTGGACGAACTCCCTGTTGGCGTTGACCGGGCCGTACATCGCGAGCGCGACGGCCGTGTTCCTCTTTCGCCAGCAGTTCATGGGGATTCCGGCCTCGCTCGTCGAGGTCGCGCGCCTCGACGGCGTCGGCCCGCTCACCTTCCTGTTCAGGGTGCTCGTGCCGATGTCGAGGGGGATGATAGCCGGGGTGTGCGTTATCACGTTCATCTACACGTGGAACCAGTTCCTCTGGCCGCTGGTCGTCGTGACCGACAAGAGCAGTCAGGTCGTCCAAGTCGGGATTCGGTACCTCCAGGGCTCCGCGCAGGCGGGGCTGACGCAGTGGGGGCTCATCATGGCCGGCGCGGTCCTCGCGTTGCTCCCGCCGCTCGCGGTGCTCGTCGTGCTACACCGACCGCTCCTGCGAACGCTCACCATCCAACAGAAATAGCGAACTCACCATGTCAGACATCACGATTCAGAACCTACGGAAGACGTACGACGACGTGCGCGCCGTGAAGGGTATCGACCTCGACATCGACGACGGGGAGTTCCTCGTCGTCGTCGGCCCCTCGGGGTGCGGGAAATCCACGACGCTCCGAATGCTCGCCGGCCTCGAATCGGTGACGGACGGCTCCATCGCCATCGGCGACCGCGTCGTCAACGAGGTGCCGCCGAAGGACCGAAGCATCGCGATGGTGTTTCAGAACTACGCGCTGTACCCACACATGACGGCGGCGGAGAACATGAAATTCGGCATGAAGTCGGCCAGCGAGTTCTCCGCCGACGAAATCGAGCGCCGCGTCGAACAGGCAACCGAGACGCTCGGCATCGCGCATCTCCGCGACCGGAAGCCGAAGGAGCTCTCCGGCGGGGAGCGGCAGCGAGTCGCCATCGGCCGGGCGCTCGTCCGCGAGCCGGACGTGTTCCTGATGGACGAGCCGCTTTCGAACCTCGACGCGAAGCTCCGGGTGCAGATGCGCGCCGAGTTGCTCAAGCTCCACCGCGACCTCGATACGACGACCGTCTACGTCACCCACGACCAAACCGAGGCGATGACGCTCGGCGACAGAGTCGCCGTGCTCGAAGACGGGAAACTCCAGCAGGTCGCGCCGCCCCAAGAGCTGTACGACTACCCGACGAACCGGTTCGTCGCGGGCTTCGTCGGCGAGCCCGCGATGAACTTCGTTCCGGTGGCGATCCGTCGGCAACGCGGTGAACACGTCGCCGAAGCGCCGGGACTCTCGCTCACGCTCCCCGCCGGTTCCGGACTGGACGACGTGGACGACGGTCTCACGCTCGGCGTCAGACCCGAAGACGTGTCTCTCGTCTCGAACACCGCCGGGGCGTCGGAGTCGTTCACCGCCGAGGTGACGGTCACCGAACCGCTCGGAGAGCTCCTGCTCTTGCACTGTCGCCTCGGCGACGAGGAGATTCGGGTCAAGGTCGAGCCGCGAAGCCGAATCACGGCCGGCGACACCGTCGAACTCGCCGTCGATACGGACCGTCTGCACCTGTTCGATTCGAGCGGCGACGCCGTCTACCACTCGTCGGTTCCCGAGCGGGGGACCGAGAGCGTCGCGGCCGATTGACGAGGCGAGCGGCGAAGCGAGCGCAGGGCGCGCCGCTACCTCCCGTCGAACGATTCGGGTGACAGGTCGAGGCCCGCCCGCTCCGCATCGGTGAGTTCTTCGAGAACGCTCGTCCCGGAGCCGGGCTTCGAGTCCCACGACCAGTCCTCGTGGAGGCGGAGGCGGCCGTCGCCCAGTCGCTCGATGCGGTCCGTGGAGTGGCCGGTCGCGGTCGTCCCGTCTTCGGTGACGTGAGAGTACCGGAAGTCGAGCGTGTCGCCGAGGTGGCGGCCGACGAGGTGGCCCAACCTGACGGTTCCGCCGCGGTACGTCGCGTGAAGCAGGTCGTCGGACTGGTCGAACCAGAAGTAGGTGTCGCCGCCGACGTCGCCGCTCTCGGCGTTGGCGACCGATTTGAAGACTCGTCCGTCGAGCGACGGCGCGTGAGATTCGGGCATAGTCCGTGTGCGAGGCCGAACGATATGAGTGGTCCGCCGAGACGCGCGAGATACCCGCTTGTCTCCCGACCGACCGTCACGACCCGTCACGACGCCGTCGGTCAGTGGCTCCCCCGGTCCCCCGAGCCGCCGTCAGAGCCGGTTTCGACCGCGTCAGTCGCCTTATCGATGCCTCTCTTGGCCTTCTCCTCGCTCACTTTCGTCCGCTTTCCGACTTGTTTGGCGACTTCGTCTTCGCGTCCCTCTACGAGGCCGAGCAGCCGTCGAAGCTTGCTCATCACGCCCATAGCGTCGGCGGTAACGACTCCTCGGAAGAAAAGGTGGCGGCCATCGAACGAACACGGCGGATTCCGAGAGCACACGCCGGTGAAATGTAAATAATCAGATATACATTTGAAAGTGGTATTTCATGGGAGACCACTTCGAATCTCGATTCGTGGTTCGGGGGTACGAGGGAACGACCAAGAGAGCGAACGGGCCGCAGCGACGGTTAGTTCGACGTTTACGGGGTCTTTTCGGGGGTGAACCGCAACGACCCGAACCAGCGTTGGTCGGTACCGGAAGCCGAGTCGAAAATCGGAGCGAACGGGATATACTGTGCTCTTCACCGTTTCAGCGTTCAAATAGTGACGTTTCTGATATCGTCGAACGCGAGTCGAGAGATAGCCTCTCAGAAACGAATTGTTACTGGATTCCGATAGTACAGAATACTAGTCTTGTATTCGATAGTATTGATACGCCGGCCGTAATCGAGAGCGTTCGGTCACTGCGTCCGAACGCCCGTTCAGGCGGGTGGAGCGGTACGAGAATATATTACAGGCGTACGAGCGTAATTTGTTGATTCGTAGTAATAATCCAGCGGAGAGGGCGGCTGTAACTATCGTGGGTATATAACGTTCGGCGGTTCCGAACGCCCGAGGACGCTCGACCGCGGAGAGGGACGCGGGGCGATTCCACCCGAGTCACGCGAGCGCGAGTTCCAGTTCGAACTCGCTGACGATGTCCTTAACCGTGTGTGCGAGTTCGGCTTTCCTGTCCTCGCCGGTCACCGAGTGAGCCGGTCCCGTGACGCTGAAACCGCCGATAACGTCGCCGGAGCGCCGCGTCGCGGCGACGCCGATGGCGTAGAGTTCGTTGAAGTTCTCGGCGCGGTTGACGGCGTAGCCCTGCTCGCGGACGCGCTCCAGTTCCCCGAACAGCGCCTCGCGGTCGGTGGTGGTGTTTTCCGTCTCCCGCGGGAGGCCCCACCGGTCGATTATCTGTTCGATGCGCGGCTCCGGGAGTTCCGCGAGAATCGCCTTCCCGACGGCGGTGTTGTGCAGGAACAACCGGTTGCCGAGTTGCTCGTGGGACCACCCCATCTTACTCCCCGACGCGGTGTGCAGGAAGACGGCCTTCCCCCCCATCTCGACGGTGAAAATCGACCGGAGGCGGGTCTCTTCGAACAGTCGCTCGGTGAACTGTCGCGCGAGGACGAACGCCGGCTCCCGCGTCCGGACCTGGTTCCCCAATCGGAGCAGTTCCGGACCGATAAAGTAGAAATCGCCCTCCTTGATGACGAACTGTTCCTGCTTGAGCGTCGCGAGGTGACCGTGAATCGTGCTCTTGGGCTTGTCCATCCGCTCGGCGATTTCGGAGACTCTCGCGCCGTCTATCGCTTCGAGTTGCTTCAGAATCGCTATCGAAGTGGCGGTCGTCCGAAGCGTCGTGGGCGAGTCATCCGTTGGCATACCTCGATATCTTCGGCCACCTATTTAAAGTTCAGGAAGGCCGAACGGCCGGTCGACGACGCGGCGCGGCGCGGCCCGCCGGGCACGGCGTCGGCGAACGCGTTCACCCCTCGACTTCGACCCAGCCGCCGCGCTCTCCGGACTCGTAGGCCGCGTCGAGGACGCGCAGCAGTTGCACGGCGTCGTCGACCGTCGCCGGTACGTCGCCGGTCTCGTAGCCCGCGAAGTAGTCCTCGAAGTAGTCCTGTACGAAGTCGCCCCACGCCGGGAACCGGTCGTAGGTGAACTCGAACTCGACGGTCCGTTTCGGCGCGGCGGTCCAGTCGGGGTGCTCCGAGGTGATGTCGAGCGGGACCGTGGGTTCGTGCTGCAGCGAGTCGTGGTGCAGCGGCGTCAGCGCCTGCGCGTCGGTGCCGTAGATGCCGAGGTGCGTGTCCTTGCCGCGGTCGCTCAGGTAGTAGCCGGTGTGATACGTGCCGAGCGTCCCGCTTTCGGTCTCGAACTGGAGGACCGCCCCGGCCTCCACGTCCGCCTCGACCGCGTCGTGGAACCGGGCGTTCACCCGCGCGATGGGGTCGTCGAGAATCCACGGCATCACGTCGACCCAGTGCGGACCGATCCACTGGAGCGCGCCGCCGCGACTCGTCTCCCGGTCGTAGAGATAGTGGTCGGTGTCCCGGTAGGAGAGCTGGCTGGCGTTGAAGCGCCCGTCGAGCGTCCACACGTCGCCGAAGAAGCCCTCCGAAACCCGGTCGCGAAGCGTCATCGCGACGGGGTTGCGACGGTAGTACATCGTCGGCGAGACGGTCACGCCGAGTTCGTTGGCCCGCTCGGCGATGGCTTCGAGGTCGGCGGCGGTCCGGGCGATGGGTTTCTCGCTGATGACGTGGACGCCGTTTTCGACGGCGCTCTCGACGATTGCCGGCGTCTCGTCGCTCCGGTGGGTTATCCACGCCACGTCGACGTCGGCGTCGGAGACGAGTTTGTGAGGGTCCTCGTACACCGCCGCGCCGCCGACGAGGTCCGCCATGTCCTGTCCCTCGGTCGTGATTTCGTCGGGTCGGTCGTTCATCGCCGCGATATTCGCCACGTCGACCCGTCGTCCCGGTTCGCAGACCGCGGTAATCGTCGCGTCCAACTCGCTCGCGACGGCGAAGTAAGGGTCCCGGTGGTGGTGGTCGATACCGATGTATCCGATGTTCGCACCCATACACGTAGTTCACAGAAAATGATTTAAAAATATGTGGGTGCGGGCAAGATAGCCGGCGGCGGACGGTGCGTCGGCCTCGTGCGGTCAGCGCCGCGGCGTCTCGACCCGCCGGGACCACGACCGGAGCCACGGGCGGGTTCCGCCGTTGGGGACGTTCAGGTCGTGGCTGTTGACCGGGAGGTCCGGGTAGCCGCCGACCCGCTTTTGGCTGTCGACGAGATAGCTCGCGCCGAGTTCGACGTGTTCGAGGATGCGCTCGTCGGTCGCGGTCCGGTCGGCGGGTCGCGCGCCGACGTTTTCGAGGTTGTGTTCGAACGTCCGGTCCGACGGCATCGCGGCCAGTCCGTCGGGCCAAAGCGGCCGCTCGTCGACCACGGTCACGTCGTCGTCGACCATCGCCACGTCGTCGTCGTCGGTGACGTTGTCTTCGAGGTACGCCACGGCCGTGTCCACGCCGTCCTCGGCGAAGACGTTCGCCTTCTCCGAGTTGGGCTGGAGGTAGGCGTTGCCGACGATGCTCGCCTCGGTGTCGGGGTCCAACCACGTTCCGTCCTCGAAGTCGTACATCACGTTGTTGACGACGACGCTCTCGGTTCCCTCCTTGAGTCTGGGGTGGCGGTCGGTGTTGAACGCCCAGACGTTCCCCAGCATGGCGACGTTCTTCGCGTCGTTGCCGATGAGCGAGCCGTAGCCGTGCTCGCCCTTCGGGTGGACCGAGTCGTCGAGCGCCTCGGCGACGAGGCAGTTCGAGACGGTCGTGTCCGCGGTCTCGTAGCCGACCGAGAGACACTCGTCGACGCTCCACGAGGCGGAGACGTGGTCGATGACGTTGTTCTCCGTCTCGTCGGCCGTGTTGACCGTGTCGAGCGCCCAGTCCTCCGTCGGTTCATCGATGCCCGCGTCGCCGAGTCGGACCCGAACGTGCTGGAGGACGCAGTCGCTCGCCGCGACGTTCACGCGTCCTTTGACCAGCGTGACGCCCGGGGAGGGCGCGGTCTGCCCGGCGATGTAGCACTTGTCGTACGGAATCGGGAGGTCGCGCACGCCGAGGTCGACCGTGCCGCTGGTCTCGAAGACGACCAGTCGCTCGCCGTCGACGGTGACCGCCTTCTCCAGTTGGCGGCGCGTCGGCTCGGTTATCACGATGACCGGCGTGTCGTCGTCGAGCCACGGGGCCGCATCGGCGAACCCGTCACTCGGTCCGAACTGCGACGCGCTGTCCGGGCCGGCGTGGGCCGGGACCTCGCCGTTCGACGGGTTCGGCGTGCTGAACGTGGAGACCGCGCCCCGTGCAGTATCGCCGTCTGCCGTGTCGGCCACCGCGCGCACCTCGTAGTAGCGACGCCGCGTCAGGTCGTCGGCCTCGACGTTGAACGCGCCCGACGAGGTGAGTTCCGTCGCGTCCGTGGCCTTCCACGACGCGGTGGGAACCTCCCGATACTCGAAGTAACAGTCCGCGGAATCGGCACCGCCGAGGTCGCCGAGGTCGCCGGTGAGCGTCGCGGAATTCGGGGCGAGGCCGGTCACGTCGCCGGTCGAGACGAGCGGGACGCCCGTCGTGTTCTCCACGCTCCCCGCGGCGTCTACGTCGCCGATATCGCGGTTCCGGTCGGGGTCGACCCCCGAGAGGTTCTGGAACGTCGCCGTGGCGAGCGTCCCCGAGAGGTGGCTGGTGACGGCCAGTCCGACGTAGACGCTGTCGCCCAGCGAGATGTCGTCGGCCCCGAGCGTGTTAATCGACGTCCACGTCTCGCCGTCCGTGGAGCGGTACGTCTCTATCGTGTCGCCGTGTCGCGTGAGGCGGAGCCAGTCGGCCGATGTGCCGCCGACGCTATCCGTCTCAGCGCCGTCTTCGGGCCGATACTGCATCGACGCCTCGCCGTTGGGTCGTCGGCGGACCATGACGTTCTTCGAGTCGGGGTCGAGCGACTCGCGGACCATCGGACCCGCCTTCGTCCAGCTTTCAACGTTGTCGATGCCGGTGTTCTGGACGGCGACGTCGAAGTCGCCGCTCAACGCCGTGTAGTGGTAGTGGAACGCGTCGGCCGTCCCCCAGATGTCGTCGCCGCCGCCTCGCATCGTAATCACGGTCGCGGCCGCAGCGCCGCCACTGAACAGGCCAGTCGTCGCGCCGATACTTCCGGCTCCGAGCACGCGGAGGAACGTCCGCCTATCGGGTCTCATGAGTTCATCACTCGAACAGAGAACATATTCAACGATTGTTATAATTTACGGCGGCCTCGAACCCCGACGGCCGGAGTATATAAAGTTCGAAGAAAACGAACAGATTCCGTCGGCTCGGGGACGATATAACGAGGAGGAGCCAAATATATTACAGACATAAGTTTGTAATACTTCGCTCGTTACTTATAAAGTTCGGAATGTACGAATCCATGTGTGAATCGCGCGCGGCGCGGGCAGGGACCCGCTCTCACGCGGAGTGCAATAAGCCAGATTCACGGCGAAGAGCCGTTCGAGCGCGCGAATCTCCGTCCATTGGAACCCGATTCATGCAAAAGGTTATTACGCTCCGACAAGCAGGTTGGTGCAACGAGTTAGCCCATGCAAGAGCTAGGTATCATTATGAACGGCGTGACCGGTCGGATGGGAACGAATCAGCATCTCATCCGCTCTATCGTCGCGCTGCGCGAGGAGGGCGGCGTGGAACTTCCCAGCGGGGAACGGGTGATGCCGGACCCGATTCTCGTCGGCCGCAACGAACGCAAACTCCGCGAACTGAGCGAGGAACACGGCATCGACCGCTGGACCGTCGACCCCGACCTCGAAACGTGTCTCGACGGCGACGACGAGGTGTACTTCGACTCGCAGATAACCCCCCGGCGACCCGACAGCGTGATGAAAGCCATCGACGCCGGAAAGCACGTCTACTGCGAGAAACCGCTGGCGAGCGACCTCAGCGCCGCGCTCGACGTGGCCGGGATGGCCGAAGACAGCGAGGTGAAACACGGCATCGTTCAGGACAAACTCTGGCTCCCGGGGCTGTTGAAGCTCCAGCGGCTCATCGAACAGGACTTCTTCGGCGATATCCTCTCCGTGCGCGTCGAGTTCGGCTACTGGGTGTTCACCGGGCACGGACAGGAGGCACAGCGCCCCTCGTGGAACTACCGGGCCGAGGACGGCGGCGGCATCGTCGACGACATGTTCTCCCACTGGAGCTACGTGCTGGAGACCCTCTTCGGCGAGGTGGAGTCCGTCCGCTGTCTCCAGAAGACCCACATCGACGAGCGAATCGACGAGGACGGCGAACCCTACGAGGCGACCGCCGACGACGCCGCCTACGCCATCATGGAACTGGAAGACGACGTCGTCGCCCAGCTCAACTCCTCGTGGACCGTCCGCGTCAACCGCGACGACCTCCTCGAAATTCAGGTCGACGGGACCGACGGCAGCGCGGTCGCCGGCCTGCGCGACTGCAAGACGCAGGGCCACGCAAACACGCCGAAACCGGAGTGGAACCCGGACACGCCGAAGGAACACGACTTCTACGAGGACTGGACGGGCGTCCCGAACAACCGGGTGTTCGAGAACGCGTTCAAGCTCCAGTGGGAGAAGTTCATCCGCCACGTCGTCGCCGACGAGCCGTTCCCGTGGGACTTCACCGCCGGGGCGCGCGGCGTCCAACTCACCGAGGCGAGCTATCGGTCCTCCGAGGAGGGCCGCCGCGTCGTTCTCGACGACCTCGACGCGTAGAAAAGCCCCCCGACGAACAGTTTTATGTCGAACTCGGCCGTCGAGTGGCGCATGCACACAGATGGCGACGAGAACCCCACAGACTGGCTCTCCGTGCCGGAGGACGTCATCCTCGAAGCGTGCGGAAACCCCCCGCTCCCCGAGTTAGGCGTCATCGAACAGCTCTGGGAGACGGATCCGATTCCGGAAGCCGAGGTCCCGGAGGCGGCCGCGAGCGCCGTCGCCGCGCTGTCGTTCGCGGACGTTCCCGACGGTGGCGAGGTCGCGCTCGGCGTCGGGAGCCGCGGTATCGCGAACATACCCGAAATCGTCGCGGGCGTCGTCGACGCCGTCTCCGAGGCGGGCTACGAGCCGTTCGTCTTCCCCGCGATGGGGAGCCACGGCGGCGCGACCGGCGAGGGACAGCGGGAGATGCTGAACGAACTCGGCGTCACCGAGGAACGAATCGGCTGCGAGATTCGGTCCAGCATGGAGGTCGTGGAGGTCGGGCGCACGCCGGACCGCGACGTGCCCGTCGTCGCCGACGCCAACGCGGCGGGCGCGGACGCCATCGTCCCCATCAACCGCGTCAAGCCCCACACCGACTTCGACGGCGAGGTCGAAAGCGGGCTGTCGAAGATGCTCGTCATCGGCATGGGCAAACAGCGCGGCGCGCAGATCGCCCACAAGTGGGCCGTCGACTGGTCGTTCCGGCGGATGATTCCCGAGATAACCGAGCAACTCTTGGACTCGCTTCCCATCGTGGGCGGCGTCGCCATCGTGGAAGACCAGCACGACGACACCACGCTGGTCGAGGGCGTCCCGCCGTCAGGGTTCCTCGACCGCGAGCGCGAACTGCTCGAAACCGCGTACGAACTGATGCCGAAGCTCCCGTTCGAGGAGCTCGATCTGGTCGTGTTCGACCGACAGGGCAAGGAGATCAGCGGGCAGGGGATGGACACGAACGTCATCGGCCGCCGGCCGTTCTCCATCAACGAGCCCGCCCCCGAGAAGCCGAACGTCAAGCGCATCTACACCCGCGGACTGACCGAGAAGACCCACGGCAACGCGATGGGCGTCGGGTCGGCGGACGTGATTCACGAGGACATCGTCGCCGAGTTGGACGCGGGGACGACGCTCATCAACGCGCTCACCGCGAGCACCATCCGCGGCGTGAAGCTCCCGCCCGTCGTCGAGACCGACCGCGCGGGCGTGGTCGCGGCGCTGTCGACCATCGGCGTCGTCGACCCCGACACGGTCCGGGTCGTCCGCGCGGCGGACACCATGCACCTCCACCGGCTGTACGCCTCGCCGGCGCTCGTCGAGGAGGCCCGCGACCGCGACGACCTGCGCGTGGTCGAGGAGGCGTCGCCGATAGCGTTCGAAGACGGCCAGTTCGCCGCGCCGTCGCTCCGGGACTGAAGCGCGGAAGCGTCTTTTTCGAAAAATCGAGTGCGTCGGGCGTCGCCTACCGCTCGACCGGTTCCGGCCGCACCGAGACGACGGCTTCGGCCATGTCGCCGTAGTTGCCGGCGAGGAGTACCGAAGACTCGCCGTCGCCCTCGTCGCGGACGTGAGCGAACGGTTCGCCGTCCTCGGGGGCGACACAGCCGCCGATTCGGAGGGTTTCGACGCCGTCCGCCTCGACTGCCGGCCCCTCGTCGGACTCGGCTTCGAAGCCGTCGAGGACCACGGTCGAACTCGCTTCCGCGGTCAGCGGGGTCCCGCTTCCGTCGGGGACCGTCACGCGAACGTCTTCGAACGAGACGCTGCCGAGCGACTTACAGAAGACGCCGTGTCGCTGGTCGTAGCCCTTCGCCATCGCCGGCGAGAGGTCCGAGGCGTCGAACGGGCGGGTCGCGTCGATGTCCACGTCGGTAAAGGAGATTCCCTCGAAGCGCCGTTCGGGGAGGCCGGCGAGGAACGCCGCCGACTCGACCTCCTCGGCGGTGATGTGGTGGAAGTCGACGTTGCGGACGTTCGGCGTCGCCTCGGTGACGGGCTCGGGCTCGCTGTCGATGTCCGTCTGGTAGTAGCCGTTGATGACGAACGGGCAGGCGACGCGGCGCATGACGATGGTGTCGAACCGGAGGTCCTCGACCGTCCCGCCGCGGCCGCGCTTGGACTTGATGCGGATGCCGCGGTCGGTGTCGGTGAAGGTGCAGTTCGTGACCGTGACGTGCCGCACGTCGCCGGCCGTCTCGCTGCCGATGACGACGCCGCCGTGGCCGTGTTCGACCGTGCAGTTGGTCACGACGACGTTCTCGGTCGGGCGTCCGACCTCGCGGCCCTGCTCGTCCTTGCCGGACTTCAGGCAGATTGCGTCGTCGCCGGCGTCGATGTGGGTGTCGCTGACCCTGACAAAGCGCGAGGAGTCGATGTCGATGCCGTCGCCGTTCGGGGCGTCCGGCGGGTTCTGAATCGAGACGTCGTGAATCGTCACGTCGTCGGAATAGACCACGTGCGTGTTCCAGAACGGGGAGTTCCGAAGCGTCACGCCGGAGACGGTCACGTTCTCACAGCCGTCTATCTGGAGCAGCGGCGGGCGCACCGTGAACGTGCTCACCTCGTCCTGCTGGTTGCCGCGCCGAATCTCTTCGAGTCGCTCGGCGAGTTCGGAGGGGTACTGTTCGGGCGGTAACGACACGAACTCCCACCAGTAGGAGCCGCCGCCGTCGATGACGCCCTCGCCGGTGATGGTGACGTTGGAGGCGTCGGCCACGTGGAGACACGGGTGGAAGCCGTCTTGGTCCCACCCCTCCCAGCGGCTCTCGACCGTCGGGAACTCGGTGAAGTCCTCGACGAACCGGAGTTCCGCGCCGTTCGCCAGCCTGAGAGTCGTGTCGTCGCCGACGCGGAGCGGGGCGCTTCGGTACGTCCCCGGCGGGAGATACACCTCGCCGCCCTCGCCGGCGCAGTCGTCGAGCGCCGCCTGAATCGCCGCCGTGTCGAGCGAACCGTCGTCGTCGATACCGTAGTCGCGCACGTTCCGCTGTTCGAGAGTCACGCCTGAAGCATCCGCGAGCGCGTTGATAAACGTTGTGCCGGGGTATCACGGCGCAGCACGGCCTGTCCCCGCGGGGAGGGGTACGGCGAGTCGGCTCAGAGTCGGTCGCGCAGGAAGGGCCACGCGCCGGCCTCGAAGAAGCGGTGGCCGCCGTCGCCGACGAACAGGCTACACTCGCCTGCCGCGTCGGCGGCGCAGTACCGCCCGCGAATGCGGTCGAACGCCCGTCTCGTCCCGGCTATCGGGAATATGGGGTCGGCTTCCCCCGCGACGACGCGGAGCGGCCGCGGGGCGACGAGGCCGGCGACGTCCCACACCTCGCCGAGGCGTCGGAGACCGGGGACGTAGTTGCACAGACAGTGGTCGATGGGGACGATAGAGTCCTCGAACGGGCAGACCGACGCGCAGGCGACGACGGCCCCGACTCGCTCATCGAGCGCGCCCGCGAGGAGCGCGACGGTCCCGCCGCCGGAGTGGCCGCAGACGGCCAGTCGGTCCGCGTCGAGGTCGGGGCGGTCCGCGACGAAGTCGACCAGGCGGCCCACGTCCCAGACGCGCTCGCCGACGAGCGACCGGCCGACGAGTTGGGCGCGCTTCTGCCAGTACGCACACGCGCTGACGGCGTCGGACGCGTTCGGTTCGTCGGCCGCGTCGGGACGTAGTTCGCCGAAGGCGCGCATGTCGGGAGCGACGACGGCGAAGCCACGGCGGGCGGCCTGCCGCGCGATGTCCCGTCGGTCGTCGGCGATGTGACGGCGGGCCGCCTCGTCGTCGGCGACGCCGGCGGCGAGGTCCTTTCCGTGTTCGGTGTGGCCGTGCAGCGCGACGACGACGGGATACGGCGGGTCCACCGAGTCGGGGACGAGCAGGTAGAACGGGACGCGGAACCCCCGTTCCGTGCGGACGCTCCACGTCTGTCGCTCGTACCGCCGGCGTCGAACCGTCGCTCCCGGGCGCTCCCGTCGCCTCGGGTCGATGTCCTCGACGGTGCGGTCACGCATCGTCGGAAACCCGAGCACGTCGCGCAGTTCCCCGCGGAACGACGCCTGCCACGCCGCGAACGCCCGGCCGGGTTCGCCCGCAGACGCGGCCGAACCGTCGCCGCTGTCGCTCGCTCGGAGGACGCCGTCGAACCAGTCGTCGTAGTCGAAGCCAGTCATTCGGTGTCGGTCCGACGGACGCGACGGGGTCACAAGTGCGTGTCGACGCCGCGAATTAGCGGCTACGTCAGCCCGTTCAGCGACGCCGAGTGGTCGAGCGGCGAAATCACGGGCGACATGATAGACTACAGCCTCGATTGGCACCGCTACCCGAACCAACAACAGCGGACCAAGGCGATGCAGGAAGGCGTCATCGACGTGAGCTATCCGCCGGAGTCGCAGTCCGCCCGAGACCAACTCAAAGAAAACGGCTGGGGGCCGGCCGACAGCCTCTCCGAGGACCAGATCACGCCGCAGATGCGCAGCGGGGCGATGGGCGTCCTGCTCAACTGTCAGAGCGACATCACCGGCGACCCGCGCGTTCGGAAGGCGATTCACCACATCGTCCCCCGGAAGCCGCTCGTCGAGTGGGTTCCTGACTACGGCACCTACTGGGTCGAAGACCGCATTCCGTCCGGCATCGGGCAGGACAAGGAAGTGCCGTGGTTCGGCGGGAACTCCAACTGGCCGAGCGGGGACCTCGCGAGTCTCGAACGGTACGCACACACGGAGAGCGACACGGACGAACAGCGGGCGACCGAACTCCTCGAAGCCGCCGGCTTCACGAAGCCGGGCAACCGCTGGAAGGACCCCAACGGCGAGAACGTCACCCTTCGGTTCTACACGGCGACCTCCGACGAGGAGCCGATGGCCCTGCGGTTCGCCCAAATCGCGAAGACCTACCTGGACGACTTCGGTCTCCAAACCGAAGTGACCGCACAGGAGGCGACCATCCGCGCCGGGAAGACGCTGGAGTCAGGCGACTGGGAGCTGCTGTTCGACAACTGGGGCGGGGCGAAGTCCGGTCCGCCGTTCCTCGGCTTCTCGAACTCGTTCAGAGTGCAGGAGTCGCTGTCCGGACAGCCGCTTCCGACCAACGACAACTGGGCGATGGACCGCGTGGTCGAGGTTCCGTACCCCATCGGCGACCCGAGCGGCGACCTCCAAGAGGTCGACGTCATCGACAAACTCAACGAGCTTCGGACGCAGATGTCGGACGAAGAGCGCAGACAGAAAGTCGCCGAAGTCTCGTGGATATTCAACCAGTCCCTACCGATGATGCTCATCAACGAGGAGGGCGGCACCGGCGGCTACTGGCTGAATCACGACAACTGGGAGACGAAGCCGCCGAACAACAACCGGAACCCCGCGTACCGCTACGAAATCGTCGAGATCGGCCAGTACTCGTACTGTCAGTACATGGCCAAGATGGGAACCGAGTACTTCCACTCGGCCGGAGGACAGTAAGCGCCGAGAGCGCCGCCATCTGAACCAGAACCCGTCGTCTCACCGAGTCAGTCAGAACGTATCAGCCATGCGGTGAACTCATCGTCCGGAGGCCGAGATACTCGCCTCCGGGCGCGACGACGGCGAGGTCGGTTCGGTCGAGTGCGGTCGAAAGTAGCCCTATTCATAATGATTAAGTACGCTCATGAGAGCTAACAACTAGCAAGGATGGTCGAGAAAAATTACTACGTGCGCCGGATAGCGCAGGCCCTGATAACGGTCTGGGCGGCGATTACGTTCTCGTTCGCGACGGTTCGGCTCATACCCGGTGGGCCGATGGACTACATCGCCGCGCAGATCAGACAGCGGTCCGGAGGGGCGGTTTCGACGACCCGCCTCAACCAGATGGTCGAGATGTACTCGAACGTCAATCCGGACAAGCCGATGCTGCAGGCGTACGTCGAATACATCGTATCGGTCGCACAGTTTGACTTCGGACGGTCTATCTTCTACGCGCAGCCGGTCTGGGACGTGCTCGGACCGGCGATTCCGTGGACGATGTTCGTCTCCCTTTTCGCCCTCGTCATCGGCACCATCATGGTGTTCCTCATCGGCGGCTTCCTCGCCGTCCACGAGGGCGACAGTTGGGACGTCGTGGGGAGCTACTTCGTCATCTTCTCCGACGCGGTCCCGTACTACATCGTCGGACTCGTGTTGCTGTTCACGCTCGGGTTCGGCACCGAGTTCTTCCCCAACGGCGGGCGGTACGACAACGCGCTCACGCCCGGCTTCAACGTCGAGTTCATGGCCAGCGTGCTGCGACACGCGGCGCTGCCCATCATGTCGTTCGCGCTGACCTCGTGGGGCGGCCTCGAATTCCGGGCGCACTGTACCCGCATCATCGGCGAGGACTACGTCGACGTGGCGGAACTCAGGGGACTGCCCGACAGCAGGATTCAACTGCGCTACATCGGCTGGAACTCGATGCTCCCGATGTACACGGGTCTCATGGCCGGTCTCGCCAGCCTCTTCGGCGGATCGGTCATCATGGAGCAGATATTCCGCTACCGCGGCATGGGCTTTTACTTCTACGAGGCCACGATGGCGCGGGACTACACGACGGTCATGGCGGCGGTCATCCTCTTTACCCTCGTCACCGTCATCGGCCTGCTCATCGCCGACTTCACCTACGGCTTCATCGACCCCCGCGCCGGACACACCCAGCGCGAGTCCTACTCGCGGTCGTACCGCGAAACGCTCCAGCGGTTCGTCAACCGCCTGCGGGGCGGCGGCGCGGACGAGACCGAAACCATCGACGACCGCATCGAAGGGAACCGCATCTCGTCCAGCGGCGCGATGAGCTTCGACGTCGATAGCTCCGACTTCTCGCGCGGCGAGTACATCAGAGAGCGAATCGACCAGAGCCTCCTGACTCCGTTCCGCATCATCTGGACCTCGCCGCGAGCGCGGGTCGGTGCGATAATCCTCGGCATCTTCGGGTTCCTCGGGCTGTTCGGGCCGTACATCGTCCGGCCCGTCGAACCGTTTCAGGGAGACATTCTCCTGCAACCGCTGGAGAACATGGCCTACCCGCTCGGCACCGACGACATCGGCCGCGACCTCCTCGCACAGCAGGTGCTCGCGACCCGTCCGATGCTCATCATGATGCTGTCGGGAGCCATGCTCACGCTGGGACTCGCCATCTTCTTCGGCGTCACGTCCGGCTACCTCGGCGGCGTCATCGACAAGGTGCTCATGACGGTGACCGACGTGATGATGAACATCCCCGGGCTGGCGCTCGTCATCGTCCTCGCCGTGATTCTCGAACCGAAGAGCCCGGTGTTCGTCGGGTTCGTGCTGGCAATCGACAACTGGCCACGGTTGGCCCGACAGCTCCGCTCGCAGGTGCTCACCATCCGCGGTGAGTCCCACGTCGAGGCCTCGCGAGTGCTCGGACTCCCCACGTCGAGCATCCTCTCGAAGAACGTCATGTCCCGGCTCATGCCGATGCTGACGATGGGAACGGTCGGGTCGATGCGGAACATCCTGATGGAGTCCGTCGGCCTGTACTTCATCGGCGTGCTGCCGTTCACGACGAGCAACTGGGGCGTCATCCTCAACGTCGCCCGCACCGGCGGGGCGCTGTCGGGGATGGACCGCTTCCACTGGCTGCTCGCGCCGATACTGTTCATCGTCACGATGACGTACGGCCTCCAGCTGTTCGCGCAGGGGACGGACCGACTGTTCAACCCCCGTCTTCGCGCCCGCCACGCGGCCACCGTCTCGACCGACGACATGGAGGGCGGTCGCGGTGGCTCGGAGGGCGGCGACGGTGCCGCGTCCGCCGCGGACTGACTAACACGACCCGGTCGGTCGGTTTCGCGTCGCTGTTTTTTCGGTCGTTTCGCGCCGGGAGCATCCGTGTCACTCGGTCGCAGGGAAAAGGTTAACACACGCGCTGTCGACCTACGAAACGGACTTCAGCCATGAAAGTGGAGAAAGAAGGAAATACGACGCGGTACCTGCTCGGCCTCGTGATACTCGTGATCCTGCTCGTGGGGGTGTACTACGGGTTCACCATGATGTGATCAGACCAGTCGGTACACCCACAAAAGCACCCGAAACGCGACGGCGACGAACACCAGCAATCCGCCGATTATTCCGAACATTCCCGCCCAGACGCCGGTCTGGAGGGCGGCACCCGTGAGAATCAACAGCGCGCCGATGAGAATCACCCCCGTCGTGATACCGCCGAGTTTGGAGCGAACTGTCCACAGCACGTTCTGTTGCAGTTGGGCTTGCGCCATGTCAGCACGGTCATCACGGACGGACTTATAGTTTGCCGGTATCGGCGGTCGAGCCGACCCGAGCGGCCGAAATCGAGTCGTCCCGACCGCGCCGGCGGAAAGTGTTAAGTAGGATTGAACATGATAGTTCCCTACTACGGTCACATGTTGACGATAGGCACGCGTAACGGGTGGGGACGCTCGCCCGGCGCACGAACCGACGAGAGGGACTGACCATGGCGACGCAACACACCAAACAGAAGATGCCAGACGAGCCATCTGCCGAGCACAACGTCTTAGAGATAACGAACGCGAGCGTCGCGTTCGCGATGGAACGGGGGGACGCGCGGGTCCTCGACGACGTGTCGATAAACGTCCGCCGCGGCGAGGTGCTCGGCGTCGTCGGCGAGTCCGGGTCCGGCAAGTCGATGCTGGCCGACTCCATGCTCGACGCCATCGACTCCCCCGGGACGCTCACCGGCGACGTGGTGTTCAACCCGCCGGAGGGCGGCGAGCCGATCAGGGTCAACGAACTGAGCAAAGAGGAGCTTCGTCGGTTCCGCTGGGAACGGGTCTCGATGGTCGTTCAGGGGGCGCTCGACTCCTTTAACCCGACGCTCAGTATCGGCGACCACTTCGTCGAGACGCTCCGCGCGCACGACTACGATATCCAAGAGGGGATGGAGCGCGCCCGACAGCTCATCTCCGACGTGCACCTCGAACCCGACCGCGTCCTCGACGCGTACCCCCACGAGCTCTCGGGCGGGATGAAACAGCGCGCGCTCATCGCGCTGAGCCTCATCCTCGACCCCGACGTGCTCGTGATGGACGAGCCGACCGCCGCGCTCGACCTCCTGATGCAGCAGTCGATTCTGAAGCTCCTCTCGGAGCTGAAAGCCGAGTACGACCTCACCATCGTCATCGTGACGCACGACCTGAGTCACGTCGCGCGCATCTCCGACCGCCTCGCGGTGATGTACGCCTTCGAACTGCTGGAGCTCGGCCCGGTCGAAGACATCGTCATGGACCCCGCCCACCCCTACACGCGGGAGCTCCTCAACTCGATACCCGACATCGACGCCGACCTCGACGAGATGGCGTCCATCGAGGGGACGAGCCCGGACCCGCTGAACGTCCCGAAGGGCTGTTCGTACCACACCCGATGCCCGCTCGCCGACGAGCAGTGCCGGGCGACGAACCCTGACCTCATGGAGGTGTCCGACGACCACGGGGCCGCGTGCTTCTACACGGACGAGGCCCGCGAGACGATTCCCCTCAAGAAGGAGGTCTCGAAATGAGCGCCGACCCCCTGCTCCGCGTCGACGACCTGAGCGTCCACTTCGGCGGCAACGAGGGCATCCTCGACCGCTTCCTCGGCGACGACAAGGGCGTCGTCCGCGCCGTCGACGACGTCTCGCTCGACATCGGCGAGAACGACGTGGTCGCGCTCGTCGGCGAGTCCGGCTGTGGCAAGACGACGCTCGGAAAGGCCATGATCGGCCTCCAACGGCCCACCTCGGGGACGGTCAGCTTCCGCGGGCAGGACATCTGGAAGTCCGACCTCGAAGCCGGCGACATCCCGTACAAGGAGATTCGGAAGTCGCTCCAGATGGTCCACCAGGACGCGGGGAACTCGCTTGACCCCAACCGGACGATATTCAAGAACCTCAACCCGGCGCTGAAGAAGTGGCGGCCGGAGCTCAACCTCGTCGAACGGCGAGAGCTCGTCCACCAGATGCTCGACACGGTCGGCCTCACCCCCGCGGACGACTACGCCTCGCGGTACCCCCACCAACTGAGCGGCGGGGAGGCCCAGCGGACCGTCATCGTCCGGTCGATGCTCCTCGAACCGGACCTCATCCTCGCCGACGAGGCCGTGAGCGCCCTCGACGTGTCGCTGCGGGTGAACCTGATGGACCTGCTCCTCGAACTGCAGGAGATGTTCAGCACCTCGTTCGTCTTCATCTCGCACAACATGGCGAACGCCCGCTATCTCGCCGGGCGCGCCGACGGCCGCATCGCCGTCATGTACCTCGGCCGCATCGTCGAAATCGGCCCGGCGGACGAGATTATCAAGAACCCCCAGCACCCGTACACCAAGAGTCTCCTGTGGGCGACTTCCGGCCTCTCGGAGATAAACGACCCCATCGAGACGCCGCCGGTCAGGAAAATCGACATCCCGGACCCGGAGAACCCGCCGAGCGGCTGTCGGTTCCACACCCGCTGTCCCGAGGCGCGGGAGTACTGTACGTCGAACACGCCGGACCTCTCGGGCATGAGCGGCCCGTCGGACCGCCACGAGGCGGCCTGCTTCGACGCCCACGACAGAGTCGACTACCGGAACAGCGAACCGCTCAGCGACGACCTCGACATCGACGTCGCGGACGAAGCGGAGCAACCGGCCGACTGAAAGAAAAGCCTCGATTGGAACCACCGTCCGCGCCGCGTCGACACCGCCGCCGGCACTGACGCCCGTTTTCGCTCCCGCACTGACGCCCGTTTTCGCTCCCGCACTGACGCCCGTTTTCGCTCCCGCACCGATTCCCTATCCGCTCCCGAGTTCACTCCGCGTCGGCCGCCGGGCCGACGTCAGTCGGGAAGCCGTCGGGGACCGACGGGGGGCGCTCGCACTGCGCCGAGAGTTCGACGTACGCGCCCTCTTCGGCGGACTCGCGGATGCCGTCCATCGCTTCGAGGACGTGGAACCCGAGGTCGCCGCTGGTCCGGTGGTCCCAGTCGGAATCGAGCGAGTACGCGAGGTCGACGAGGCCGAGGCCGCGCTGTTGACCGGGGTGGTCGCGCTCGACGGGAATCTCGCGCCACTCGCCGTCGTCGTCGTCGCCGAGGTGGACGCGGGGCGTCCCGTCGAACCGGTTGGGGTCGGTGACGCTCAGCGTCCCCTCGGTGCCGTAAATCTCGAACCCCGGCAGTTCGGACTCCCACACGTCGAAACTCGTGAGGAGCGTCCCCGTCGCGCCGTTCTCGAAGGTCACGACGGCCGTCTCGTGGGTCGGCACCGACACCGGAATCCGCTCGCCGCGGCGCGGTTCGCTCGTTATCTCGCGCTCTGCGAACGGCGTGTTCGCGGTGCCGGCGACCGACCGAATCGGGCCGAGAAGCGTCACGAGCGACGTGAGGTAGTACGGCCCCATGTCGAAAAGCGGACCGCCGCCGTCCTCGTAAAAACCGTCGGGGTCCGGGTGCCAGTGTTCGTGGCCGTGGTTCGACCAGAACGCCGTCGCGCCGACGGGGTCGCCGATGCGGCCCTCGTCGATGAGGTCGCGGCAGGTCTGGATGCCGGTTCCGAGGACGGTGTCGGGCGCGACGCCGACGGTCAGTCCGCGCTCGGCGGCGGTCTCCAGAATCGCCTCGCCTTCGGCCTTCGTCGCCGCGAGCGGCTTTTCGGTGTAGGTGTGTTTGCCCGCCTGAAGGGCGGCGGACACGAGGTCACCGTGGGTTCCCGCCGGCGTGAGCACGACCGCCACGTCGATTTCAGGGTCCGCGAGCAGGTCCTCGGTCGGGAGGACGCGGGGGACGCCGTACTCGTCCGCCTTCGACTCCGCGCGGTCCGCGTCGAGGTCGGCGCAGGCGGCGATGTCGAGGGCGTCGAAGCGGTTCCCCGCCTCGAAGTAGACGTCGCTGATGGCTCCACAACCGATGATACCGAGAGTCACGCGCTCCATACCGGGGCGACGCGGGAGAGGCCCAAATAGCTGTTGACGGGCGCGGGCGCGAGGCAGTCGTCGGGCGAGTCAGCGCGCTCAGTCGTCCGTGTCGCCGAGATCGCCGAGATCGCCGAGCGACGACACCGACACCCACTCGCCGCGGCTGTCCGAGCGCTCGGCGGCGAAGACGATGTCCAGCCCCGCCCTCGCCTCGTCCGGCGGCACCATCGGCGGTCGTCCCTCGGAGACGGCCGCGACGAAGTCGCGTATCTGGGCGACGTGCGGGCCATCGGGGTGCGGGTCGGGGAGTTCGACGGGCTGTTTCTCCCCGCTCACTTCGAACAGTTCGACGCCCGTCTCGGTGACGCGAAGCGTTCCCTCCGTCCCGTTGAATTCGAGACTGATGGGCTGTTGGGGTCGCGTCGCCGTCGTCGCCGACACCTGCCCGACCGCGCCGTCCTCGAACCGAAGCGAGAGCGCGGCCGTATCGGGCGCGTCGACGTCGTGGGACAGCGCGTCGCCGGTGCCCGCGACCCGCGTCACGTCGCCCGCGACCCACTGGAGCAGGTCGATGCCGTGGAGCGCCTGCGTGAACAGGACGCCGCCGTCGAGATCGGCGCTCCCGTGCCACGACGAGTCGTCGTAGTACGAGCGGTCGCGGTGCCACTTCACCCGCACGTCGGCAAAGACGAGCCGTCCGAGCCGGCCGTCGCGGACCGCCTCGCGGGCGAACTGCATCGTGGGGAACAGCCGCCGCTGGAGGATACAGGCGAGGGTGACGCCGGCGTCGCGGCAGGCGTCGACCATGTCGTCGACGCGGGCGGCGGTGATTTCCAGCGGCTTCTCGCAGAGCACGTCGATGCCGTCTGCCGCGGCGTCGACGACGATGTCGCGGTGGGCCCCGTTGGGCGTGCAGACGCAGACGGCGTCGAGCGCGGCGTCGGCGAACAGGTCGGCGTGGCCGGTGTACGACGGACAGCCGTGCGCCTCGCCGAACGAACGAGCGGTCTCCGGGGTGTGGTCGGCACAGCCGACGAGTGTCGCGTCGTCGATGTCGGCGAGCGCTTCGGCGTGAGAGTGACCCATGCTCGAACAGCCGACGATGCCGACCCGAACCGGCGTCTCGGTCATCGGCGCTCACCGTCGGGCGAAGGGGTGACTGTAGTCGTCATCGACTCGAACGTCAGCGGGCGGTGTGATAAGCGTTTTCGAGCGGTGGTCCGGGTCGCGTAGTTGTGCGGTCGTGCGGCCTCAGTCGGGCGAGAAGTTCTCGGTGAGCGTCCGCCCGACCAGCCCGGCGGCGACGAACGCGAGGACGCTGGTGCAGACGAACGCCGTCGCGTAGTCGAAGCGGGTTGCGAGCGCGCCGACGACGAGCGGCCCGAGGACGCCGCCGAGGCCGCGGGCGGTCGAGCGGAGGCCCATTAGCTCGGATTCGCGGTCGACGGGGGCCACGTCGGCGACGAAGGCGATGGTGCCCACGGTGAGCATGGAGAACGTGACCGCGTGGACGACGAAGGCGGTGCTGCTGATACCGATGCGGGCGAGTCGCCCGTCGGGGACGAGCGCGAGCACGATGACGAGCGCCTGCACGCCGCTGCCGGCGAGGCCGCCGACGATGAGCTTCTTTCGGCCGACGGCGTCGCTCAGGCGACCGAAGCCGTACATCGAGACCACACGGACCGCGGGGCTGACCGCGAGGACGGCACCCATCACGACGTTCGACAGACCCACGTCGGCGACGAGGAACACCGGAACGACCGAGATGAACCCCTTCTCGGTCATGTTCCGGAGGACGAGACCGACGTACAGCCAGCCGAGACCGGTCCGCTCGAACAGTTCGCGCCGCGTGCCGCCGGGGAGGAGTCGGCCGCGGACCTCCCGCAGGAGTCGGCCCGCGGTCAGCGTCGCCTCCGAGGGCGGCGTCGGGTCGCTGATGCGGAGCGTGAGGAGCGTCGCCACGAGGCCGAGCCCGACGACGACGAGATAGAGGTCCGTCGGGACGAGCAGACCGACGAGGTAGCCGACGAACAGCCGACCGCTGATGGCCCCCGAGGAGCGGGCGCTACTGTAAAAGCCGATGGAGCGCCCGCGGCCGGACTCGCCGCCCGACTCGCTCACGATGGTGAGAATGACCGACTGAAAGCCGGCGGTGAACACCGCAAAGAGGCCTCGGCAGACGATTTGGAGCGGGACCGACGCGGTGAGGGTCAGCGGGACGATAGCGAGCGTCGAGAGGAACGCGGTCCCGACGAGTATCGCCCGGCGGCGGCCCGTGATGTCGGCGATTGCGCCCCAGACCGGGGCGAACACGAACAGTCCGAACGAGAACGCCGCGTACGCGAGGCTCACGGCGAACGGCGACCCCTGTTCGCCGATGTAGAGCGCCATCGCCGTGCCGAAGAGCGACCCGCACGCGACGCGCGAGAGGCCGATGAGCGCGAGCGCGCTTCGCTGCCCTCGACCCGCTGGTCGAGCCTGCTGATTGACTACCACTACGACCGGGTGTGACGCTACCATCCAATAAAGATTGGCGAGGCGGAAGGCCGCGGGCGGAACGCTCTTGGGGCGGGTCGAGTGAGTGAGTCGTATGCGAACCTACGAGGTCAGCCGCACCGACGCGGCCAGAGCGGTCCCGCTGACCGGCGCGGTCGACGGCACGGTGTGGGAGCGGGCGAACGTCGCCCGACTGGACGAGTACGCGTGGGGCGACGAACCCGGCCCGGAGACGACGGTCAGGGCGCTGTACGACCCGACGGCGCTCTACCTCCAGTTCCACGTCGAGGACGGCGAGATAACCGCCGACGTGACGGAGCTGAACGGGCCGACGTTCGAGGACAGTTCCGTCGAGTGCTTCGCCACGCCGGAACCACCAGACGACGGCTCGACGGGACGGTACGTCAACTTCGAGGCGAACTGTTGCGGCGCGTTCAAACTCGCGTGGCAGGAGCCGGACTGGCGCGAGCGCGACGTCGGCCGCGACCTCGTCTCGCCGGCCGACGCGGCGGCAGTCGAGGTGGAGACGTCGGTTCCCGGCCCCACGAAAGACGCGTCCCCCGACGACGACTCGTGGTGGCTCGCGGCGCGGCTCCCGGTTTCGACGCTCCGGTCGCTGACCGGCCTTTCGCTCGAACTCGACTCGGGGACGGTCTGGCGCGGGAACTTCTACCGGAGCGGCCTCCCGGACGCGCAGAAGGGGACGTGGAACCGAATCGAACTGCCGGAGCCGACGTACCACTCCCCCGAGTTCTTCGGGCGCATCGAGTTCGAGTGAGCGGTCGCCCCGGTCGGGTTCACCGAGTGGACGATGGTCGCACCGAAACGGCTTTTCGCGCGGGTCGTGAACGGCAGACCATGCAACAGCCGTCAGCGCTAGTCATCGGAGAGACGACCTTCTCGTTCCACGATTTCGAGGAGATGCGACCGCACATCGAGTCCGCCATCGGCGACGCCGCCGCGGTGACCGCGACGACCGACAGGGACGCCCTCGCCGACCTCGCGGGCTACGACCTCGTCGTGGACTACCTGACGGACGCCACCCTGCCCCCCGAGCAGTTGGACGGCCTCCTCGGCTTCGTCCGCGACGGCGGGGCGTACCTCGGTCTCCACTGCGCCGCCGACCTGACGAACGTCCACGACGGAAACGGCGGCCTCGACAAGCGCGACGAGCCGTTTCCCGATTTCCGCGACCTCCTCGGCGGCCACTTCCTCACCCATCCCGAGCAGTCCACCTTCGGCGTCGAAATCGTCGCGGACCACGACGTGACCGACGGCGTCGACGACTTCGAGGTGTTCGACGAACCGTATCAGGTCGACGTTGACGACGACGTGACCGTGCTCGCGCGCATGGCCCACCCCGACCTCGCCGACTACCCGGTCGCGTGGGCCCGCGAGTACGGCGCGGGCCGGGTCTGTTACGCCTCGCTCGGCCACACCGCGGAGGCACTCGAAAACGACGACTACCGCCGACTGCTCCGCAACGCCGTCGGCTGGCTGGTCCGCGACTGAGCGGGGCGGCCGCGGCGTCGACGGCGGCGTGTGAACGTTTATCCCGGTCGATTCCGAACGTCGGGTCATGAACCTTCGAGCCGCTGACCTGACCGTGTTCGTGTTCGTCCTCGGCGTCCTGCTCTCGGGAATGTGGCTGGCACAGCAGTTCGGCATGGAGTGGTCGCCGACGCTGTTGGCCATCGTCGCCGCCGTGTCGGCCGTCTGGACGGCGTACTACCGGTTCGGCGTGGAGCCGCGAATCGACGCGGGCAGAGGAGACGACGACAACCGACGGGAATCCGGCGGGGTCGGCGACGGCGCACGGGAGTGACCGACTGAGCCGCCCGGTGGACCTCCGGGGAACATTGTTTCCGGTTCGTCCCGCCGCGCTACCGCTCACCGAAGTACGGAATAATCTCGTTCTCGTAGTGCCGCATCGTCTCCTCGAAGTCGCCGACGGGGATGAGAACGAGGTTGTCGACGCCCGCCTCGCGGAACGCCTCGATTCGCTCGATGGCGCGCTCGGGGTCGCCGGCGACGCAGACCTCGTCGACGGCCTCGTCCGGGATGCGCTCGGCCGCCGCCGACAGTTGCCGCTCCTGTTCCTCGTCGAACGCCATCTGCCACATGATTGGCGTCGATTCCGCGACGTCCTCGTAGCCCATATCGGCGAGGAGCGGCGGCCGGAGCGCGAGGTTCACGCGGTTGCGCTCGATGCCGGCCGCGCGGGCCTCGTCGCCGTCGCCGGAGACCGTCGTCGGAACCATGACCGCGCGGTCGATGGCGTCGGGGTCGCGGCCGCGGTCCGCGGCCACGTCGAGGACTTTCCGAAGGTCCGCCGCGTACTCGTCGGGCGAGTAAATCCACGGGAACCAGCCGTCCGCGACCGCGCCGGTCAGCCCGCGCATGCTCTCGCCGTAGCCGCCGATCCAGAGCGGCGGTCGCGGCTCCTGTGCCGGGTTCAGTCCCATGTGCGCGTCGTCGAGGTCGAAGTAGTCGCCCGCGAACGAAAACGGCTCGTCCGCCGTCGAGTCCCACAGCCCGTCGATGACGGCGACACACTCCCTGAACCGGGAGTACGGGTCGTCCCAGTCGATGTCCGAAATCGGCGCGAAGTTGAACGCCTCGCCGGCCCCGATGCCGAGACCGGCGCGGCCGTCCGTCATCCGGTCCAGCGTGGCCGTGACGTGCGCGAGTTCGGTCGGGTGGCGGCGCACCGAGTCCGCGACGCCGGGCATGAGCGTCACCTCCTCGGTGCGCTGGGCTATCGCCCCGAGGACGGAGAACGCCTCCCACGGCGGGTCCACCAGATACTCCTCGGAGCCGGTCGGGTGAAACAGGTGGTCCGGGACGGTGACGGCGTCGAATCCCGCCGACTCGGCTCGGACCGCCCGCTCGATAGTTTCCTCGACGTTTCCGTAGCTGACCACTTGACAGCCGAAGCTCAGGCCGCGGCTCGTTGCGCTCGACATCGCGTGTACCGACTGAACGGCGAGATAAATAGCTGGCCCCGGAAGCGGGGGGAGTGACGCGTTCGCGGGGGGTCCGGCTTACGCCCGCAAGACAGACGCGTTGAGGTCGTAGTCGGTGAAGTACTCCCGCTCCAGTTCGACGAGTTTCGCGAACAGCTCCTGTGCCTCGTCGCGCGAGACGGTGACGAGCGGTTCGTTGAGGAACGCCTGGAACGCGAGGTCGAGGTCGCCCTCGAAGCCCGCGCGCACCAGCGTCTCCTGATTCGTGACGTGGGTTTCGACCATGCTCTCGACCTCGTCGGGGAGGCCGCCCGCACAGAGGGGCGTCACGTCGTCGCCGGAGAGCAGCGCGTTCGTCTCGACGACCGCGCCCTCCGGAAGGCCGTCGACCTGCCCCTCGTTGGGGTAGTTGAGGTGCGTGACGAACGTCCCCTCGCCGGCGAGCGCCCGCATGATGTCGACCGCCTCCTCGCCCGACTCGCGGAACTCGAACTCCGCGTCGCCTTCGAGGTAGCGCTCCATCTCGTCGGGGCCCTCGTCGTCGGAGACGCGGGCCGAACTCGGCGTGGTCCGAATCCCGTAGCGCTGGACTTCCTCGGCGTCGTCGACGCTCAGATACCACGGGACGAACTCCACGAGGTGGCGGTCGCCCGCCGCGCCCAGCACGCCGAAGCGGTCGTAGAGGTCGAAGGCGACCTCGTCGTTGTTCACCCAGTAGGACTCGGCGTCGAGGTCGCCCGGCTCGCGGTCGAAAAGCGGCTTTCGGCGGTCGAGCTCCTCGTCGAGGTACCGGAACACGTCGCGGTCGCGCCACCGCGCCTCGTCGACCCACGTGAAGTGGTTGACGCCCTTGACGTTCACCCGAACCTCGTCGCGGGCGACGTCCTCGGCCTCGTCGATGTGGCGCTCCGCCAGCTCGGCGAACAGCTCCTGCGTCTTGAACACCTCGTGGCAGAGCCCGATGGCGTTGATGTCGGGGAACTCCTCGTAGAGCGCCCGCGTGCAGACCGTCATCGGGTTGGTGTAGTTGATGACCCACGCGTCCGGACAGCGCTCGCGGACCGTCGCGGCGATTTCGCGGTACTGCGGAATCGCTCGCAACGCTCGAATCGCCCCGCCGGGACCGACGGTGTCGGCGACCGTCTGATAGATACCGTACTCCTGTGGCACGTCGATGTCGTGGACGAACGTCTCACCGGGCGGGTCCTGAATCGAGCAGATGACGAAGTCGGCCCCGTCGAGCGCCTTGTCCATGCTCCGGGTCGCCTCGAACGACCAGTCGCCGACCGCCTCCTCGCGGTCCATCACGCGGTTTCCGAGGAGGGCGTTCTTCGACGCCATCTCGTAGTCCACGTCGTACAGCGTGACGCTCCCCGCGAGGTCAGGACACTGCGCGAGGTCGTTGATGAGCGTGTGCGCCCATCCCTGACTCCCCCCGCCGATGTAGCCGATGTCGATGGTTCGGGACGAACCCGACGGTACAGGCTCCGCTTGCTCCGACAGCTGATACATGTGATAACACGTGACGAATCGCGGTCGCAAATAGCTGTCGTTTCCGGGGGTCCGGTCGCTCCGTCACTCGGTCAGGATGGTGACCGGCCCGTCGAAGTTGAGGACAACGCGCTGTGCGGTGTCGCCGAACAGCGCCTTGCCGGTCGGCGAGCGCTGTCGCCCGGCGACGTAGACGTGGTCACAGCCGCGGTCGTCGGCGACGCGAATCACCTCCTCGGCGAACTCGCTCTCCTCGGCGACGACGCTGACGGCGTCGTACTCGACGGTCCCGTCGAGCGATTCGAACGCCTCGTCGGCGGCCTGCGACGCGAATCGGTTTGCGACCTCTCGGGCGGAGTTCGACTCCAGCGACGTGTTGGCGGCGTCGCTCATCGCCTGCAACGTCTCGGCGTTCTCGACGAGTTCGTCCTCGGTGACGCGCGTGAGGAGCACGAGCGGCGTGTCCGTGCCGGCCGCGATTTGTCCCGCCTCGGCGAGGAGGCGTTCGTTGGAGTCCGCACTGTCGACTACCACTAGCGATGACTGCATACCGGTGCAACGGTGCTCCGGCGCATAAAACTATCCCGCGAGACGGGGTGGAGGCGTCGATTCGGCGGCGCGGTGACCGAGGGGGACGAGCGAGGGAGACGAACGAGCGACCCGCGCTCAGCGGTCGGCTCGGTAGCGCTCGACCGCGTCCTCGTCGATTTCGACGCCCAGACCGGGGGCCTGCGGCACGTCCACCTCGCCGCCGATCGGGTCGAACGGGGTTCGCAGAATCTCGTCGCGGAGCGGGTTCTCGCTCCGGTCGAACTCGACCATCATCGGGTCCGGGACGTGTCGGGTGTGCGGGTAGTCCGAGACGGACGCCGCGAACTGGACCGCCGCGGCGAGGCCGACAGCGCTGTTCCAGATGTGGGGCCGGACCGCCACGTTCTCCGTGCTGGCGAGGTCGGCGATGCGGCTCGCCTCCGAGAGCCCGCCGCACCGCCCGAGATTGGGCTGGACCACGTCGACCGTCCGGTCGTCCACGAGGCGCTTGAACTCGAAGCGGCCGTAGTGCGCCTCGCCGGCCGCGAGGGGCACGTCAACGCCGCGTTTGACCTCGCGGTAGCCCGAGAGGTTCTCCGGCGGGACCGGCTCTTCCATCCACGTGATGTCGAACTCCTCGATTGCCTTCGCGGTTCGAATCGCCTGTCGGGGGCGGTAGTTCCCGTTGATGTCGACCATCAGCCGCGCGTCGTCGCCGAGGAGTTGGCGGGCGGTCCGGACCCGCTCCACGTCGGAGTCCGTGCCGTTGCCGATTTTTATCTTGGCCGCGGAGAAACCCTCGTCGACGGCGTCGCGAATCGGCTCGGCGATGTCACGGTCTTCCTCGGTGAAGTACATCGTCGAGGCGTAGGCGGTGAGCGTCTCGCGGGGCGTTCCGCCGAGGAGTCGGTGGACGGGTTTCCCGGTCGCCTTGCCGACGAGGTCCCACAGCGCCACGTCGATGCCGCTGAGGGCGCTCTGGACGAAGACGCTCCCGCCGAAGTGGTACGGGTCGGTGTACGACTCCTCGGCGAGGCGTCGCACGTCGAAGGGGTCCATGCCGACCACGTCGTCGCGGAAGAACTCGTCGACGACGGGCGCGACGACGCTCCCCGGCGCGAACGCCTCGCCCCAGCCGACCTCGCCGGTGTCGGTGTCGACGCGGATGAGCGTCGTCGCCCTGTCGTGGCCGAACCCGCGCGCGTCGCCGAGGCCCTGCCCGTCGGGCAGGCGGTGCGATATCGGGATGACGTCGATGTCTGTGATTTCCATGTCGGCTACACTGCGGACCGGTACAATATAGCTTGTGCCGAGCGGTCGAGCGGCGGCGCGGCGGCGACCCACCGACGGGACGGTGCCGAGTGGGGCGACCGAGGCGCTTGAGGCCGATTTCACTCGGTTTCGGGGTGTCCGGCCCGAGGAGCGCGAACCAACGATGTCAAATGGCCATAACTTTCATTAATTTTCACTTTGATTGACAATCGCTGGCAATCATGCCACACGTTAGCTACCATGAGACACAACAGACGGGAGTTTATGAGAGCGATTGGCGTCGGAACTATCGGGAGTTCGGCTCTGCTCGCGGCCGATTCGGCCGCGGCAGCGGACGGTTCCGAGCGTGCCGACTCGTCCACCGGGTCGTATTTCGACCCCGACGACGGGTTCGCCGATGCGGCCCCGTGGCTCGACGACGACACGCCGGTGTACACTGTGACCGAGCCCACGCGCGAGGCGTTCGAGGCCGCCGTCAACCGGAGCGGACCGCGCGTCGTCGCGTTCGAGACCAGCGGAACCATCGACCTCGGCGCGGAACGGCTCACTATCGACGAGGACGAGCTGTACCTCGCCGGACAGACCGCCCCGTCGCCGGGTATCACGCTCGTCCGAGGCGGGCTCTGGGTCGAAGCTGACGACTGCTTGCTCAGACACATCCGGGTTCGGCCGGGCGACGCCGGACAGGACGTCGGCTGGATTCCCGACGGGGTGCGGACGGCCGACGAGACGGAGAACAACGTCATCGACCACTGTTCGATTACCTGGGCGGTCGACGAGAACGGGTCGCCCGGGTACGACTCGCGGCGGACGACCTACTCGAACTGCATCATGGCCGAGGGACTGGCCGACGCCACGCACCCGAAGGGGACCCATTCCTATGGGTCGCTCGTCGGCGACGGTGCAGAGGAGGTCGCGCTGTACGGGAACGTCTGGGCCCACAACATCGGTCGCAATCCGCGACTAAAGGCCGAGACGCGCAGCGCGCTCGTGAACAACGTCATGTACCACTACAACGAGTCGGTCAATCTCGGCGACTCGACGGTCGCGAGCATCGTGGGGAACTCGTTCCTCCGGGTCGACGAGGGAGACTACAATATCGAGGGCGGCGGCGAGGTGTACGGCGACGCCAACACCACCGACCCGGAGACGCCGATGTACGGGCCCGACGTGACGCTCCTCGACGAACCGCCGCTGTGGCCCGACGGGCTTTCGCCGCTCTCGGCCGCCGACGCGACGCGACACAACCTCGCGTACGCCGGGGCGCGCCCGGGCGACCGAACGTATCAGGACCGGCGGGTCATCAACAACGTCCGAAACTTCGGTGGCGAGTACATCGACAGCCAGTCGGCGGTCGGCGGCTATCCGGACCTCGCCGAGAACAACCGGGAACTGCACGTCCCCGAGAGCGGCCTCCGGCAGTGGCTCGAATCGCACGCGGTCCGCGTCGAACAGCGCGACGCCGAATAGCGCTGACCCGTTCGACGACTCGAAAAGAAACGCGGCGTTGAGACGACGACCGCCACATCGCCGTCTGCGTCACTCGGCGTCGTCGTAGTGGAACTCGGTCCACGGCCCGTCGCGGAACGGGTAGTCGTCGAGCGCGTCGAGATTCACCTCGATTCCCAGCCCCGGGTCGTCGGTCAGCGAGAGGACGCCGTCCTCGACGGCCGGCCGTCCCTCGATGATGTCGAACGCGAGGTCGAAGGGGTACATGCCGGGGTCGGTGTCGGCGTCGAGGAGCGGGTCGCCCTCGAACACCGGATATTCGAGGAGCGACACCTCGGGCGCGGCCGCGACGAGGTGCGCGTTGGCGAGCAGGCCGACCCACGTGCCGAAGTTGTGCGGGACGAACTCCACGTCGCGGCCGACGCAGGACTCGACCGCGGGGCGACAACCGGTGTAGCCGCAGTGGTGTCGAACGTCGCCCTGCAGGAAGTCCACCGCGCCCGTCTCGCCGAGCGCGACGAGTCCCTCGGGCGTCGGTTCGCTCTCGCCGCCGGCCAGCGGCGCGCCCGTCTCCGCGAGGTCGACGTAGCCCGCGTGGTCGTCCGGCGAGACCGGCTCTTCGACCCAGTAGCAGTCCCGCTCGGCGGCGAAGGTGACGAGGTCTTCGACCGTCTCCCGGTCGTAGCCGTCGCGTATCTTCCACCACGTGTGCACGTCGAGCATCACTTCCATGTCGCCCGCGACATCCGAGAGGAGTTCGATGGTCCGTCGGTCCCCGTCGGGGCCGATGCCCGGTCGGTACTTGTAGCCGAAGAAGCCGAGGTCGCGGATGGTCGCCGCCTGTTCGGCGTAGCCCTCGGGTTCCATGTACATCCCGGCGCTCGCGTACAGGGGCATCTCCGTCGTCGGGTCGGTGCCGTACTCGTCGGCGAGCAGTTCGTAGATGGGCGCGCCGACCTCCTTCCCGCGGATGTCGTACAGCGCCACGTCGAGCGCCGAGATGGCCTCGCGGCGGAGTCGGTCGGGCAGGTCGGTGTCGCGGAGTATCGCGTGGGCGTCTTCGACGTCCTCGACGGTCTCGCCTTCGAGCGCGTCGGCGACCGCGCCGTTCACCACGTCCGCGAAGGTTCCCTGCGAGTCGCCCTCGAAGTACTCCCGCATGGCGGAACTGCTCGCGCCGGCGGTGGCGATGCCGCGGGTGCCGTCTGCCGATTCGACGACGACGAGCACCACGTCGCGTTTGAGGAGGCGTCGGACGCCGCCGTGGAAGGGGCGATCCTGCGGCGGTTCGATGGGTGACGAGAGAGCGTAGCCGCTGACAGTCGCGATTCGCATACCTCTACAGACTCGGCCACCACGATAAAACTCCGCTTCGGAACAGGAGACACGGGAAGGAGACGGCCGAGAGAAGCGGGAAAAACGAGCGCGCTACTGGAAGACGTCGGACGCGAACGGGTAGAGTTCGTCGAGGGCGACGCGCTCGTTGCGGCGGCCCGACTCGTAGGCGGCCATCGTGATGAGCACCGCCTTGAGTCCGTCGCGGGCGGTCGCGGGCGGCGTCTCGCCGGTCTCGATGGCGTCGAGGAACGCGGTGCCCTTGCTCAGCCACCGCTCGTAGCCGTCGTAGGGGTGGTGTTCGGTCCCCTCGTCGTCGATGACGTAGCCGGTTCGGTCGTCCCACTCGTGGCCTTCGAGGTATATCGCGCCCTCGTCGTCCCAGATGTGGACGTGCTCGCGGGTCCGCGCGACGACGCCCGTGTCCGAGACGTTCGCTATCGCGCCCTCCGCGAACTCGATGTTGATAGAGGACTGGCGGTCGAACACCTGCTCGTCGTCGTGGAAGTCGACGTAGGCGTTGACGTGGGTCGGCGTGAGGCCGGTCGTCCAGAGGATGGCGTCGATGACGTGTGTGCCGACGTTCAGGAGGTGGCCGCCGCCGCTCAACTCGGGGTTCATCCGCCAGTCGTCTTCCTGCTCGTAGTAGGACTGCCAGTCGTGGGTCACCTCGCCGGTGATAAACCGCGGGACGCGGTCGCCGTCGGCCCACTCGTCGCGGGCGCGCTTGTAGGCCGGGTTGAAGTGCCGCTGGTAGCCGACCATCACGGTCTGGTCGCTCGCCTCGGCGCGGGTCGTGAGCTCGTAGGCCTCCTCGGCGTCGGTCGCGAGCGGCTTCTCGCAGAGGACGTGCAGGCCGCGGTCCAACACGGCCGAGGTCTGCTCGTAGTGCAGGCCGTTCGGCGTCGCGACGGCGACGGCGTCCATCGGGGCCGAATCGAGGAACGCCTCGAACGACCGGTAGCGGTGCGCCTCGGGAACGTCGAAGGAGTCGCCGACCTCGGCGAGGCCGTCGGGGTCCACGTCGGAGACGGCGACGAGGTCCGACCGCGGGAGTTCGACGAACTGTTGACAGAGCCGACGACCGAGGCTTCCGAGGCCGACGACTCCGACGGCGATTGGAGACGAGTCTGTCTGACGCGGCATGGGTGCGACTACAGAGATGGGGCAGATAACTGTTGTGACGGTCCGCGGGCGCTCGGCATCGCGTGCGACCACCGTCCGAAGATTTATGCGCGAGTACCCGGTGGTTCGGGTATGCCACTCGCAGAGAGCGGTGTGCGCGAGCACCTGCGCGGCGTCGCCGCCGGGCTCCTCACCCCGTTCGACGACGACCTCGACATCGAACACGACGAACTGGCAGCGAACGCGACGACGCTCTACGACGGGGGAATCCGCACGTTCCTCGCGTCGGCGAACATCAGCGAGTACCACTCGCTGTCCCAGCAGGAGCGCGTCGACGTGACGGAGACGGCGGTCGACGCGCTCCCGTCCGACGTGTGCGTCCTCGCCGGCGTCGGCGGAAGTACGGCCGGCGCGACAGAGCTCATCGACGCCTACGACCGCATCGGCGTCGACGGGATGATGATAATGCCGCCGGACCACACCTACGTCCACGAGCGCGGCCTGCTTCGCTACTACGAGAAGCTCGCCGACGCCTCGTCGGCCCCGCTGGTGCCGTACGTCAAGGGGTTCGACCCGTCAATCAGCTACCTCCGCGACCTCGCGGGGCTCGACGGCGTGGTCGGCATCAAGTACGCCATCGAAGACGCCGTGAAACTCGGCGCGGCCGCCAGCGCCACCGGCGACGACGCGGTCTGGGTGGACGGCCTCGCGGAACCGTACGCCGTCTCGTTTTGGAACGAGGGCATCGAAGGGTTCTCCGCGGGCGTGAGCAACTTCCGGCCGGAAGTCGGCCTCGCGCTGTTCGAGGCGCTCTCCGAGGAGAACTGGGAGCGCGCCCGCGAGATTCGGAACATCTGTCTGCCCTACCAGAACTTCCGCGACCAGACCGGGCAGAACAACAGCCTCAACGGAGCCATCAGCGTCCCGGCGGTGAAGAAGGGCCTCGAACTGGCCGGACTGCGCGGCGGGTCGGTCCGCGAGCCGATTCGGTCGCTGTCGGCCGAAGACGAGCGCCGTGCCGAGGAGCTGTACGACCAACTCGACGACGACATCGAACGCCTCATCGACTGAGCGCGACCGACGGAAGACGCCGACCGCGACCGACAACGACCGACGACCGGACAGACCGAGGGCCGCGAGAGCGACTGCGATAGCCCGCAGTAGCGACGAGAGGCTACATCGCGTTGTCGGCGCGGAGAGTGACGACTGAAGGTTGTGGTTCGGCGACAGCGGTGCGGCAACAGCGCGACCGCTCGGAGCGCCGCGAACCGAGCCGCCTCGGCGTCCGCGACTCGCGCGACCCGAATATTCATCACCCGAGGCGCGGGGTATGTGGGCATGCGCGAGTTCGAAGCGACCGCCGAGGCGACGCGACCGCCGACGTGGGCGCGCAAACAGCGAGCACTGTTCGACCTGACGGCCGACGCGGTCGACCGGTTCGTCGACGACTACACCGGTCCCGACGGGGAGCCGTTCTGGCCGCCCGACGACCACGTGGGCGTCGACGGCTTCGACGACGTGGTCGAGGGGTTCTACAACTGGCCGCTGTTGTACGCGATGGGGGGCGACGAACGCCTGCTCGACCACGCCCGCCGCGCGTACGAGGCCGCGCTCGAACGCGGCGCGGCGACCGAAACGCCGTTCGGCCACCCGATGGTCGTCGACGAGTTCGAACAGTGCCGCGACTGGTTCCACCTCGGCGAGGGCAATCTCTACACGTACAACATGGGCCTCGCCGCGCCCGACGACGACGCGGTCATCGACCGGGCGACGAAGTTCGCGGAGTTCTACACCGCCGACTCGGAGACGGGGAACTACGACGCCGACGAGCGGGTGGTTCGCGGGCCGATGAACGGGAGCATGGGCCCGGAGTTCTGCGACTTCTCCGCCTACGAACACCACCCCTACGGCGCGGACTACCGCTGGGCCAGACACGGCCTCCCGTGGCGGGACTTGGAGTTCGACGAGGCCGCGGACCTCCTCGACCCGGCGAACGAGGAGCGCCTGTTCGAGGTGTTGAACGAGCGCTGCGCGAAGGGCGACATCCCGCTGAACCTCAACATCACGAGCCTGATGACGAACGCCTACCTCCACACGGGGGACGACCGCTACCGCGAGTGGGTGACCGACTACCTCGACGCGTGGCGGGAGCGGACGGCCGAAAACGGCGGCATCATCCCCGACAACGTCGGGCGCTCGGGCGAAATCGGCGAGTACACAGACGGGTCGTGGTACGGCGGCTACTACGGCTGGTCGTGGGGCGGGTGGCACTACATCGGTATCGGACCGACCGTCGCCGCCGAGAACGCGGTCCTGCTCGAAGGCGACCGGGAGTATCTCGACTTCCCGCGGTCCCAGCTCGACGTGCTCATCGAAAACGGCATCGAGGTGGCCGAAGACGGCGTACACAGCACCCTCCACATCCCGCACAAGTACGGCGGCGAGGGCGACTACCACTACGACGCCTCGGGCGTCCTCACGGAAGACGACGGCGAGGTGCTGTGGCGGGACGGCTGGTACGAGTTCCAGCCGCACACGGACGACCCCTACGCGGTCCACCTCTGGTACATGTCGATGCGCGAGGAGGACCGGAGGCGGGTCCGCCGACTCCGCGATTGGGGGAAACAGGACTGGCGGCGGGTCGACCCGCGCGCGAAGACGAAACACGGCGACGGCCACGAGTACGCGTGGCTCGCCTACCTCGACGGGGAGTTCCCTGACTACCCGGACCGAATTCTCGACGCGACGCGCGAGCACGTCGACGAGCGACTGCGCCTGTTCGACGCCGAGGGGAACGAACCGGCGACCGTCGACGAGGACTACCTCAGGGACCGGAACCCGGCGTTCCACAAGGCGCTGCTCCAACTCACGATGGGAGCGCCACAGCCCGTCTACTACGGCGGCCTCGTCATGGCGCAGGTGCGCCACTTCGACGCGCGAAGAGAGCGGCCGGGACTCCCGACCGGCGTTGCCGCGCTCGTCGAGTCGGTGACGAGCGACGGACTCGAACTGACGCTCGTCAACACCGGCGCGAGACGGGAGGAGGTCGTCGTTCAAGCCGGCGCGTACGGCGAACACCGCTTTACGACGGTCGAGACCGACGGGACGGAGCCCCGCGTCGGCGACGACGGCGATGGAGGCACCGACAGCGCGAGCGACGGCGACGAAGGCACGGACGCGCTCCGAGTTCGGCTCCCGGCTGGAAGCCGAATGTCGATTCGCGCCGGCCTCGACCGCTTCGTCGATGACCCGAGTTACGACCACCCGCGGTCGGCGACGGGGTCGTAAGCGGGGCTCCGGCCGCGTCGCGCGGAGTTCGGAAGACGCGTACGAGGATTCGAAAACCGCAGATTCGTTCCCATCAGGGGAACGTCAGTATTCGACGTGTGGAATCTCACGATTCGGGAGAGCGACTGAGAGGTCTCGAAACCGGCGATTAGCTATCAGACCGTCTCGAACCGGGAACTCCGAGCCGAATGCTGTTCCCGTGTCGGGAATTATTAATCAGGGAGTATCACGTGAGTGCGGGGCAAGGGCCGTGAGAGAATCCCACCAGACCGACATTACATGCTTACGCCTGTAACGCAAACGGGTCGAAAATATCGGGGCGACAGCTCGCAGTTCGTCAGCTATGATAGCTGAAATCCAATATTCGTCGTCTGTAGCCGTTCTTCTTTCTCATCACACGTTGTTCCCGTTTGGGGAACGTATTTTGCGAGTGAACGAGGACCGCCGTCACGCTCGGGGTGAGAGAATTTATCAACGGGGGCGAACAGTATGGCGCATGCCGACACGAGTCACCGTCTGGAACGAGAACGTCCACGAGCGAGAGGAACCGGAAGTCGCAGAGCGGTATCCGAAGGGAATCCACGGGACCGTCGCGGAGCATCTGGAGGCACCGGACCGCGAGGTGCGAACGGCGACGTTACAGGAGCCCGAACACGGGTTAGACGAGGAGACGCTGGACGCGACGGACGTACTGGTCTGGTGGTCTCACTGCGCCAACGACGAGGTGACAGACGCCGTCGCGGAGCGCGTCGTCGAGCGCGTCCACGAGGGGATGGGCTTCGTCCCGCTGCACTCGGGGAAGAACTCGAAGCCGTTCACGCGGCTGATGGGCACGACCTGCAACATCAAGTACCGCCACGGCGGCGAGCGCGAACGCGTCTGGGTCGCGGACCCCGGCCACCCCATCGCCGACGGCCTCGACGAGCAGTTCGTCATCCCGGCGACGGAGACCTACGGCGAGCCCTACGACATCCCCGAACCCGACAGGACCGTCTTCATCTCGTGGTTCGAAGGCGGCGACGTGTTCCGCTCGGGCGTCTGCTACCGCCGCGGCCGCGGGCGGATCTTCGCCTTCCGACCGGGCCACGAGGAGTACCCCATCTTCCACCAAGACGAGGTCAAACGGGTCATCGACAACGCCGTCGAGTGGGCGGCACCGACCGAGGGCGCGTCGGCGCGATGGGGGAAGACCGACCCCCTCGAACCCGTCGACGAGTGAGCGGAGCGGCGCGCGTCGCGGCGTGATCTGTTCCCCGTTGAGGAACGGGTGGCCCTATCGTTGCTGAACGAGTTCGCATTCTCGTCGCTGAGTGGTCCAAGGAGATGTTCGAACCCGAGAGCGAGCATCAATATCAGAGGATATATCATATTCAAATATATCTTTAAAATTTGGTAGTTCGGTGTGAGATGCCGCGATGAAGCTACGACGTATTCACGGGCAAGTTCCGCCGTGAGGCAATAGTTTGCACTACCCACCCACCGATTCGACCGCATCCCAGTCCAAAGAGCGGGGCGAGACACAGGATGGCTCCCCCGGCGACCGCGAAGAACGCGACTCTGGACAGCGGCCACGCCGCCGTCGGTGCCGTCGTCACGGTGAATATGAGTAGTTCGAGACCACCACCGAGAAAGCCAGCGCGGAGACCGGCGGCGTCCGAATCCACAGAGCGGACCGCGGCGACGGCCCCAGCGATGAACCCGCCGAACAGCATCATACCAGCGCCGACGGTCGCCTCCGAATCTGGGAGCCAGTTTACAAGCGTACTGACGGGTATCGATGCGATTGCCCCGACGAGCGCGGCGTTCCACGCCGGAGAAAGGGCCGAAAAGCGAGGAATTGAGACCATACTCGTGTATGTGAGACAGATAAGATATTATATATGTTGGCGGGGTTTGACTGCGGAGTTTGAACTGTACTCGACGTCCGGGGCCTTGGTGGTTCTGTTCGCGGACTGAGAGGTCGGCGACGACAGCTCCCGGCGATCAATAAATGTCTGAAGTAGTAGATGAATGGAGTTTGAAAAACATTCTTACATTTTTGTGACCGGGGTTTGGTACCGGCGCAAGAGATACTATCACGCCCGCTGAACGTGTTCTATGGCAGACAGTACAGAAGTCGACGAACTGGTCGTCACGGAGCTTTCCGACGCGAACCCGACGGCGCTCGAAGCCGGCCGCACGGAGTCCGTCGAACTGCACGGCGTGACGGTCACGCGGGCGACGCTGGAACCGGAATGGGGAACCGACGGCGACCGCGGGAGCGCGGAACCCGACTACTGTCAGAACGCACACGACATCTACGTCGTTTCGGGGACGCTCGGCCTCGAACTGGACGACGGGACGCGGACGGAGATTACCGCCGGCCGTACCGCGACCATCCCGCCGGGGCACCACGGCTGGACGGTCGGAGACGAGCGACTCGTCTATCTGGAGTTCGATCCGAGCGAGTAACCGTGACTACCATGTCGTCGGTCCGCGTAGTATTCCGACGAGATGTCCCGATTCGTGGCGGCCGCGTGCCAGCTAGACTCGCGAGACGACAAGGCGGCGAACGTGGAGCGGGCGCTCGGCCTCCTCGACGAGGCCGCGGCCGACGGCGCGGACTTCGTGGCGTTCCCGGAGATGACGACCTTCATCGGCCCGGAAGAGCGGTTCGCCGAGGTCGCGGAGTCGCTTGACGGACCAACGATTCGGCGCTTCTCGGAGAAGGCCCGCGAGCACGGCGTCTACGTCCACACGGGCAGTTTCTTCGAGCGGATTCCCGACGACGACCGGGTGTACAACACGTCGGCGCTCGTCGGCCCGAGCGGCGAGGTGCTCGACACCTACCGGAAGGTCCACCTGTTCGACATCGAACTCGACGGGAGCGTCGAACACCGCGAGTCCGACCACGTCGCCCCCGGCGATAGGCCGGTGACGGTCGACACCGACCTCGCATCGTTCGGCCTCTCTATCTGCTACGACCTCCGGTTTCCGGGGCTCTACCGCACGATGGCGCAGTCCGGCGCGAACGTCCTTCTCGTCCCCGCGGCGTTCACGATGCACACCGGCAAAGACCACTGGGAACCGCTCCTTCGCGCCCGAGCCATCGAGAATCAGGCGTACGTCATCGCGCCCGGCCAAATCGGCGACAAGCCGTCGTGGGTCGAGACCTACGGCCGCACGCTCGTCGTCGACCCCTGGGGGAACGTGATTTCGAAGGCGCAGGACCGCGAGGGGGTCGTCACCGCGACCATCGACCTGTCGCACCTGGACGATATCCGCCGCGATATGCAGACGCTCCAGCACGCGCGACCGGACGTGTACGAGCGGTCGGAGCAGTGAGGACGCGGGCGACCCGACCCGACGCGATTAGCTCCCGCCGAGCACGCGCTTGAACAGCGTGAACGTGAGCAGAGTGAAAAACAGCCCGTTCAACATCCCCTGACTCGCCGCGAGCACGCGCGCCGCCGGTCCGAGCGGGTTGATGTCGCCGTAACCGACCGTGCTGAAGCTGATGTAGCTGTAGTAGACGTTGTCGAAGAGGACCTCCATCGTCGTCTTGTCGACCGCGGCGGGGTCGAAGACGCTCCCCGCCTGGGTCAGAAACGGCCCGCCGAGGGCGTAACACAGTCCGAACAGCGCCGGGAGGAGGAACGTGAACGCCGCGATTCGCGGGAGTCGGTTGCCGTATCCGCAGGTGACCTGCATGAGCGTGTTCAGCCCCACGCTGGCGACCTTCTTGCCGCGGGCCCACGTGTTCAGCGAGTACTCGTTGAGGATGATGTCGAAGTTCTTCTGTCGGTTGTAGTAGTAGCGCTTGAACTCGAACTCGCGGCTCGCGGGGGTGTCGCCGACGGCGTTGGCGCTGTCCTGCGCCTTCCGGTAGGTTTCTTCGATGATGTCGGGCGTCAGTTCGACGGCGAACTGACCGGTCGCGCCGTTGCCGACGAAGTCGTGGATGGTCCAGTCGTTGCGTTCGAGATAGCCGTGGTGGTCGCTGAAGTCGAAGCGGTCGAACTCGGTGAGACAGAAGCGGAAGTGGTCCAGAAGCTGGTGTTCGTTGCCGTCGCCCTCCAGCGTCAGGTCGCCGATGGTCGCGCGAGTGAGGTCGTACGGCGTCGGCTCGCCGGAGCCCTGCGAAACTGTGCCGCCGGCGAGCGTCGCGTCGGTGAAGTCGAGGTAGGTGTCGCGGTCACCGACGAGCACGCGGAAACGCGCCGTCTCGAAGTCCGATTGCCGGAAGTCAGCCCGGTCGTGGAACGTCGTCTCCCAGAACGACGCGCTCGTGAAGTTCGCCGCCTCGAACTCCGCGCCGGCCTCGAAGGTCGCCTCGTTGAACGAGGCGTTCGCTTCGAGGTGTTGCAGTTCGCCCTCGAAGAAGGTCCCGCGGAACGAGGCCGGACCGTGGAACGTGGCGGTCTTGAACGTCACGTCCTCTTCGAACCGCGCCTCGCCGAACCGGGCGTTCGCTTGGAACTCGACCGCCTCGAAGGAGGTGTCGCAGCCGAACGTCGCCTCCTCGGCGACGACGGCGTCGCGGAACTCGCTCTCGTCGAAGCTGGCTTCCCCGCCGAACGACGCCAGCGAGAGGTCGAACGCGCCGTCGACCCGGAGGCGGTGGCAGTCGGTGCGGGCGGTGAACGTCGCGCGGTCGAAGTTGACCGCGTCCTTGAACACGGCGTCTTTGAAGTCCGAATAGCGGAAGCGCGCGAGTTTGTAATCGGCCTCGCCCTCGAACGTCGCGCCCTCGAACGTCACGTCGTCGTGAATCGTCCGGCTGCCGCCGTTGAACTCGACGCCGCGGAACTCGGCCAACTGCATGAACCGGGCGTCGGCGAAGCTCGCGTCGTCGTCGAACCGCGCCTCGTCGAAGTCGGCCATCTCGTCGAAGCGAACGCCGTCGAACCGCGCGTCACCCTCGAACGCGACGTGTTCGAAGTCCGAACCGGCGGCGAAGCGCGCGCCCTCGAACGTCACGTAGTCGAAGGTGGCCTGTCTGAAGCTCGCGTCGTCGCGGAACGTCGCGTCCGCGAAGGTGATGTGGTCTTCGAGGACGTGACTGCTCCCGCTGGTCTCGACGTCGCGGAAACGCGCCGTGCCGTGAAACGTCGCGTCCGCGAAGCTCGTGTCGCCCTGAAACGCCGTCTCGTCGCAGCAGACCTCGCCGCGGAAGGTCGCCCCCGAGAAGCGAACGTCCTGTTCGAACGTCGCCTCGTCGGTCGTCACCGTGCCGGTGACGGTCACGTCGCGGGCGTCCACGTCGCCGGTGACGACCGCCTCGTCGAGTTTGAGTCGGTCGACGGTCGCCTCGCGGAGAATCAACCCCTGATCGAGGCGGCCGTGGGTGAGGTCCAATCCGTCGATGTCGGCGTGCTGGAAGTTGAGTACGTGGTTCGTCGCGCCGTTGATGTCCTGATAGGTGAACGAGAGATGCGGGAGGTCCGCGCCGACGTACTCGTTGACGCGGGTGTCGGGCGACTGGAGGTTCGCTCGGAGTTCGTCGACGATATCGCCGCCCGTCACGTCGAGCGAGGCGCGCTCGTCGCGACTCATGTGGAACACGCAGAACTCGCTTTCGGGGTGGGCCTCGTGCGGACACTCCCACGTCGTCTGGAGGTGGGCGTCGGTCTGTACCGACGGGTCGAACGTGTACCGACACGACGAAGAGGACATCAGCGCCGGCGTGGATTCATTTCTCGACATGGCTGGGGAGGGGCGGACGGATACGCTGTGGACAGCGAGTGTGGCGGGAGCCGCGAGTGGGGCGGGCGAGTCGGGGTCGGAGTCGGCGAACGCGCTCGGGCCTCGGGGCGACGCCCGAACGCGCGGATAGTCGTACGTGCAACATTGTCCTGTGTTCTGATATATATCTTCGGACCGGGACCGGCGTCAGTCGAATATCTCGCGGCGCTCGGACGCCGAGAGTTCGGCGTGAATCGCGTTCGGCGAGCAGTGTTCGCACTCGCGGGCGGGGTTGGTGCTCTGCTCGAAGGTCCAAAGCGGCCACCCGAAGAGGAAAAACGCCTCCATCTGGTGGCGCTCGATGATGGCCTCGGCGGGCTTGCCGCAGTTCGGGCACCACTCGTCGCCGTCGGCCGGCTCTTGGAACGTCACCTTCCGACGGCCGAATCCGGCGTTCGAGTAGGCCTCGCTTCTGGACATCTCGACGAGGTCCTCGGCGGGGTAGGGGTCGGCGTCGACCGCGTTGTCGAAGCCGGTGTCGGTCTCGACGCTCGACGCGAGGTACGGCCCGACGCTGACGGTGTTATCGTAGCCGACGAAGTGAACCGAGACCGCCGCGCCCCGACCCTCGACTCGCACCTCGTGGCCGTGGCCGACGAGGTAGAGTTCCACGTCTTCGCCGACCTTCGTGAGGTCGATGTCGTGGGCCATGCCGACCGCGTAGACGCCGGTGTCGGGGTCGGTCGCGCTCCCCGACTGCTGCCAGCCGAAGGTGGACACGTCGTAGTCGTCGGGGGCGGCGGCGGGCGTCGCGTCGCCCGCGTAGACGTTCTCCGCGCCGGGCGCGGAGACCGCGCCGTCGGCCGCGTCAGCGGCGATGAACACGTCTTCGGCGTCGTCGAGGCGCACGTCGCCGTCGACCGACTGGACGTAGCCGTCTTCGAGACTGCCGCGGATTTCGGTCTCGACGGCCGCGTCGCCGGCCGTCTCGTCGCCGACGGCCGCGTCGTCGCTCACCGGGGCGTGGGTGAAGACGTACTCGGCGTTCCGCACCGCGAGGTCGCCGGCGACGCTCGCGCCGCCGACGAACACGTCCGCGGGGTCGCGGAGTTCGACCGGGGGTCGTTCGGAGCCGTTGAGCGTCACGTCGCCGTCGTAGGTGGTGGTGTTTCGGGTCATCGATGGATGTCTCGTTCGGGAGTCATTTCTGAGCCGCTCGCTCGGGAGTCATCGTCGTCTCGGTGTACAGCGCGAGGTCGTACTCCGGATAGGTGTGGTACGTCTCGTAGCCACCGTCGCCGACGCGGATGGTGGTCCACGCCTCCGGGTCGAACCGATAGGCGACGGTCGCGTCGTCCGGGCCGGGGAAGGCGTCGAGCGGCCGACCCTCGACGACCGTTCGGGCGTCGAGTCGGCCGCTCTCGAAGCGGAACTCCCGCTTTGCGCCGACGGAAAGCGGCGTCTCGTGGGTCCGTTCGTGCGGCAACGGCTTGCACGAACACAGCTCGTGGAAGTCGAGCGCCGGCAGTCCGACGTAGTGGGACGAACCGATGACGGTGAGGACCGCCGGCTCGCCCGCGAGTGTCGCCGGGACGACCGTCTTCACGTCGACGGTCGTCAGGTCCGGCGCGTCGGCGCTGTAGCCGAAGTACAGCTCCGTCGGTGTCTCGACCGGCGGAGACGGGTCGGTGCGGTCGGGGGGTTCGGTGCCAGCGGGCGGTTCGGTCGTCGGGGATGAGTGGGAGGGCATGGGTGGTCAGGTGTCGACGAGGATGTCGTAGTTCGGGTGGAAGATGGAGTTCTCGCGGACGCCGCGGTAGTGCGGGACGGCGTGCCACTCGACGGAGCCGTAGCGCTCCTCGCGGGCGCGGACGTACTCGGTCGCGCCGTCGCCGGTGAGCCGGGGGCGCTCGCCGGGCGCGAGCACGTAGAACTGCTCGACGCGCTCGGTCTCGCCGTCGTCGTCGAGGTCCTCGCGCACCCAGTAGGACAGCTCTCGGGTGAAGCCCGCGGCCCCGACGGTGTTGACGAACGCCTTGTGGTGTTCGGGGTAGGCGTCGGGCGAGTAGCCCCACGTCACCGCGACGCCGTCCTCGGAGAGATGCGTCCGGACGGAGCGGTAGAACTCCGTCGAGTAGAGCGTGAGCAGGTCGTCGTCGGTCGCGCCGGGAATGTCGAGCAACACGAGGTCGTACGTCTCGTTCGTCTCCTGAAGGTAGCGGTAGCCGTCGGCGACCGTCGTGTTCAGCCGGTCGTACTCGTAGGCGTCGTCGTGCCAGCGGCGGAAGAACGGGTCCGTCTTCGCGTCGCGCATGAACTCGCCGTCGAGGTCGACGTGGTCGACGGTGACGCCGTACTCCCGCAGGTGGTCGATGGCGATCCAGTCGCCGCCGCCGACGACGAGCACCTTCGTCTCGGGGCCGGGTTCGACGAGCGACATCGGCACGTCGACCAACCCCCGATGGTAGCTGTCGGCCCAGCTCTCGCAGAGTTGGACGGCCGCGCCGAGCCGGAGACACCGTTCCGTCCGCCCGTCGAAGTACGGGTTGGGGCCGGTTCCGGTCCACGTGCGGTCGTACCGGATGACGTGCTGGTAGGCGGTCGTCTCCTGCGAGGTGACCGTCGCGCGCATCGCGCCCGGCGAGTACTCGTTTTCGATCTGCTGTTCGAGGTAGAGCTGCGACAGTCGCTCGTCGGCGACGTCGTGTTTGGCGACGACGCCCGCGTAGGTCGCCGTCAGGAGGAGGCAGACGACGAGGAGCGTCTTCGAGACGCGGGCGGCCGAGAGCGAGCGGTCGGCCCGGGGGCTGTCGGACGGGGCGGGGCTCGCGGACGACGCGTCGCCGCCGAGGGGCCACCACGACCAGTCGCCGAAGTGGGCGACGAAGACGAGCGCGGCGACCCCGTTGAGGAGCGCCAGCACGAATATCGTCGGGATGAGGCCGAGGCCCGGGTAGAGGACGCGGGCGTAGACGACGGCACCGGCGAGGCCGCCGACGTAGTCCATCGCGAGGATGACGGACAGCCCGCTTCTGCGGCCCTCGGTCCGCTCGACGGTCCAGAGGGTGCCGACGGCGGCCACGACGAGGTCGTGGATTCGCGTGCCCGCAGTTCGGAGCCACGACGGCGTCGCCGACCCGTCGTCGTCGAGTTCGTCGAACATGCGGGTCAAAAGCGGGAGTTCGAACCCGGAGAGGAACCCGACGACGACGACCGGCAGGCGGGCGACGGTCCAGACGAGTTCCGCGGGCACGGCCTGCGGGATGCGGACGCTGTTGAGACCGACGATGAGCAGGAAGCCCGCGGGCGCGGCCGCGGCCAAGAGCACCTCGGTTCGGAAGAAGTTCCCGCCGAGGGTCGCGCCGTCGAGGTCGTCTGAGAGCGCCGCGCCGATGCCGAGGCTGAAGAAGTACAGGCCGACCGTGATGACGTACTGGGTCACCGTCCCGCCGTACATCACCGTCAACAGCTCCGAGTAGACGAACTCGTAGGCGAAGCTACAAAAGGACACCACGAAGGTGAGCGTCAGGAGCGTCGCCGTGTCGGTTCGTGTGTCAGACATCGATAGAGGGCGAATCGGTCGCGGCGGACGCGGCGGTGTCGCCGCCGCGGCCGCCGCCGTCGTCGTTCGTCCCGCTCAGATGCGCGGGGAGACTTTCCACTCTTCCTCGATGGAGTACCCCGCGTCGCCGATGCCGTCAGTGACTTCGAGGTCGTAACACTCCCAGCGGAAGTCGTGGTTCACGTCGTCGCCGACGACGTGCGCGCCGACGCGGTACCAGCCGTCCTGTCCGAGCTGGCTGCCGTCGTCGATGTCGTACTCGACGGTGTCGTTCGGGTCCTGAATCTCGCGGTCCCACGGCACCGGGCCGGCGTCGGGCGCGTCGTCCCGCATCGCCGCGGTCGACCCGAGGTAGGCGACGCCGAGCGCGGCGACACCGACCGGGAACCGACTCACTTTGCCGGCGTTGTTCTCGTACCAGTCGTCGGCGTAGTCGCCGCCGTGGTACCACGCGTGGCCGTGGACCGTCCGCGGGGCGGAGGCGTAGCCGCCCGTGCCGCGACCGGTCGCGCCGCGGCCGCCACCGCCGCCGCTCTTGCCTTTCGCGCTCGCGACCCCGACGGGGCTGAGCGCGGCCAGCGACTGCGGGTCGAACCCTGACAGCGACGACTGGTCGGCGGCTTCGTAGCGGGACATCACCCACGTCTGGTCGGCGAGGTCGACGACGAGCGAGCCGTCGGACACGTCGAAGTCGGAGACGACGCTCGACTTTCGCGGGGGAGGGGAGTTCGAACCGAGACAGCCGGCGAGTCCGCCGGCGGCCCCGAGACCGGTCAGTTGGAGGAACGTACGACGCTTCATGGGGACTCTCGTCTCTGTCAATCAGAAAACTAGGATAACAGTCTTGTGGTTCGATACGTCTCGCGCGACGGACAGTACGGTTCGCTGATCGGTCTAGGAGGGAACCACCCGGAACGCGGCTCTGACGCTCCCGACGACCAGCCTGTCGAGCGAGCGCGTCGCCGCGCCGAACGAGACGAAGAAGACGACCATCACGAGGAACTCGACGAGGGGGAACGCGCCGAACGGGAAGACGCCGAGACCGAGGTCCGCGACGAGTCGGATGAGCGCGATGCCCGCGTCGACGGCGCGGTCGAACGTGACCGCGGCGATGAACCCGCCGACGACGGCGACGACGGCGGACGATAGAAGTCGGGACGCGGAGGGGGCGGCCCGCACCGACCGCGCGCCGTCGGTTCGGCGGCCGCCGTCGGAGACGAGCCCGAGCGCCGCGAGTTGCCGGCGGAGTTGGTCGAGCGCCGTCACCGCGAAGACGAACCACAGCACCGCCGCGAGTCCGAAGCCGACCGCCGACGCAGAGAGCCCGGCGACGGCGCTCGTCAGGATATCGACGATAGTCGGCGTGGCGCGCTCGACGAACAGGTAGAAGACGACGAACCCGAGTGCCGCGTCCACGGGTCCGTACGCCGGGAAGGGCTCGCGTTCCCGGGTGCGGTCGGGGTCGGGTTCGGGTTCGGGGTCGGTCCCCGCATGCGCGTTCATGTGTGAGCAGACGTGCCCCGAGCCCATCAATCGGCCAGTCGATTTTGTCACGGCGCGGGAGCCGGCCCCCGAGCGTCGTCGGTGTCACCGACTTCGACCGGGGGCGGGCGCGACCGCACTGGGCTCGCGGCCGCGTCGAACGCACCCGATTCTCGACTCGCTACGCGGCCAATGGGATGATAATGACGAGCAGCTTCGCGTAGACGACCATGAACAGGAGCGCGAAGGGGTAGGTGTTACCGTAGCCCGCGGCGACCTCGTCGGCCCCGGTGGCGTCGACGGCGGCCGCGAGGCCCTTCGTGTCGGTGTGGCCGCCGGTGATGCCGCCGGCGGCGCTGATCCAGTCCATGCCCCAGACGTACCGCGTGAGCGCGAGCCCGGCGAGGATTGCGATGAAGCTCGTGAGCGCCGAGGCCGCCACGATTTGGAGGCCGTACTCGGCGATGGTTGCGAGGAAGCCGCCGCCAGCACCCACGCCGACGACCGCGAGGAACATCGCGAGCGTGAACGCCCGAATCTCCGAGAGGATGCCGGTGTCCATCCGCGTCGGCACGGGGCCGACCCGGCCGAAGTAGCCGAAGACGAGCGCGGCGACGAGCACGCCGCCGGTCGTTCCGAGCGACGGCGTGCCGAACGGTCCCATCGGAATCGGAATCGAGCCGACGACCGCGCCGGCGACGATGACGAGCGCGTAGCCCATCACGCTGAACGTCACCTCGGTGACCGACGAGCCCGATTCGTCGTCGTCGGTGCCGCCGATAGCCTCGTCGAAGCCGCGCTTTTCCTCGTCGAGGTCGAGGCGGGCGATGACGGGGTACAACTGCTGGAACACGACGATGACGAGGACGCCGACGACGTAGCCGACGGAGTGGCCGATTTGGTAGTCCTGCCGGGCGGCCGCGGGGAGCGCCTCGATGGCCGACCCCAGCCCCGGACTGCTCGTCAGCGCGCCCGAGAACGACCCCATGATGAGCGGCGTCGACGCGTTGGGGAAGACGAACTGCGTCCAGACGTAGGTGAGCGCCAGCGCGACGGTCGGCATCAGCACCGCAACGGCGACGAAGTTGAGGCCGTACGCCTTGACGGTCCCCTCGATTTCGTGGGCCGCGATGAGGCCGACCGCTGCGACGAACAGCGCCAGCGTGAGCCCGCTGTACGCGTCGGGGACGGTGAAGCCGAAGTGGCCGAGCACCAACCCCGCGAACAGCGGCCCCGCGACGCCGAACTTGACGCCGCGGACGCTGATTTTGCCGAGACCCATCCCGACGAGCACCGCGAGGAACAGGACGAACAACCCGTTTCCGACGAGTGAGTCGACTATCGCCACGGGAACTCACCTCCGGTACCGAGACGGTGCACGCGGGTCGTCGCGCCGGTCACAGCCGAGCGCCGTGAACGACAATGATAAATTTGATTTCTCGGTGACATACGAGTGAGAGTTCGAGGATTCGACCGATAAGGCTTGGTTCGATTCTCACGGGATGGTGACGTCGAGAAATCGCGATACAGTGTCGCCCAGTCAGCCGCGTGTGGCGGGAGTTATCTAACACCACTTCGAGTGAGGTGCGGCGCGAGCGCCGGTTTGTCAATCCTCAGATATATGGAACGATTCGCGGAGTTCGCTCGTGAATCGGTTCACGTCCAGTTGTTCCGGCAGGTCGTTCCGGCCGTCGTGGTCCGTGAGCGAGCCGGGTTCGAACGCGGGGTTGCGCTCTTCGACCGTCTCCAGCGGCACTTTGGTCGTGACGGTGAAGTGTTCGACCGGAGAGACGAACCCCCAGAGCGCGCCCGCGGTGTTCAGGACGACGAGAATCGGCGTCCACGGGACCGCGAGGAGCGCGAGTTTCGACTCGGTCCAGTAGCTGGCGACGCCGACGCCCGTCACGACGAACAGCGTGGCGAACTCGACGAGCGAGCCGATTCGGTAGAGCATCAGGTCGGGGAGCGCACCGGGGACGAGGAACGTGACGAGCGTTATCAGCGGGATGAGCGGCGAAAAGCCCCACGCGACGAGGCGGAACTGCAGGAACACCTGATAGTGAAGCGGGAGCAGGTCGGAGTCCTGCCGCGTCCCGGAGAACCACCGGCGGCGCTGTTTGAGCATCGTCGTCACCGACGGCGGGGCCTGATTGCGGAACTTGCAGTTCAACACGGTGAAATCGAGGTCGGCCGCGCTGGCGGCGCGCCACGCGAAGTCCGTGTCCTCGGTGATGGTCTTCGAGTCCCACGTGATTTCGTTTTCGAGACTCGACCGAATCGCGATGCCGCCGCCCCACGCGTACAGCGGGAAGCTGAATCGGCCGAACGCCCGCTGTTCGCGCTGGTAGCCGATGCGGAACACCTCCGAGAGATACGTCACCCACGACCCGGTGTACAGCGGGAGTTCCGTAATCTGGACGATGTCGCCCTCCGGCAACCCCGCGAAGTTCGCCATCAGCGTGTCCTCGTCGAGATAGAGGACGAACTCCTTGTCGCAGGGGACCTCGCGGCGCGCCCATTCGAGCGCCCGCCCCTTGTGGGTCGCCGTGCAGGTGAACTCATCCGGGACGACGTGGACCGACGCGCCGTCCACCGAAATCGGCTTCTCGGCGACGACCCGCACGTCCGTGAGGTCGTCGGGGACCGCGTTGACCGTCGATTGGACGATGTCCGCCGCGTCGATGGTGACGATACGGACTTGGATGTCGTCGTAGCCGTAGGCGGCGTCGCCGGCGGCGATAGTCTGTCGCCACGCGAGGACGAGCACCTCGACGAACCAGGTGAAGACCGACGCCGAGTAGAGCACGAAGACGGTCCAGACGAGCATCAGGAGGACGAAGATCGCCAGCTCTGACTGGACCTCGAACATATAATTCAGAAATGCTTTCTTAGAGTAATGAATGTGCGGACTGCGGAATCAACCGCCTCGATGCGGGCGGACGACCGTCGGGTCCCCGACGAGGCGGCGCGGTACCGAAACCTGAGAACCAGCATAACCCACTTCCCCGGTGTTGACCGACTGAACACGATGGCCGATTCCACGAGCGGCGTCGCGGAGGCGGAACACGATACGTCGCGAGAGCAACACATCCAGCTACTGCTGGAAATCGAGCCCGCGAAGCGCTGTTCGTGCCCGTTAGCCGGCCCCGATTCGGCGGTCGAGGACGTCCACACCCAGCTCGACGGCGACACCTGCCACGCCGAAGTAACCGTCGGCGACGGGGACGCCTCGAAGGTGGTTCACACGACGACGCACGTCGGCGACGACTGTCTTTGCCGGGCGTTCGGGGAGTTCGGATGCGTGCCGCGAATCCGACGCGCCGACGGGAAACGCATCGTCGTCGAGACGTATCTCTCGGACCGCGAGACGATTTCGAACCTCGTGGGGCGGCTCGACGAGGTGGCCGAGCGCGTCTGTCTCAGGCGGCTCACCTCCGACGGGCGCGGCGATTCGACCGAGTCGAAGACGGCGACCATCGACCTCTCGTCGCTCACGGCGAAACAGCGCGAGGCGGCGCTCATCGCCGTCCACCACGGCTACTACGAGACGCCGCGGCGGACGGAGTTGGCGACGCTCGCCGAGGCGCTCGGTATCTCGAAGTCGGCGCTCTCCCAGCGGCTGAACGCGGTGGAGGCCAAGCTCGCGACGGCGGTGTTCGACTCCGAGTGACGGCCGGAGTACCCGCCGGTCCAACCACGCGGAAATCGACAGACGGCCGACGTTCCAGACGGCTCGTCGCGTCGGCGAGTATATAAACTACTTCATTATCCAGCGGGCGGCCTACCGAGGCCGCCTCCCTCGGTACGTGTGTACCTATGAGCGACCCACAACAGCCGCGACTGACCCCGCTCGACGAGTGGGAGTCGGAAGCGGCGAACATCCTCGACGGGGGCGACTACGACGCCGAGTTGGGACTGCGGATGGCCCGCGACGCGCTTCGGGTCTCGAACGGCGAACTCTCCGACGAAGCGTTCCACGAGAAGTATCACGAGGCGGTCGTCGCGGAGTTCGGCGAGGACGCCCGCCCGACCGAGCCGGAGGGGTTCGATGAGTGACGACGGGAGCGACCCGAAGGGAGGTGACGGCGACGGCGTGTTCAGACGCGACGTGCTGAAGGCCAGCGGGGCCGCGGCCGTCGCGCTCGGACTCGGGGGCGGCGGCTACGCCTCCTCGCTGGCCGAGACCGGCGACGAGGCGGCGTCGAGACAGAACCCCGGCATCGAGAGCTACGTCGGACAGGACGAGATTATCAGGACGGCGTGCGCGCCGAACTGCCGCGGGAAATGTCCGCTCGAAGCGCACGTCCGCGACGGGCGCGTCCGGAAAATCGAGCCGCAGATTCCCGAAGACGAGCGGTACAAGCGCGCCTGCACCCTCGGGCTGTCGCACACCCAGCGCATCTACAACGCCACGCGGCTCAAGTACCCGATGAAGCGCGTCGGCTGGGAACCGGGGAGTCCGAACCCCGAGGGCCGCGGCGACGACGCCGAGTTCGAGCGCGTCACGTGGGACGAGGCGCTCGACTACATCGCCGCAGAGATGGAGCGCGTCCGCGACGACTACGGCCCCGAGAGCGTCTACTTCGAGACGGGGTCGGGGAACAACGGCGTCAGCGGCACCATCCAGAGCCGCCTGTCGTCGCTGTTCGGCGGGACCCAGAAGTCGTGGTCCATCGACATCAACGTCGGACTCGGCTTCAGCCGGCTCGCCGGGGCCGGCTTCTTCAACGTGCCGACCAACGAGGTGGTCGACTGGCGGAACGCGAACACCGTCATCGTCTGGGGGTCGGACATCTTCGCCAGCAACCTCCAACAGGACGCCTCGAAGCTCCTCGACGCGGTCGAAAACGGCGCGAAGCTCGTCTGCGTCGACCCCGTGTTCACGAACACCGCCGCGAAGGCCGACCTCTGGCTCCCCGTCAAGCCGGGCAAGGACACGCTCCTGACCCTGTCGATGATTAAGACGGTCCTCGACGACGGGAGCTACGACACCGAGTTCCTCCGGAAGCGGACGCTCGGGCCGGCGCTCGTCCGCGACGACACGGGCGAACTGCTCGACGCGAGCGACGTGTTCGACGACGTGACCGAGGACCTGCCGGTCGCGGTCGACGAGTCGACGGGCGAACCGGTCGCGCTCGAACCCGAGACGTACGGCGAGTACGCGCTGTTCGGCGAGTACACCGTCGCCGGCGTCGCCTGCCACACGGCGCTTTCGCTCCTCGAAGCCCACGTCGCCGACTACGACGCCGACGCCGTCGCGGCCGAGGTCGGCATCAACGCCGACAACATCCGGACCGCGGTCCGGTGGCTCGCCACGCGCGGGCCCGGCGGCATCGCCTCGGGCTACGGCGTCGACCGCTACAAGTACGGCCACACCTTCGGGCAGGCGTACGCCATCCTCCTCGGGCTGACCGGCGACTTCGGTCGCCACGGGAGCATTCAGGGGAGCCACCCGCTCGGCGGGTCGTACGACGACGGCGGCTACGGCTCACCCGAGGACGGGCCCGGAACGACGTCGCTCCCGCAGACTGACATCCTCACGGCGATGGAGTCCGGCGACCCCTATCAGCTGAAGGTGATGTACTCCCAGGAATCGAACTTCACCGCCAACCAGATGCCGGACAGACAGCGGTGGCTGGAGGCGGCGAAGAACCTCGACCTCATCGCCGTCGCCGACATGCACCACACGCCGTCGGTCCAGCACGCGGACATCATCCTGCCCGCGTCACACTGGTTCGAACGCGAGGACGTCGTCGACACGTGGGGCGGCCACCCCCACATCATGTACCGCCAGCCCGCCCACGACCCGCTGTGGGAGTCGAAGTCCGACCACTGGATGCTGGTCAGGCTGGCCGAGCGCCTCGGCTTCGGCGACTACTTCAACCGCGACAAGTCGGCGACGCTCCGGGAACTGCTCGCCCACGACGACGAGGTGGACTACGAGACGCTGAGAGAACAGGGGACGGTGAAGGTGAGCACGCCGGTCGTCAAGTTCACGGGGCCGTTCAACACCCCGTCGGGCCGGCTGGAACTGTACGACGAGGACGCGCCGACCGAAGCCGGCGTCAGCCTCGAACTGCCGGAGCACATAGAGAGCCGGACGGCCGACGACTGGGACACGGCGGCGGACTATCCGCTGATGTTCATCCAGAAGCACTCGAAGTGGCGCATCCACTCGCAGTACGAGTACCAAAACTGGCTCCGGGAGATAAACAACGAGCCGCAGTTGGACATCAACCCGAAGGACGCCGCCGCCCGCGGCATCGAGGACGGCGACTACGTCCGCGTCCACAACGAGCGCGGCGAGATGGTCGTGAAGGCGAAACTGAACGACGGCATGCAACCCGGACTGGTGAACACCGACCAGGGCTGGTGGGGACGCGACTACGTCCGCGGCCACCACAACGACCTGACGCACACGGACGTCTGTGAGGTGACCGGGAATTTCGCGTTCTACGACACCAGAGTCGAGGTCGAACCGGCACCGAGCGACGTCGACACGAGCAAGTACACGAGCGGCCAGCCGACCGGTTCGGGCGCGACAAGCGCCGGGGCGGGAGCGGGAGGTGACTGACCATGACTAACTACGGCTTAGTAATCGACCAGGAGCGGTGTATCGGCTGTCACGCCTGCGCCGTGACGTGTAAACAGGAGAACAACGTCGGCCTCGGCCAGTACTGGAACCGCGTGCTCACCGAGGGCGGCGACAAGATGGACACGCCGGCCGGGACGTACCCGGAGAACGGCGAGGACGGCACGCTGGAGATGTCCTACCAGCCGACGGCGTGCCAGCACTGCGAGAACGCGCCGTGCGTGAAAGTGTGTCCGGTCAACGCGACCTACACCCGCGAGGACGGCATCGTCGAAATCGACTACGACAAGTGTATCGGCTGTCGCTACTGCATGGCCGCCTGCCCGTACAACGCCCGCGTGTTCAACTGGGACGAACCGCAGACGGTCCCCGAGGACGGGACCGGCGACGTGCCGGCCCGCCCGCAGGGCGTCGTCGAGAAGTGTACGTTCTGTTCCCACCGCGTCGAAGAGGGGCTCGACCCCGCCTGCGTCGTGAACTGCCCGGCTGACGCCCGCATCTTCGGCGACCTCGACAACGAGGAAAGCACCGTCTCGAAGTACATCAGGAAGTACCAGACGACGCGACTGCTCGAAGACCGCGGCACCGACCCGAAGACGTACTACATCCGCGGCGAGATGAGTCCGGGTCGCCCGCAGACCTCCGACAAGATGGAGAGCGAACTCGACGACGTGTCGGTCTGGTCGGAGCCGAAGGACAACGGTCCGGTCGAGGAAACCGGCGGAAGCGGCGGCGGAGCCCACGGTTCGCTGTCGAACGACGCGCTTCCGCACGTCCCCGCGTTCGAGGGAGGTGACGACTGATGTCGAGAGAGACCGCCGCCTCGCGGTTCGTCGTCCCCGAGTTCGGGAGCGCCGGGAGGCTCTGGGTGGGCTTCCTCGCCGCGCTCGTCGTAGTCGGCGTCGCCGCGTGGGCCTACCAACTCGCCACCGGCCTCGTCGTCACGGGGATGCGCAACGTGTTCTCGTGGGGGCTGTACATCATGATGTTCGTCCTGTTCGTCGGGCTGTCGGCCGGCGGGCTCATCATCTCCAGCGCGCCGAAGTTCTTCCACTCGCACCGCTACGAGGGCTTCGCCCGCCTCGGCGTGCTGGTGAGCCTCGCGTGCATCACCGTCGCCGGGCTCCTCATCCTGCCCGACATCGGCCGCCCCGAGCGCCTCTACCAGTTTTTCACCTCGCCGGACTTCCGGTCGCCGATGGTGTGGGACTTCGGCATCGTCATCCTCTACGGCGCGCTGAACCTCTGGTATCTCTGGCTCCTGACCCGCCGCGACCTCGCGGCCCGCGGGTCGAGGCTGGCGCTCGGCGTCGAGGACACGGACGCCGGCCGCGAGCGCGACCGGACGCTCATGTTCTGGACCGCCGCCGTCGCGCTGCCGACCGCGGTCGCGCTCCACTCGGTCACCGGGTGGATTTTCGCGACGCAGATCGGCCGCGGCGACTGGTTCAGCCCGCTCGTCGCGCCGGTGTTCATCGCCAAGGCGCTCGTCTCCGGGCTCGGCCTGCTTCTGGTCGTGTCGGTCCTCGCCTCGCGGTTCACCCGCTTTACCGTCGACCGCGAGGAGCTGACGAGCCTCGGGAAGGTGCTCGGCATCTTCCTCGCGTTCCACGTCGTCTACCTGCTCGCGGCCGAACGGCTCCCGCACGCGTGGGCCGACCACTTCGGGTTCTGGGCCATCACGGGGAGCTTCCTCATCGGCGAGTCGGCGTACTTCTGGCTCTGGACGGTCGTCGGCGGGGCGGTCCCGCTGGCGATGCTCGCGCTCCCGTCGTTCCGCGAGCGCGTGTCGGTCATCTTCACCGCCAGCGCCCTCGCGGTGTTCGGGACGACGTTCGAGGGGGTTCGACTGGTCTTCACGGGCTACGAGGCGGCCAACATCGACGCCGCGCCCGGCATCTCCGTCGGCGGCGAGTACGCCGGGGTGACGACCGACATCTGGGCGAGCGCGGGGTCGTACACCCCCACGCTCGTCGAGCTTGCGGTCACCGCGGGGGTCGTCGCCATCGGCGCGCTCATCGTCACCTTCGGACTGCGGTACGTCCCGATTCAAGCGGAAACCGAATCGACCGCGGTGGCGACCGACGGCGGCGAGACGCGGGGGGAAGACAGATGAACGAACCCGCCGCGCGAAACGCGAGCGAGAGACGCGACGCGGCCGGCGGCGCGACCGGCGACGCACATGCGTCCGGTGACGCCCACCCGACTGGCGACGCCTTCGAGTCGGCCCGGACGGCGACGTACGCGGTCCTCGCGGCCTGCTGGCGCGAGCCGACCGAGCGACTGGTCGAGGCCGCAAACGACGGCGAGTTGACGGCGCTTTTCGGCCCGCTGGAATCGGTCGAACTCCACGCGCTTCGGAGCGAGTACGCCCGGCTGTTCATCGGCCCGGCCGGCCCGCCGTGTCCGCCCTACGAGAGCGTCTACCGCGACAGGGAGAGCGACGACGAGTTCGGCGAGGTACTGGGGCCGGCGACGATGGCAGTCGAGCGCTGGTATCGGGCGTTCGGCGTCGAGCACCGACCCGGACAGCGCGACCTGCCGGACCACGTGGCGACGGAACTGGAGTTCTGCGCGCACCTCGCCGAACGCGGCCGCGACGACCGCCTCGACCAGTTCCGCGACGAACATCTCACGCGGTGGGTCGGCGACCTCTGCGACCGGGTCGAAGCCGAGACGCGGTCGCCGTTCTACGCGGCGCTCGCCCGGACGACGCGAGAGGTGGTCGCCGACTGACGCGGAGCCGAACCGAGCCGTCGCACCGACCACCGCCGGACGTCCACCGCATCGAGTCGACTCGTGTTTCCGCCGCTTTTTAAAAGCCTTAATTATGAGAGGTTACATACACCGTTAGAGTCAACCAATATCGGACTAGTGAGTACGCATGCACGCACAACACGACCGGTCGCGGCCGGCGACCCCCCTCTCCGAGCCGATTCTCGTTCGCGGCGACAGCAGGCTATCGCTGTCCGGCTCGGAGCTACGCGGGTTGCCCGCCGAAGACCGAACGGTGACGGTCGCGTGCGCGTCGGGGGCGCGGCACACCGCGACGTGGACCGGGGTTCCGGTCTTCGACCTCTTTGCCGACGCCGGCCTCGACGACGAGACGACGCACCTCGTGGTCGAGAGCGCCGACGGCTATCGGGTCTGCATCGACGTGTACGCCGCCTTCGACGCCGTCGTCGCCTACGCCCGCGACGGGACGCCCATCGGCGAGGAACACGACTACGAGACGCGCTTTATCACGCCCGACGTCGACGGGTCGCGGACGGTGAAAGGCGTCCGCGCCGTCGAAGCGCGCGCGCTCGACCCCGCGACCGACCCCGAATCGCTCGAAGACATCTTCAAGAAGCCCTGACCAGATGACACGAGAGAGACGGAATCGACCGAGCCGAACGGACGCGGCGAGGGCGGCGACCCCGCCGAGTCCACGGACCGCGCCGGACGCGACGGCCGTCGTCCTCGCCGGCGGCGAGAGCAGTCGCTTCGGACCCGGAGAGAAGGCTCTCGCGACGCTCGACGGAGAGCCGATGCTTCGGCGCGTCGTCGGGACGCTCCGAACCGTGACGGGTCGCCCCCCGATAGTCGCGGTTCGGACCGCCGACCAGCGCGAGCGCCTCGCCGCGGCGCTCCCGGCGAACTGGGACGTGCGGTTCGTTCGCGACGCCGAGGGGCTGTCCGGCCCGCTCGCCGGCGTCACCGCGGCCGCCGAGACGGCCGCGACCCCGTGGCTGTTCGTCGCCGGCTGTGATATGCCGCTTCTCGAACCGCGCGCGGTGGCGGCGCTGTTCGAGCGCGCCGCCCGCCGCGACGGCGACGGCGAACGCCCCGAACCCTCGGGCGGCGACCGCGGCCGTCTCAGTCCACCCGCCATCGTCCCCGTCTCCGAACGGGGTCACGAACCGCTTCACGCCCTGTACCGTCGGTCTGCGGTCCGAGACCACGTCCCCGAACTCGCTCCCGACGACGGCCTCGGGGCGCTCTTGGACCGCGTCGACGGCGTCGAGTACGTCGGGTTCGACGCGCTTCCCGAGAGCGTCGGCCGGTCGGTGACGAACGTGAACACGCGCACGGAGTTGGCGCGGGTCGCCGCCGGATGCGAGGTGCGGCGATGAGTCGTGACGCGTCCGCGAACCGGTCGAGCAGACGGGCGTTCCTCGCGGCCGTCGGGGGGACCGCGGCGGCCGGTCTCACCGCGACGGCGGGCTGTCTCGGCCGGGGCGAAGCGACGCCGACCGTGTCGGTTCTCGCCGCCGGAAGCCTCCAGCGGGCGCTCACCACCGAGTTCGAAGCGCCGGAGGGAACCCGCGTCGAGGTCGAGGCACACGGCTCCGCGCGCGTGGCCCGGATGGTCGCCGACGGCCAGCGCGACCCCGACATCGTCGCTCTCGCGGACCCGACGCTGTTCGATGCGCCGCTTTCGGTGCCGTGGTACGCGACGTTCGCCAACAACGCCCTCGTCGTCGCGTACAACCCCCAGACCGACGGCGGAACGCGGGTCGCCGAAGCCGCGTCGTGGCCCGACGCCCTCCTCGATGACGCGGTCAGCCTCGGCCGAACCGACCCCGACCTCGACCCGCTGGGCTACCGGACGCGGTTCGCGCTCGCGCTCGCGGCCGACTACTACGACCGGCCGGCGCTCGCCGACGACCTGCTCCGGCGCGACCAGATATACCCCGAGACGCAACTGCTCGCGCAGTTCGACGCCGGCGGCGTCGACGCGGCGTTCGTCTACCGGAGCATGGCCGTCGAGCGCGGCTATCCGTCCCTCGAACTCCCGGCCGCAATCAACCTGAGCGACCCCGACCACGCGTCGGCGTACGAGACGGCTTCCTACACGCTTCCGGGGGGCGTCACCGTCCGCGGTGCGCCAATCCGGTACGCCGCGACGCGCCGCACCGACACGGCGGCGGCGAAGTCGGTGTTCGAGGCGCTCGTCGGGACCGCCGGCGACTTCCTCGAACCCTCCGGGTTCACCGTGCGCGCGAGCCACCCACACTACTTCGGAGATGTCCCACCGACAGCCTAATTGCCGCGAGCGCGGCGTCACGCGACTCCTGCCCGAGACGTGGCGAGGCCTGACGTTGCTTCTCGCTGGAGTGCTCCTCCTCTACTACCTGCTTCCCATCGGCGCGCTCGTCCTCGCGCAGTCGCCGGCGTCGCTGGCCGCCGACGTGACGAGCGAGGTCGTCCTGACCGCCGCCACCAACTCCGTCGTCGCGGCGACGCTCAGCACGCTGGTCGCCGTCGCCTTCGGCGTTCCGCTGGCCTACTGGCTCTCGCGCACGTCGTTTCGCGGCCGGGACGTGATTCTGGCGCTGGTGATGCTCCCGCTCGTGCTCCCGCCGGTCGTCAGCGGGATGTTACTGCTCAAGCTGGTCGGCCCCGCCGGGCTCGGCCAGCTGACGAGCGTCCCCCTCACGCGCTCGCTGGTCGGGGTCGTCCTCGCGCAAACCTACGTCGCCTCGCCGTTTCTGGTCGTGACCGCGAAGACGGCCTTCGACGGCGTGGACAGGCAACTCGAAGCGGCGGCCCGCTCGCTCGGCGAGGACCGCGTCGGGAGCGTCCGGCGCGTGACGCTCCCGCTGGCGAAACAGGGTATCCTCGCCGGCGTGACCCTGACGTTCGCGCGAGCCATGGGCGAGTTCGGCGCGACGCTCATGCTGGCGTACTACCCGCGGACGCTCCCGGTGCAGATCTGGGTGTCGTATCTCTCGACCGGCCTCGACGCCGCGTTCCCCGTCGCGCTCGTCCTCGTCGGCATCGCCGTCGGGGCGATTCTGTTGGTCCACGCGCTGGGGACGAACCCGTGGGAGTGAGAGCGAGCGAGATTTCGGCGTCACTCGGCGTCACGCCACACCCGAGGATTGAGTTCGGCGGCCGTCGAAGCACCCGTATGCCAGTCGCGACCGTCGGCGACCGCGCGGGAGCGGAGCGCGCAGTGACCGAAGAAACAATCGACCGGTTCGCCGAGGTGTCGGGCGACGAGAACCCGATTCACCTCGACGCGGAGTACGCCGCCGAGACGACGTTCGGCGGGCGCATCGCCCACGGGATGCTCGCCGCGTCGGTCGTCAGCGCCGCGCTCGCGCGGCTTCCGGGCGACATCGTTTACCTCTCGCAGGACCTCTCCTTCGAGCGGCCGGTCCGCCCCGGTGACACGGTGGTCGCCGAGGTCGCCGTGGTCGATGAGGTCCGCGGCGACAGACTCGCCGTCGAGACGACCGCGAACGTGGGCGACGAGACGGTCGTCTCCGGCGAGGCCGTCGTGTTGTCGCTGGCGCACGACGGGGCGTGAAAGGACGGAACGAAGGGAGGGGTCGGGCCACCGACCGCAGTTCTCACTCAGTTCGGCGTCGTCCGGCTTACAGCGGGTAGTCGCGCGGTTCGTGCTGGAGCGAAATCCACTTGTCCTCCGTGATTTCGTCGAGGAAGGCGTCGCTGTTGTAGGTGCCGACGCCGGAGGCCCCGATACCGCTGAACGGGACGTGCGCCTCGTCGTTGATGGGCTGGTCGTTGACGTGGACGTTGCCGGTCTCCATGCGGAGGGCGATTTCCTTGCCTGCGGCGAGGTCGCCGGCGTGGACCGACCCGGAGAGGCCGTACTCGGTCGCGTTGGCGAGTTCGACCGCCTCGTCAACGTCCGAGAACGGAATGACGGGCGCGATGGGACCGAAGTGCTCGTTGCAGGCCGCGGCCATGTCGTTCGTCACGCCCGAGAGGACGGTCGGTTCGACGACCAGCGAGTCGTCGACGCCGTCGAGGTCGGCCGTCGAGCCGCCGGTTTCCAGCGTCGCGCCGGCGTCGACCGTCTCCTCGACGTAGCCCAGCATCTCGTCGCGCTGGGACTCGTCGATGATGGGGCCGACGACCGTGTCGCCCTCGTGGGCGGAGCCGACGGGCAACTCCTCGGCTCGGGCGGTCAGCTTCTCGACGTACTCGTCGTACACCGACTCGTGGACGATGTGGCGGTTGATGGAGATACAGACCTGCCCCTGGTGGACGAAGCTCCCGAAGACCGCGGCGTCGACCGCGCGGTCGACGTCAGCGTCCTCGGTCACGACGTGGGCGTTGTTGCCGCCGAGTTCCATCGCTGGGACGGCGAGGTTCTCGCCGGCGATGCCCGAGACGCGCTTTCCGACCTCGGTCGACCCGGTGAACGCCACCACGTCGCTCTCGGGGTGACCGGCGACGCGGTCGCCGATTTCGGAGCCGCGGCCGGTGACGACGTTGACGACGCCGTCGGGGAGGTCGGTCTCCTCGAACAGCTTGGCGAACAGCAGCCCGCCCGTGATGGGGGAGTTGGTCGACGGCTTCAGGACGACCGCGTTGCCAGCGGCGACCGCGGGCGCGACCGCCCGCATCGACAGGTTCAGCGGGAAGTTCCACGGCGAGATGACCGTCACCACGCCCTTCGGGTTCTTCTGAACGATGTTCTCCTTCCCGGGGATGTTGGAGTCGACGTGCTCGCCCCGCATCCGGCGGGGAAGCGTCGCGGCCTCGCTCGCGTGATCGGTGGCGATTTGGACGGACGTCTCGCCCATGATGCGCGACCCGCCGACCTCGTGTGCGAGGAGGTCGATAATCTCCGCTTCGTACTCCCGCAGTTTCTGGAGGAACTGCTCGACGACCTCCTGACGTCGCGCGGGCGGCGCTTCGGCCCACGACTCCTGGGCTTCGGCGGCCGCTTCGTAGGCGGCGTCGACGTCGGCCTCCGTCCCGCGAGGGACGTGCGCGACCGTCTCGCGGGTCGACGGGTCCTCGACTGCGATGCTCTCGCCGCTCTCGCTTTCGGTCCACTCGCCGTCGATGTACAGGGCGTTCCAGTCGGCGTCGGTGGCGATGTCGTCGACCATGTGCGGTCGTTCGTTGGGGACTGCGGGATAAATGGGGCCGTAATGGGGAGAAGGGCTCGCGTTGCGACAGCCTCAAAAACGTCTGTCCCTACGACGCCGGCCGACGGTTCGAAGTCCCACGGTAACAGCAGGACGAGGCAGCACAGGACGAGGCAGCACAGGACAAGGCAGGACAAAACGGCACAGCACAGCTATCGGTTCACGCATCCGCGAACGGAGTGAGCGGTTCACCGCCGGCTGCGAGGCCGAAGCCCGAGGGGTCGGCCATTTTCGCCCGGGGGGTTCGGGGAGCGGTGTGCGACGAAGCGAGAACACCCGACGAAGAAGAACGGAGGGTATCGGAACATCCGAATCGACACCCACCTTCTTTACGGAGCGCTCCGTGGTTGCGAATAGAGGCTCGATGACACCGAACCAGGGTGGACACACGCCGCTTTCTCCTCGTGCGACGCGAGCGTTCGAGCATCTCCGACCCCTCGTCACCGACCGCGACGCGGGGATGCCCGTGGCGGACGCTCGCCGCCGGGTTCGCTCGGCGGGCGAAGACCCCGAGGCCGTCGACGAACTCCTGAACAAGGGGTATCTCTACGAAGTCGAAGGCGACGTGTACGTGACGTGACTGCCGTCGCGCCGGCCTGACCGGACCCCGATGGTGGGCCACCGAACCCGGTCCGGACGCGAAGCGGCGCGAGGCCGAACGCCGACCCGTGACCCGCTTTCGGGGGTCGGGGGTCGACGAACCCGTGACACGCGAAATTCTCGAACGATATACCGACCGGCCGGCTCGTGAGACTACGGATCCGTCACGAGAATCGGGAGGGGCCACGAGATACTTACACCGCGAGCGACACCTGCGGCGTGCATCATGAAGAAGGTCCTCGCACGAATCGGGATCGGCAACGCGACCGTCGATACCGTCCTCCCCTCCGACACCGTCCGCCCCGGCGAGACGGTCGACGCCGAGGTTCGCATCGAAGGAGGGTCGACGGAACAGGAAATCGGGGAGATTCGGTTCGAACTGGAGACCCGCTACCGGACCGAAGAGGGCTACCGAGAGATCGATATCGCGCAGTACACCCTCGCGGAGAGCCTCACGGTCCACCCCGACGAACAGGAGGTCCGGAACGTGTCGCTCGACATCCCTCACGGAGCCCCAGTCACCCTCGGGAACGTCGACGTGTGGGTCGAGACGGAACTCGACATCGAACTGGCAGTCGACCCCGAGGACAAAGACTACCTGAACGTCCAACCGACGCCGCGGCTGCAGTCCGTCTTCGACGCGCTCGACGACCTCGGCTTCTCGCTGCACAGCGCCGAGTGCGAGGCCGCCCCCCACGGCGTTTTCGCCTCGACGCGGCGGTTCGTTCAGGAGTTCGAGTTCCGACCCACGTCGGGGCCGTTCGCCGGTGAGTTGGACGAACTCGAAGTCGTCCCCCGACCGGGAGAAGACGCGCTCGAACTGTACCTCGAAGTCGACCGCCGCGGCGGCGTGCTGAGCGAACTCGGCGACTTCGACGAGCGGGCGGTTCAGACGACGGTTCGGACCATCGACGCGAGCGAGGTACGCGACGAACTGGCGTCGCTGATTCGCGCGAACGCCTGACTGGAACGCGGTCAACTCACCCCAATCGCCTTCCGGCTACCCAACGTTTTTGCGGTGATTCGGCGTATCTGCGCGGGCATGACGACACTCGAAGACATCGACCTGGATTTCGTTCCGTTCGGCGAGACGGGCCTCCGGACGAGCGAACTCCAGTTCGGGACCTGGCGGTTCGGCAAGGAGACCGAACGGGGGAACGTCGAAATCGACGAGGAGCGCGCGCACGAACTCCTCGACGCCTACGAAGCGGCCGGCGGTCGCTTCATCGACACCGCGGACATCTACGGCGGCGGGGCGAGCGAGCGCTGGATCGGCGACTGGCTCGAAGACCGAGACCGAGAGCGGTTCACCATCGCGTCCAAAATCTACTGGCAGATTCGAAGCGGCGACCCGAACAGCCTCGGGACGAACCGGAAGAACGTCCGCCACCGCATCGACGCCCTGCTCGACCGCCTCGACACCGACTACGTCGACGTGCTCTACATCCACCGCTGGGACGACGAAACCCCCACGCGCGAGATGATGAAGACGCTCAACGGCCTCGTCGAAGACGGGAAGGTCCACTACCTCGGGGCGTCGACGCTCCGACCGAACGCGTGGAAGGTGGCGAAGGCGAACGAGATCGCCCGCGCCGAGGGCTGGGAGCCGTTCACCGTCGCACAGCCGCGGTACAACCTCGTCGACCGCGAAATCGAGGGGGACTACTTAGAGATGGCCCGCTCGTACGGCATCGCGGTCTGTCCGTGGAGCCCGCTCGGACAGGGCTTTCTCACCGGGAAGTACACCCGCGACGACGGCCTCACCGGCGAGTCGCGCGCCGCGGAGTCCAGCCGGTTCGAGGAGTCGTACCTGACCGAGGAGAACTTCGACGTGCACGACGAACTCGACGCGGTCGCCGAGGAAGTCGACGCGACGCCCGCCCAGACGGCGCTCGCGTGGCTCATGCACCGCGACGGCGTGACCGCCCCCATCGTCGGCGCTCGCACGGTCGAACAGCTGACCGAGAACCTCGAAGCCGCGACTATCGACCTCACCGACGAGCAGGTCGACCGCCTGACCGAGGCGAAGCCCGACCCCTACGCGGGGCTCTAAGGGTCTTTCCGGGGAGTGTTACACGCCCTCGCGAATCGTCTTGTAGAGGTGCGCGAGCGTCTTCATCCCCGCCGCGTTCCGTTCGAGGCTGTAGAAGGGGTGGAGTTCGGGATTGAACTTCGCCTTGTACCGGTTGATGCGGCGGTTGTTCGCGCCGACGAGGTCGTAGGTCGTCCGCCCGCGGTCCATCGCGTCGCGCATGATGCGCCAGTCGAGCAGGTCGTTGATGGCGAGGTCGGAGTCGATGTCCGTCCGGACGCCGCCCTGCCACCGCGAGACCGTTTCCTTGTAGTCGACGACGAGAATCCCGCCCGCGAACTCGTCGTCGATTCGGAGGACGTAGGGTCGTATCTGTCCCTCGGGGAGGGTCGAATAGAGGTCTCTGACGAACTCCGGGGTCGACCGATAGGAGATACCCTGCGACTCGTAGCGCGAGGCGACCTGTTCGACGATTTGTTCGATTGCCTCGGGGCCGCCCTCCTCGATGGTGTACGCGTCGTCGGGCGCGTTCCGGATGTTCGACCGGGCGTCACTGCTGAAACTCATGAACACGTCGTCGACGCCGGGCGAGAGGTCGACGTGGTAGGTGTACTGCGGCGTTATCGCGTAGTCGTTCCACGAGAACGCTCTGAGGTCGTCGTACCGGCCGTCGAGGCGGATGTGAGTGTACCGCGGACGAATCTCCTCGCGGACCCAGTCGAGGCAGTCGTCGATGAACTCGTGGTGTCGGCCCTCGCGCTTTCGCTGTTTCATGTGGTCCATGTTCAGGAGGACCGGACCGAGGTACGCCACCCGAAGCTCCGGCGGCGGTGAGAACACCGTCGCTATCGGCCCCTTGTTGATGCGAAACAGCGGGAACAGCCCGACGACCTCATCGCCTTTTCGTCCGACGAGCGGGACCAACTCCGCGCCGGCGTGCGCCGCCTGAATCTCAAGCGCGTCGTACTGATGGAACGCGTTGCCGTGGGGAGACTGTTCGACGAACGTGTCCCAGTTGTGGACGTCGTCTTCAGTCGCCCGCCGAACCTCGATACTCATGAGTAAGCTGCCTGAACTGTCGCGTCCGACCCCTTTGTTATGCGCCCGTTATGCGGGGAGTTTCACCCGGTTCGGACGGGTCACAACCGCATCACGGCATCGGTTAACGGCAAATTTCTGATAAGAATCCGAAGACGGTGCGAGCGTTTCCCGGTCGGAAGTCGGCGAGTCGGGAGGCAACCGTCGAAGCAGGGACTACCCTCGCGTTTGTAAAACCGGGTCAAAGCCACCGTTTTACGCCGGGGGACAGATATCTAACCATGTCAGGCCTCTCCGAACGCGCCGCGGCGCTCGTGACGAGCGAACCGCTCATGGCGCACCTCGCGACCAGCGTCGACGACCGGCCTCACGTCGCCCCCGTCTGGTTCGACTACGCGGCCGACCGCGGGGTGTTCGAGGTGCTCACTTCGGGTCGAAAGCTCGAAAACATCCGCGAGAACCCGCGCGTCGCGCTCTCCATTCAGAAAGACGAGCGGGGACAGGCGCAATGGAAGGTGACGGTGCTCGGGACGGCCACCGTCGTCACCGACGAGGACGCCGTGCGAGACGCCACGCGGCGAATCAACCGGAAGTACGGGGCCGAGGAGTCGGCGTGGCCCGAAAACGAGTTGGTCCGAATCTCGGTGGGGACCGCGGCGGTCAGCGAGTACTGAGGCGGACAGCCGAAGGCCCCGCGTCAGTCGGACGACGGTCTCAGTCGGACGACCGCGCGTCGGTTCGGCCGTCGTCGAACCGCCGAATCTCCCGCGAGAGCCGGCCGAGGTCGAATCCGGCGTCCGTGAGTCGGGCGGCGACGAGCGCCGCCGCCGTCGACACCACGAACGCGCCGCCGAAGGAGGTGAGATACAGCGGGTCGGCGGCGGGGAGCAGGCCGCCGACGACCGGAATCGACGCGATGACGCCGCGGAGGTCGGGGAAGTACGCGAGGCCCACGGCGAGCCCGGTGAGACTGCTCGCGAGCGCGCCGGGACCGGTGATTCGCGTCGAGTACAAGCCGTAGACGAGCGGGAAGGCGACGGCCGCGCCGAGCAGATCGGCGAAGAAGAACAGCCGGAGGACGCTCTGTGCGCGGAGGCTGACGTAAATCGCGGCGACCGCGACGGCGATTGTGAGCGCCCGTGACCCGAGGGCGAGGCGGCGGTCGCTCGGCTCCGCGAGCAGGCGGGCGAGGTCGGCGGTCACGAGGCTCGAAAGCGCGTTGAACAGCGTGTCGATGGAGCTCATCACGAGCAGGAGCGCGAGGAGGACCGCCGCGAGGACGAGCCACTCGGGGAACGCCTCGCCGAGGAGGACGAAGAAGGCGGCGTCGGCGTTGTAGCCCGCGCTCGCGGGGTCGGTGACGACGGCGGCGTTGCCGACCGCGACGACGCCGAAGAAGGCGGTGACGAACACGATGGCTCCGTTGGCGAGCGCCGCGGTTTTGAAGCTCCGACCGACCGTCTCCGACGAGTCGGCCGCGTAGATGCGTTGCCACCACGTCTGGTTGATGAGTTCCGCGCCGAGGATGGCGAAGGCGAGCGCGAGACCGAACTGCAGACCGGCGACCGCCCCGAGGTCGAGAAGCGCGGGGCTCGTCGCCGTGATGCCGTCGATGGCGGCGGCGGGGCCGCCGAGCGCGACGAGCGCGCCGGCGAACGCAAGCAGGAGAAGCGGGATGACGATGACCGCTTGGACCGCGTCGGTCGCGATGCTTGCCCGGAGACCGCCGTAGCTCGTGTAGAGGAGGACGAAGCCGCCGACGAGGAGCGCGGTCTGCCACTGCGGGACGCCGGCGACGAGCGACAGCGCGCCCGCGATGCCGGTCAGTTCGGCGGCGAGGAAGATGAACATGTAGAGCGCGCTCACGAGGAGGACGAAGGCGTACATCGCCGTGCCGTAGCGGGCGTGGGCGTACTCGGTCAGCGAGTGGCCCTCGGGGATGAGCTTCCGGATTCGCGGCCCGAGGCGGGCGTACGCGAGCATCGGAACGGCCTCGCCGACCGCGTAGCCGACGACGGCCGCGATGCCGAAGCTCGCGCCCGCTTCGGGGGCCGAAAACAGTACCCAGACGCCCATCACGGACGCGACGAGCGTCGCCGTCGTTCGCCGGCTTCCCGCCGAGCCGCGGGCGGTGATGAGGTCCTCGACGGAGCCGACGCGACCCCGGGAGAACCACACGCCGACGGCCGTGAAGGCGACGAGCGTCGCGACGGTCAGGCCGAGCGCGACGGTCGAACTCACCATCGGCCGTCACCCGGTTGGGAAGAGCCATCGGTCGAGTCGGCGGACGGAGCCAGTTCGTACGCCTCGTCGAAGAAGGCGACTTCAAGTTCGACCGTGCGGCGGAACAGCTGTTCGAGCCGCCGTTGCCGACGCGGGGAGGCCGCTGCGCCCTCGCGGTCGAGTTCGGTTCGGAGCCACCCGACGAACGCCGCGAAGTCGTCGACCGCGTGGAGATCGATCCACTCGGAGAGGTAGAATCGCGAGGGAGAGTCGGCAGAGTCGGCCGCGTCGGTCGCCCACGACAGGTAGACCCACTCGGCGGGGACGAGCACCGCCAGCGTCTCGGCGTACCCGCCCTGCCCCCCGGCGCGTTCGAGGAGGTCGATAAAGGCGCGCGTCGTCGGCGTGGTTTTCGGGTCCGCGTAGACCGACTCGGGAACGTCGAGCGCGTCGAACGCCCGCAGGAAGTAGTCGTCCTCGTCGTCGGTCAGAACGCCGAGGAACGAGACGAGTTCGGACTTCGACTCCATGGTCGGTGCGGTGCCGACGGCGTGGCCGAAGACGCCGACGAGCGTCTCCACGAAGGCGTAGTCCTGCACGAGATACTGCCCGAACACGTCGTCTGCGAGTTCGTCGGCGGCGAGTTCCCGCGTCAATCGGTGTGCGGTCGCGTCGTCCCACGAGTCGCCCGCGCGCTCGCGAAGCCAGTCGGTAAAGCCCGGGTCCGACCGCGACGCGGCGAACTCGTCGTACGTCTCGGGGGCCGACGGGTCCGTGTCGGGGGAGCCGAATGGGTCCGCGTCGGTCATAACGGCCACTCCTCTTGCCGCCACGCGGCGTCCCAAAACAGGTACTCGTACCGCGCCGACGTGCGGAACAGGTCGCGGAAGCGCTCGCGGTCCGATTCGGTGGCGCTCGCGGCCACGTCGTCCATGAGCGACTTACACCAGTCGGTGAGTTCGGTGAACTCGTCGCCGGCGTACATCTCGACCCACGCGGCGTACTGGTCGTGGTCCGGAGCCCCCGCGTCGGCGAGTCGGCGTCCAGTCTCGTTGAACCCCCACATACAGGGGAGCAGGGCGGCGACGATGTCGCCGAACGAGCCGAGCGTCGCGGTTCGAACGAGGAAGTCCGTGTAGGCGCGGGTCGTCGGCGACGGCGTCGTGGCTTCGAGTTCGGCGGTGTCGATGCCGAACTCGGCGGCGTAGCTCCGGTGGAGGTCCATCTCCTCGTTGACGGTCGATTCGAGGAGGCTCGCGAACGTCCCCATCGAGTCGAGCGTCGGGGCCTTCGCGGCACCGAGCGCGAAGAGGCGGCTGTACTCGACGAGGTAGACGTAGTCCTGCCGCACCCAGTAGCGGAACGGCCCCTCGTCGAGGCTCCCCTCCCCGAGTCGGGTGACCATCGGATGGTCGAGGATGGCCGACCAGAACTCGTCGGCCTCGTCGTGAATCGTATCTGTGAACGCCATAGCGAGTAATCGGAGAAGACGCTGAAAAGAATTATGAAGAGATGATATTCGCCAGTTATCCGTCGCGTAAGAAACCCCGTTTCTCGGTTTTTGTCTCGTGGGTTAGCCATCGACTTCGTCGTACGTTTCGATTGTTGTCCAGTTGTCCGGTGATTAACGCGGGCCAACGACCCCGGTAGTTTAACACGACCGAGTGTCAACGAGTTCACAAGATGTCGCACGTGAACGCCGTCAGGTCCATCGAGATTCAGAACGTCGTCGCTTCGACGGAGGTCCCGGTCGAACTCGACCTCGAACGACTCTCGCTCGATATGGACGGAACCGACTACGACCCGGAGAACTTCCCCGGACTCGTGTATCGAACCCGCGACCCGAAGTCGGCGTGTCTCGTCTTTCGGTCGGGGAAAATCGTCTGTACCGGCGCGAACAGCGTCGACGACGTGAACACGGCCATCGAAACGCTGTTCGACGAGTTCACCGACTTCGGGATACCGATTCCCGACGAGCCGGACATCACGGTTCAAAACATCGTGTCGAGCGCCGACCTGGGTGCGGCGCTCAACCTGAACGCGCTGGCTATCGGCCTCGGTCTCGAAGCCGTCGAGTACGAACCCGAGCAGTTCCCCGGACTCGTCTACCGCCTCGACGGACCGAGCGTCGTCGTCCTCATGTTCGGGAGCGGGAAAGTCGTGATTACGGGAGCGAAGCGAGTCTCCGACGCTGAAACGGCTCTCGAAGTGGTCGACGAGGACGTCCGCGAACTCGGACTGCTCGGGTGAGCACTCGGCAGGTACTCGGTGGGCGTCGGGGGACGGGTATCGTACTGACGTGTTGGCATCGCTGGGGAGGCGGTGGACTGGAACCCGGTAGACTAGTCCCTGATTTGTTGTTTGTTGTTGTGTTGTGTCGTTTTGAGTAGTGGAACTAGTAGTGTAGCTAGACTACTAGTGTAGCTACGCTACTAGCCTAGCTACTAGTGATTGCTTGGTGTCGAGAATCGTGGCTGTTCTTCGAGAAACGGGTGTTGCTCACGATTTGCCCGTTTTGCCCGTCTGCGTCCGGGAACACACACACCACCCTCGCGTTTGTAACGGCTACGCCAGTCCCTAGGGGGATTCGACACACCCCCCTCGCGTTTGTAAATCTAGGGGCAAAATAAACCGATAACACCTCGCTCGACGACCCACCCCCCACACCGATTCGCGTTACAAACGCGAGGGTGGTGTGTCTGCACCACCGCTCCCAGCGCTCGGCGTTACAAACGCGACGGTACTCCCCCGCTCGATTACAAACGCGAGGGTGGTCTGTCGGGTCCCCGTGTTACAAACGCGAGTGTACCCCACTAACCGTGTCATCCACGTGACCGTCTCGCACGTTACAAACGCGAGGGTGGTGTCTGACGGGTCTTACTTGCGCGACACTACTCGTTGATCATCGAATCCAAAACCGGGTTCAAAGTACGGTTCAAACGGCCGTATTTGTCGCTGTTACAAACGCGAGACCACCCCTTCACCTTTATTAGGGGTGAGTATGAATACCGAACTCACATGACATCGGACGAGGGCGAGGGTGGGACTCGCGACCCGCTGTTCCGGTACGACCAACCCATCTTCGCGAACGAGGATATCCTCAAAATCTCTCATCTTCCCGGTCCCGACAAGATTGTCGGCCGCGACGAGCACATGTCGAAAGTCGCGCAGGCGCTCAACCCCGCCATCTTCGGCCGCGAACCGACCCACCTGTTCATCTTCGGGAAGACGGGGTCGGGCAAGACGCTCACCGCCCGACTCGTGAGCGAGCGACTCCAACAAGAGGCGGTCCGCGAGGACGTTGACGTCCGCATCGCCGTCATCGACTGCGGCGAACAACACACCGAGGCGTCGGTCATCAAGACGCTCGCCTCGCAGGTCAACGACCCGGCGAAAAGCGGGATGACGATTCCCGAGCGCGGGCTGTCGACCGGCGACTACTACAATCGACTGTGGCAGGTGCTCGACACCTGCTCCGACGTGACCATCGTCATCCTCGACGAGATCGACATGCTCCGCGACGACGAGGTGCTTCGAAAGCTCTCGCGTGCGGGCGAAAACCAGAAGATAGTGGACTCGCGCATCGGCATCATCGGCATCTCGAACAAAATCGACTACCCCGAGGAACTCACGGAGCGCGTCAAATCGAGTTTCGCCCACGACGAACTCGTCTTTCCGTCCTACGACGCGAACCAGCTCCGCGAAATCCTCGCAAACCGGAAGGACGCCTTCAAACCCGGCGTCCTCACCGACGACGTGATTCCCCTCGCGAGCGCGCTCGCCGCCCAGGAACACGGCGACGCCCGGAAAGCCATCGACATCCTCCGGAACGCCGGCCGCATCGCGCGCAACGAGAGCGCCGAGACCGTCACCGACGACCACGTGCGGGCGGCCAAGGAGAAAAGCGAGGCCGACCGCTTCAGCGAACTCCTCGAAGGGACCGCCACGCAGTCGAAGGCCGTCCTCTACTCGCTGGTCCTCCAGACCGGCGGCCGAAAGACCGCCGAAATCACGACGAACAAGATTTACCGGCAGTACCTCACCGTCGCCGACGACCTCGACATGGACCAGCTCTCCGAGCGTCGCGTGCAGGAACTCCTGCAGGAACTCGACTTCCTCAACGTCATCCAGTCCGAAGTCCGCGGGCGCGGGCGCGGTCAGGGCGTCCACGGGACCCACCGTCTTCTCGAAGACCCGGACATCGTCAAGCGGGTGCTCCTCCGAGACAGCCGTATCTCCACGCTGGAATAGCGACGCGCGGCGCGCGGCGTTCGAACAGACTCTCCGGCGCTGTCGGCCGCGTCGGAAAAAAGCTACCGCACGAACCATTATCCCGCGTCCGTCTCTGTCGATAGACGACCGAAACCATGGACGAGGAGTTACTATCGTTGCTCACGAGTCTCGTGGAAATCGAGACCGAGAACCCGCCGGGAGACGAGGCGGCGGCGGCGAACTTCGTGTACGACTGGCTCGAATCCCGGGGCGTCTCGGCGACGCTCGTCGGGGGACCGTATCCCGACCGACCGCAGGTCGCCGCCCGCGTCGGCGACGGCGAGCCCTCGGTCGTCCTCAACGGCCACCTCGACGTGGTCCCGGCCGGCGACCGAGACCAGTGGGACCACCCGCCGTACGAGCCGACCGTCAGCGACGGCAGGCTGTACGGCCGCGGGAGCGCGGACATGAAATGCGGCGTCGCCCTCGCGATGCTCGCGACGGTCGAGTTCGCCGACGCGCTCGATTCCGGAGAGCTCGACGGCTCGCTCGTGTTCCACGCGGCGGTCGGCGAGGAGACGGCCGAACCGGGGACGAAGACGCTCCTCGAACGCGGCTACGACGGTACTTACGGCGTCGTGCTCGAACCCACGTCGTTGCGGACCGCGACGAGCGCGAAGGGCCTCGGCTGGTACGAGATTTCCGTCGGTGGCGACCCGTCGCACGCGAGTCGGCCCGACGAGGGCGACAACGCGGTACAGAACGCCCGGCCGGTTCTCGACGCGCTCGAAGCGTACGACGAGGAGATTCGAGCGCGCTCCGACTCGCTCGTCGGTCACCCGACCGCGACGGTCACGCGGTTCGAGGCGGGGACGAAGGAGAACGTCGTCCCGGAGGGCGCGACGATAACGGTCGACAGGCGGTTCGTTCCATCGGAATCCGTCGAGGCGGTCGACGCCGAAATCGACGCGCTGCTGTCCGGCGTGGCGGCCGAACACGACCTGCGCGTCGAGTGGACGCGAACGCGGGTCTACGAGTCCGCGGCGGTTCCGACCGACAGCGAGGTCGCGGCGCGCTTTCGGGACGCGGCCGCCGAGCGGGCAGACGTCGACCCCGAGCCGTGGGGTATCCGGGCGGCGACCGACGTTCGGAACCTCGTCAACGACGCCGGGATGGACGCGATTACGTGGGGTCCGGGGTCGATGGCGCAGGCTCACGCCTACGACGAGTACATCGAGCTGTCGGAGGTCGAAGCGGGGTACGACATCCTCCGCACGGCGCTCCGCGGGCTGTTCGAAGACGGCGGGAACTGAGCACTCGCCCGTCGGACGGGCGGCTCGAAAAAAACGGTAGACGGTCAGGTCGGTTATTCGACGAGCTCTTCGAAGCGCTCGACCGCGGCGCTCGCGACCGCCATGTCTTCGGACACTTCGCCGCCGCTGACGCCGACGGTCCCGACGAGTTCGCCGTCGACTTCGAGCGGATAACCGCCGCCGAAGACGACGAGTCGGTTTTCGTCGGTCGTCTGGAGTCCCCACAGCGATTCGCCGGGCTGGCTCCCCTCGGCGAGTTCGTGGGTGGGCATCTGCAGCGCGGCCGCCGTGTACGCCTTGTTCCGAGAGATGTTAACGCTCGCCAGCCACGCGTCGTCCATCCGGTGCTGTGCGACGAGGTTACCCTCCGGGTTCGCGACCGTAATCACCATCCGCAGCCCCATCGACTCGGCCTCTGCTTCGGCCGCCTCGATGAGTACCTTCGCGGTTTCGAGATTGATTGCGTCGGACATATCGCTTCGTCGAAACCGGTCTCGACGACCGTACTTATACGTGTGCCGCCGCCCCGACTCGGCGACCGAATTCGCGTGTACACGTCGATTTCGGCCGTTTGAAGCTCCCCGAACGACGCTGCCGGCGAAACAATAGTAGTCGAAATTCCGACAACTCGTGTCGGCGACGACGGGAGCGACCCGGGGACCGGTCGGTTCGAGGTGAGTCGCTCGGACCGACTCAGTCGTACAGTGGGTACTCCTCGGTCAGTTCGTCGACCTTCTGGTCGACGAACCCCTTGACCGACTCGTCGTGCGGCGCCTCGACGATCTCGTAGATGAGGTCGGCGACGGTCCGGCAGGCCTCCTCGTCGAAACCGCGGGTCGTCAGCGCGGGCGTGCCGGCGCGAATCCCGCTGGGATTGAACGCCGAGCGACTCTCGCCGGGGACCGTGTTGGCGTTGAGGACGATGCCGACCTCTTCGAGGGCCGCTTCCACGTCCTTGCCGGTCGTGTCCGGGTGCGACGGCCGGAGGTCGACAAGGACTAAGTGCGTGTCAGTTCCGCCGGAGACGAGTTCGAGGCCGCGCTCCTGTAGCCGCTCACCGAGGGCGGCGGCGTTATCGACGACCTGCGAGGCGTACTCCTCGAACTCGGGGGAAAGCGCCTCGCCGAAGCCGACGGCCTTGCCGGCGACGTTGTGCAGTATCGGCCCGCCTTGGAGGCCGGGGAACACCGCGGAATCGACGTCGTCGGCGTGTTCTTCGTCGCACATGATGATACCGCCGCGACCCGAGCGAATCGTCTTGTGGGTCGAGCCGGTGACGAAGTCCGCGGTGCCGACGGGCGAGGAGTGTTCGCCCGCGGCGACGAGGCCCGTGATGTGGGCGATGTCGGCGAGGTGGTACGCGTCGACCGCCTCGGCCGCGGCCTGCACGCGCTCCCACTCGACTTCCCGCGGGTACGCGGAGTACCCCGAGATGACGATGTCCGGGTCGAACTCCTCGGCCTTTTCGGCCAACTGGTCGTAGTCGACGTAGCCGGTCTCGGCGTCGACCTCGTACTGTTCGACCTCGTACGTCTTCCCCGCGACGTTCACCGGGTGTCCGTGGCTCAGGTGGCCGCCGTGGGTCAAATCGAGCGAGAGAATCTTGTCGCCGGGGTCGAGCACCGCGAGGAACACTCCCATGTTCGCCTGCGACCCGGAGTGCGGTTGGACGTTCACGTGGTCGGCTCCCCAGAGTTCCTTCGCGCGGTCGATGGCGAGCTGTTCGACCTCGTCGGCGTACGCACAGCCGCCGTAGTACCGACTTCCCGGGTAGCCCTCGGCGTAGTTGTTCGTCAGCTCCGAGCTTTGGGCCTCCATGACCGCCTCGCTGACGTGGTTCTCGCTCGCGATCATCGCGAGGGTGTCGTTCTGTCGCCCGCGTTCGCCTTCCAGCGCGTCGGCGACGGCCGGGTCGGTCTCTCGAACGGTGTCGTAAGGCATCGTGGGTGCATCTCGACTCTGCGGTATAACGCTTCGCTGCGGCCGGACCTGAGGCGACGACGACCGACGAAAACCACAAACTGACAGAAAACGTATGGTACGTGGTCGCGTCGGTCGCCCCGATGAGAGGGTCCTTGATGGTTCCGAAGGAATCCCGAATATGAGGCCTCTAATCCCCTGAATCTACGTCTTCAGTGTTTCGTACGCCTCCCCGAAGTTCGTCGACCGGCGATAGCTCTATATTGGAACTTCGTCACGTTCGTCACACACCGTGCTAAGAACTATCACAGACCACCGGAAGTCCCGGGGCCGAGGCGACGGGCGTGCGTCGCCTCGCCGCGCAGGACGACCGACCCCCGGAGTGAGTCGCTCATGAACGAAACGCGGCCGTCTCCGGTACAGTACAGCGACATCGAGCGCGCGCGCGAGCGTCTCGAAAACGACCGCGTCGTCAAGCGGACGCCGATAGAGCGGAGCACCTCCCTCGGCGAGCTGGTCGGCGCGGACGTCTACCTGAAGATGGAACACCTCCAGTGGACGGGGTCGTTCAAGACGCGGGGCGCGTACAACAAGATTCGACAGGACACCGACCGCGGAATCGACGAGTTCGTGGCCGCGAGCGCCGGTAACCACGCGCAGGGCGTCGCGCTCGCCGCGACAGAATGTGGCGCGGACTCCACGGTTGCGATGCCGGAGAACGCCCCGCAGACGAAGATCGACGCGACGCGCGACTACGGCGCGGACGTCGAACTCGTCGGCGAGGACTTCCAGGAGACGATGGCGTACGCGCAGTCGCTCGCCGAGGGCTCGGACGCCGAGTTCGTCCACGCGTACGACGACCGCGACATCGTCGCCGGGCAGGGGACGCTCGGCGCGGAGATGTACCGCGACCTCCCCGAGATGGACACCGTGGTCGTCCCCATCGGCGGCGGCGGACTCATCTCGGGCATCGCGACCGCCATCAAACACCACGACCCCGAGATTCGCGTCGTCGGCGTGCAGGCCGCGGGCGCGGAGACGGTCCACGAGAGCCTCGACAAGGGCGTTCCCGTGACGCTCGACGACACGAACACCATCGCGGACGGCATCGCCACCGGCGGCATCTCCGAGTTGACCCTCCGAACCATCGAGGAACACGTCGACGAGGTCGTCACGGTCTCCGACGGGGAGATCGCGGAGGCGATTCTCCTCCTGCTCGAACGCGCCAAGCAGGTCGTCGAAGGGGCCGGTGCCGCCTCCGTCGCCGCCGTGCTGAGCGACGACCTCGACGTCGAGGGCGAGACCGTCATGCCGCTTCTCTGCGGGGGGAACCTCGACATGACGATGCTCCAGACGGTGCTCGTCCACGCGCTCACCGGCCGCCGCCAAACCCTCCGACTGCGAGTTCGGATACGCGATCGACCGGGCGAGATGGCGCGGCTCTCCCGACTCATCGCCGACCGCGACGCGAACATCCACGACGTTCGGCACGTCCGCGCCGTCGACGCCCTCGACGTCGGCGAGGCCCATCTCCTGTTCCGCATCGAGACCAAAGGAGCAGAGCACGCGGCCGCCGTCGTGGACACCATCGAAGACGCGGGCTACGCGGTCGACGACGTCTCGGAGGAGAGCTAGTTCCGACCGCCCGGCGTCCGTTCTCGTCGCAAACCACGAGCTGTCTCACTTCTAACAGGAGTCGCGGGCCGCGGCCGTCGAAGCCGTCGCCGCGGTCGAGTCGCGCAGCGCCGCTAGTTCTCGCCGGCCGACTGTCTGATACGTGCGACGACGTCGTTCCGACTCACGTCGGGGTCGTCGTCGGTCGTGAGACGCCCCATCACGAACTCCAGCAGGTCGAGCGTCTGGAGTAGTTCGAGCGCTTCGGTTCGGTCGAGGTCGATGGCTTTCCCGAACTCGCGAATCGTCTTCGCGTCGTTGGCGGCGTCGGCGAGTCGGTCTATCGTCACGGACTCGGGCAGGCCGATTCCGTCGGCGAGCGCCTCGGGCGACCCGCCGGAATCGTCCGCGGCCGTCGGTCCCGGAGTTTCCACCGGCGACTCGTCGGCGAGCGACGTCTCGTAGGAGTCCGGTTCGTGGACTCCCTGTGCGATCATGTACCGTCGGACCGTCTCGTCCGAGACGTCCATCTCGAACGCCGCCGCCATCCGGTCGAACGTCTCGTACCTCGCGTACACCGCTTCGAGATACGCCGTGTCCTCGAACGCCGGCACGTCCGGACTCCGCACGCTATCGAGCGATTCGGGAACGTCGGGCCCCGCGGAACCCTCCGCGGAGGGCGCGTCGGTTGTGACCGTCACGACGGCCGTCGGCTCGGCGTCGAGCGAGACTTCGGCCGCGTCGACGTCGACGTGTTCGTGGTCGCTCGGAACGACGTCGTCGATTTCGAGCGTGAGCCCGATGGTCCCGTCGGACTCGATTGCAGTCTCCCGGGTCCGGGTCCGCACGGGCGACTCGGCTTCGTCGCTCGGCGAGAGCGCGAACTCGATGTCCGCCGACGCTCCCGACTCCGTGACCGCCACGGACGAGTCCCGGACGCTCGCGGCTCCCGCCCGCTCGCACTCTTCGAGGAATTCACCCAGTCGCCGAAGCGATGTGCCCACGCTCATTGTACGGTTCCCCGGACGCGCCGAGGCCCCCTGAAAAGCGGTGTGGAATACTGAGTCGGTTTATATAACCCCACAGAATATGCGGCGAAAACTATAAACGAGAATCTGCTGTTCAAAATACTATACCGTGCCCATGAGACACGTTTCTATCGCGAACGTCGAAACGACTTCGCGTACTTCAACCGATTCGACACTCTGGTTTGGTCGGTGTCGAATCCATTGGGCCACGAGGTGAAGCCACAATGAGCTTGATAACTGTCGCCGACATCGCGCACGACGACCTCGCGCTGACGCCGACGATTCAGTCGGAAGCCGCGAGCGAGATAGACGTTGTCTCTCAATCCGGGACTGATCCCGAGACGGGCCAGTTCTTCTTCGCCGTGAAGAACGCGGACGTCGCCGCGTTCGAAGAGGCGTTGGAAGCCGACCACACCGTCCGCGACTGGTGGCTCGTCTCCGAGCGTGAGGACTCCGTCGTCTACCGCATCGGCCACACGAACGACGCGATACTGCTGTCGCCGATAGTCACGGAACTCGGCGGACTCATGCTCGACGCGTGCAGCAACGAGACGTCCGGGTGGCGGGTCCGCCTCCAGTTGTCGGACCGCGAGGCGCTCGCGGAGCTCTGGGAGTACTGCGAGGCCAAGGATATCTCCTTCGATCTGAATCGGATGTTCCAGCAGGACGGCTGGATGAACGGCGAGCCGAGTAAGCTGACCGACGCGCAGCGCGACGCGCTCGTGGCCGCCTACGAGCACGGCTACTTCGAGGAACCGCGAGAGGCGGCGTTAGACGACCTCTCGGACGTGCTCGACATCTCGCCGACCGCGGTTAGTGGGCGTATCAGGAGAGGGACCGCGGAGCTGGTCGAGTCGATTCTCGTAGACGAGTGACCGCCTCGGAAGGGGTTGGGGAGTCAGACCGCGAGAACGTGGTCGTCCCGCGGTTCGTAGATTTCCCCGCTCATTCGCAGGTCGTAGACGGCGTCGAGCGCGTCGCCGATGGCGACGCCGCTGTCCGTGAGCGCCGCGGCGAGCCGCCCGAGTTCGACGCCGTCCGGGTGACGTTCGCCGAGTTCGACGAGGGCTGTCTTCACGTCTTCGCCGTCGACTTCGGCGTCGAACGCGACGCGTTCCCACTCGACGTCGTGGCCGGTGACGTCCGCGTGTCGCCGGTACAGTTCGACGGCGTCGTTGGGCTCCGCAACCGCGACGTGGAGGTCGCACGACGGGCAGGTGACGACCCCGGCGCGGGGCTTTTCGGCCAGTTCGGCGTCTCCGTCGTCAGGCATTGTACGCGTCCTGCGCGAGCCGGTGGAGTTTGTGGACCGTGTGTTCGTTCGGCCCGAGCTGCGCCTGCCCGAGCGCGCCGGACGTGAGCCCCTCGTACTGCCGCTCGACGAGCTCGAAGTCCTCTTCCTGGAGCTGGCGGCTCGTCTGGACGAAGTTCTCTTCTTCGTCCGACAGGTCGGAATCGCGGAAGTAGTAGTCCGCGATGAGCTGGAAGCGCCCCTCGTCGATTGGGTCGATGATGTACGTGCCGTAGCCGTCGGCGGTGCCGTACATGTTGACCGTGAAGTTCGGCCAGAAGTAGTAGAACTTGGCCTCGTGTTCGGGGTGGATGCGCATCTCGTCGTCGACGTCCTCTCTGTGCTTGTAGTGGAGCACCCAGTGGTAGTCGTTGACTTCGAGTTCGGACTCCATGAGTTCGAGCCCCTGCACCCAGTCTTGGTGGTTCGCCTGACAGTGGTCGCACTCGGAGTAGTTCCCGCTGAACGTCTTCCAGTTGCATTCGACCTCGGAGACGTAGCGCCGGGCGTGTTCGTACTCGCCGAGCGGCAGATCTTCGAGCTCCGTCTTCATCGACCCGGCCTGTTCGGCGAGCGAGAGGCTCGGTTCGTCCTCGAAGTTGACGAACACGAGCGGCCCGATGGCGTCCGTGTTGACCTCCATGAGGCCGTTTTCATCGGGGTCGAGTTCGCCGACGGCGTCGTCGTCGAGGTCGGGGTTCAGACTCGCCTCCTCGAAGCTCTTCGGGGTGCTCTGGAGCGACCCGTCGAGTTCGTACGCCCAGAGGTGGTACGGGCAGGTGATTCGACTCAGGCTTCCGGGGTCGGTCATCGGCGTCTCGTCGAGCATCTTCGACCCGCGGTGGGCGCAGACGTTGTAGAACGCCCGAACGTCGCCGTCGCCGTCGCGGGTGACGATTATCTGCTTGTCGCCGATGGTCCGCGTGAAGTAGTCGCCCGCGTCCGGGATGTGGGTCTCGTGACCCGCGTAGACCCAGTACTGACCGAACACTTTCTCCTTTTCCATCTCGTGAACCTCCGGGTCGGTGAAGTACCTCGCCGGGAGCGCGTTCGTTTCCGCGGTGATGTCGGCACTTACTGCACCGATTTCGTCACGACCGTTGTTCCACCGTGTCATGGGAGGAAGAAACACACATCCGATGAAAAGGATTCGTCGGGAATAGTTGAGCCGTATAAGTGGCGGTGGATATCCGCGAGCGGTCGGCGTTCGGCCGCCAGCGCCCATATCGACGGCTCAGGCGTCGTCTCCCTGAAAAAGGGGCTCCGTGATACAGGTCAAGAGTGAAGGGGGGACGTTCCGAACCGCCGGACACCATGAGTGTCCATGACAACCGATACGACGTCGCCGTCGTCGGGGTCGGCGGGATGGGAAGCGCGACCGCGTACCACCTCGCCGACCGCGGTCTCGACGTCGTCGGTCTCGAACGCTACGACATCCCCCACTCGCAGGGGTCCTCGCACGGTATCACGCGCATCATCCGGCGCGCGTACTACGAACACCCCTCGTACGTCCCGCTCATCGAGCGGGCGTACGACCTCTGGGACGACCTCGCCGACGAGACCGGCCGCGAGGTCATCCACCGAACCGGCTCCATCGACGCCGGGCCGGTCGACAACGACGTGTTCGCGGGGTCGAAACGCTCCTGCGAGGAACACGACATCCCCCACGAGGTGCTGACCGGCGCGGAGGTCAACGAGCGGTTCCCCGGCTACGAACTCCCCGAGGAGTACCGCGCAGTCTACCAGGAAGACGGCGGGTTCGTCGTCCCCGAGCAGGCGATTATCGCGCACATCGAGGCCGCACAGGCCCGCGGTGCCGAGATTCGCGCCCGCGAGCGGGTCGAAGACTGGGCGGAGACGAACGACGGCGGGGTGCGCGTCCGCACCGACCGGGGGGTCTACGTCGCGGACGCGCTCGTGCTCGCCGCGGGCGCGTGGAACTACAAACTCGCCGACGCGCTGGACGGCCTCGCGGTCCCCGAGCGACAGGCGCTCGCGTGGTTCCAGCCCGAGTCGCCGGCGACGTTCGCGCCCGAGGAGTTCCCCGTCTGGAACCTCAGCGTCCCCGAGGGCCGGTTCTACGGGTTCCCGGTCCACGACGTGCCGGGCTTCAAACTCGGCAAGTACCACCACCGCGACGAGGATGTCGACCCCGACGACTTCGACCGCGAACCGAACCGCGCCGACGAGGCGATACTCCGAGACGTCACGGAGAAGTACTTCCCGGAGGCCGCGGGGCCGACGATGTCGCTCGCGACGTGCATGTTCACGAACTCGCCGGACGAACACTTCATCCTCGACACGCTGCCCGACCACCCGCAGGTCGCGGTGGGAGCCGGCTTCTCGGGACACGGCTTCAAGTTCGCGTCCGTCATCGGCGAGATTCTCGCCGACCTCGTCGTCGACGGCAAGAGCGACCTGCCGCTCGACATGTTCTCGCTCGACCGGTTCGAGTGACGACGGACGCGTTTCGATTGTCATCCGTAAACTGTTCATGCGATATTATCTTTGCACTATCTATTCATTTGCGTATAAATACCACTATTATCGAAGACCACTCGTTATGATGTGTAATACCGATGGGTTGGTTGAATCGTGAGGGGTGTGGACCCGCAACATGGGTCAACTTGACGTGCTGAACCTGACCATCGACCGTCTCTCGGCGGTCGCGGCGGGTGCCCCAAAGCGGGGAAAACGACATGATCGAACACGAACTCAAGTGGCGGTCGTCCACGGAGGGTGTGACGGATGACAGATAACAACGACTCGGCCGGTCGGTCGGCGAGCGGACTACAGGCGGACCTGTTCTATCCCGAGACGGAGCGGGAACCCGGCGACGGGAACATCCAGCGGTGGGGGTTCGACATCCACCCCGTCGTCTTTCCGGTCGCGCTCTTGATCATCGGCGTCTTCGTCGCGGTGACGCTCGTTCTCGGTGAACAGGCGGCGACTATCTACTCGGACGTCAGGGGCTTCTTTGAGGGCAATTTCGGTTGGTTCTACCTCCTGTCGGTGAACCTCTTTATCGTCGTCTTGGCGTACTTCGCGCTGAGTAAGTACGGCGAGATAACCCTCGGCGGCGTCGAGGCCGAAAAGGAGTTCAGCGACTTCTCCTGGATGGCGATGCTGTTCAGCGCGGGCATGGGTATCGGGCTCATGTTCTACAGCGTCTCGGAGCCGCTGTACTACTTCACCAACGTCCCCGGCTTCTTCGACGCCGAGGCCGGGACCGGTGGTGCGGGCATCGCGGCGATGACCCAGACGTTCTTCCATTGGGGGTTCCACCCGTGGGCCATCTACGGTCTCGTCGGACTGGGGCTCGCGTTCTTCTCGTTCAACAGGGGGCTCCCGCTCACCTTCCGGTCGATTTTCTGGCCGCTCCTCGGCGAGCGAATCTACGGCTGGCCGGGCCACCTCATCGACCTCGTCTCGGTGTTCGCGACGCTGTTCGGCCTCGCCACGTCGCTCGGTCTCGGGGTCGCACAGATAAACACGGGCGTGTCGTACATCCTCGGCGAGAACATGCTCGGCATTCTGAGCGTTCCGAACAACACCGGCATGCAAATCGCGCTCATCGCCGTGATAACTCTCATCGCCACCGCCTCCGTCGCGGCCGGACTCGAAGCCGGAGTGCGGCGGTTGAGCACGGTGAACGTCTTCTTTATGTTCGTGCTGTTGGCGTTCCTGCTCGTCGTCGGCCCGACGATGAGCATCTTCGGCGCGTGGGTGCAGGGTCTCGGGAACTACTTCAGCGACTTCCTCTCGCTCGCGTTCTTCACCGGGACGCTCGGCGACGGCGCGTCGACCGTCCACAGTTGGACGGTGTTCTACTGGGCGTGGTGGATCGCCTGGTCGCCGTTCGTCGGCATGTTCGTCGCGCGCATCTCCAAGGGGCGCACGGTCCGCGAGTTCGTCTTCGGCGTGTTCGTCCTGCCGTCGCTGTTCTCGACCGTTTGGCTCTCGGCGTTCGGCGGCAGCGCGCTGTTCAACTCGCTTCAGGGTAACGGCGCGGTTCTCGCGACCTACGGCGAGGCAGGACAGACGGTGGCGATGTTCGCGCTCCTCGAACAGTTCCCGTTCAGCGCCGTCTCGGGACTGCTCGCCGTGACGCTCGTGGTGACGTTCTTCGTGACCTCCTCGGACTCGGGGTCGCTCGTCGTCGACCACCTCACGTCGGGCGGCAAACACAACGTCCCGCGGAGGCAGCGTGTCTTCTGGGCGGTCACGGAGGGCCTCGTCGCGTCGCTTCTCCTCTACGGCGGCGGGCTCGGCGCGCTCCAGACCGCGGCCATCGCCACGGGATTCCCGTTCGCCGTCGTCCTCGTCGTCATGTGCTACACGGTGTATCTCGGCCTCGACAAGGAGTACGAACTCCTGCAGTCCGAGGAGTTCGCCGAGCGGATCGAGGACTTGGCCGACGAGGACATCGACTTCGCCGTCGGTCGCTCTCGGACGTCGGTCGTGACCAACGTCCGGGAGAACCCCGGCACGACGGACGATTGACGACCGAAGCACCAAACGATGACTCGACGCTATCGATGAACGCGCTCGCTGTCGCTTCGGCGGCGTTCGCGGTCTTCCTTTTCGCGGTTGCGCTGTTCGCCATGACGGTCGGCGAGCTACGGGGCGCGGGCCTCGCGTTCCTGAGCGCCAGTCTCGTCATCTACCTCAGAGAGAAGTACCTCGTCGGCGGGTGACACCCGCCGGCGACCGCTATTCGTCGGCGTGCGATTCTCGCCGGCGCACAATTCTTGCCGAGACCGACGTTCGTCCGCGACGAGACCCGGCTCTCGTCACCCCCCGGTACGTATACACCTCAGATAGTGGACCCGGAGAGATATCCGGGGGCCGCAGTCACTACTGTTTGGTACATGAACACATGGTCTACGTTTCCCGAACGCGCCGGAACGGTCGTTGTCGGGGCCGGCTGTGTCGGCTGTAGCGCGGCGTATCACCTCGCCGAGTCGGGCCGCGAAGACGTCGTCGTCCTCGACCGCGGGCCGCTGTTCGAGACCGGGGGGTCGACGTCTCACGCGCCCGGGCTCGTGTTCCAGACGGCCGGGAACAAGCTGATGACGGAGATGGCGTCGTACACGCGCGACCTCTACGACGGGTTCGGCGACTTCCGGACGTGCGGCGGCATCGAAGTCGCCTACTCCGAAGCGCGCTGGGACTTCCTCAAGCGCAAGCGCGAGTGGGGACAGTCCTACGGCATCGACGAGGGCGAACTGCTCACGCCCGAGGAGGTCGAAGCGCGCGTCCCGCAGATAAACTCCGACGTCATCTACGGCGGGTACTACGTCCCGTCGGACGGGAAGGCCGACGCCGTCAGCGCCGCCGAGTCGATGGCGGAGGAGGCGCGTGAGGTCGGCGTCGAGTTCTACGGCCACACCGAGGTCACGGACATCGACGTCTCCGACGGCAGTATCGACGCGGTCGACACCGAACACGGCCGCATCGAGGCCGACGAGGTGCTCGTCGCCACGAACATCTGGGGGCCGCTGTTCGGCGAGATGGTCGGCACGGACATCCCGCTCGTTCCCTGCGCGCACCAGTATCTCGTCTCCGATGAACTGGACGAACTCGAAGGCGCGGAGCGCGAAATCGAACAGCCGCTCCTCCGGCATCAGGACCATTCGCTGTACTACCGCCAGCACGGCGAGCGCTACGGTATCGGCTCGTACAACCACGAGTCGCTTCTGGTCGACCCGGCGGACATCTACGGTCCCGACAAGCTGGACGACCTCGGACTCGAATATCCATCGCTCCGCGAGTTCACGGAGGAGCACTTCTACGAGAACACCCACCCGGACCACGACCGGTCGGCGTTCGACGCCGCCAGCGAACTCGTCCCCGGCTTCGAGGACTGCGAGTGGACCTCCGCCATCAACGGGATGTTCTCGTTCACGCCCGACGGCATGCCCATCCTCGGACCGGACGAGGACACCGAGGGACTCTGGTGGGCGCTCGCCGTCTGGGTCACGCAGTCCGGCGGCGCGGGCGATATCGTCGCCAGCTGGATGGAAGACGGAACGCCGCGGCTCGACGGCTCCCGCGTCGATGCCTCCGGCGCGCACGTCTCCCGGTTCCAATCGCACGCGGGCAGTCGAGAGTACACCTACGGGCGCGGCGCACAGCAGTACCGCGAGGTGTACCAGCTCATCCATCCGCGCGAGCAACCGAGCGGGCAGCGCGCGCTCCGCCGGAGCCCGTTTTACGACCGGCAGGACGACCTCGGCGCGGAGTTCTACGACAGCGACGGCTGGGAGGTCCCGCAGTGGTACGAGTCCAACGAGACGCTGCTCGAAACGTACGACGTGCCGGACCGCCCCGACTGGCTCTCCCAGAACTGGTCGAAGGTCCACGGCGCGGAACACCAGCACCTCCGCGAGAAGGTCGGCATGGTCGACATGACGACGTTCACGCCCATCGAAGTGTCGGGCCCGGGCGCGCTGGAGTTCCTGCAGGGGCTCCTGACCAACGACATGGACGTCACGCCGGGCCGGATGCGCTACTCCGCGATGCTCAACGAAGACGGCGGCGTGCTCGCCGACCTGACGGTCGCCCGCCTCGGCGACGACCGCTTCGTGCTGTTCACCGGGGGCGGAAGCTCGGCGACGCTCCACTCGCGGTGGGTCGAAGAGCACGCGCCCGACGACGGCTCCGTCGACGTGACCGCACACGTCTCCAGTCGGACCGGCATCGGCGTCTTCGGACCCGACTCCCGGAAGGTGCTTTCGGACCTCGTCGAGGCCGACCTCTCGAACGACGAGTTCCCGTTCTATTCGGCACAGGAGACGTACCTCGGAAGCATCCCCGTGACGATGCTCCGACTCTCGTACGCCGGCGAACTCGGCTGGGAAATCTACGCCCCGACCGAGTACGGAAGCCAGCTCTGGGACGCGATTCGGGAGGCCGGCGAGGAGTACGACATCGCGCCGGTCGGCTGGGCCGCGCTCGACTCGACGAGCATGGAGAAGGGCTTCCGCCTCTGGGGGACGGACCTCACGCCCGAACACAATCCGTACGAGGCCGGAATCGGCTTCGCGGTCGACCTCGACACCGACTTCGTCGGGAAGGCGGCGCTCGTGGAAGCCAAAGCCGACGACAGCCCGAGCGACCGAATCGTCCCGATAACGCTCGACGAGGAGGAAGCCGTCGTCGACGCGGGCCATCCGGTGGTCGCCGACGGTGACGTCGTCGGCTACTGCTGTCGGGCGGACTACGGCTACACCATCGACGCCGGCATCGCGTACGCCTACCTCCCCGAGAAATACGCCAGTTCGGGGCAAGACGTCGAAATCCGGTACGAGGGCGACGCCCACCCCGCGACGGTCCGGTCCGGGCCGCTTTTCGACCCCGACCGAGACAAGATGATTCGGTGAGTGCCGGATTTCGCCGCGTCACCGCCTCCGCCTCGATTTATCGGCGCTGTCGAACTTCAGTCGCTGATAATCCGCCGCGGCCGTGTTGAACTCGGCAGATCTGTTGGGAACCGGGACTGTCTGGAGAATAACTGCCCTACCGCTGTCACTCGTCTCGGACGGCCTTCAGGTCGAGCCGCGGGGCAAACGACTCGTACGTCTCGTCGCTCGACACGATCGTGTCGCCATCGGACTCGACGAGATGGAGCGCGTCGAAGGGCGTGAACCCGTGGTCTTCGACGTAGGTCGCGGCCGTGAGAACCGTATCCACGTCCCCGCGCACTTCCAACAGCGCGGCGACGTTCGCGACGACCCGCTCCGTGTCCCGTTCTTCCCGGTACGCGACCATGAGGAGTTCGATGAGCGTGAACTGCGACGTCCACAGCTCGTCTCGGTGGTCTCGGTAGACCGCCTCTGCGGCGTCGCCGAGCCAGTCCTCGTCCTTGATGAGCGCCAGCAGGAAGTCCGTCTCGGCGTACATTCAGCGGCCGGCCTCGTCTATCGCCGCGTTCCGGGCTCCGCGGCGGAGTTCTTCGGCCGTCTTCTCGACGTCCGCGAACTCGGTGCGGAGCGCATCGAGCGGGTCGTCCTCGATTGGTATCAGCTTGATTCCGTCGTGCAGTTGGACGATGCGGTAGTGTTCGCCGTACCGCTCTCTGACCTCTTTGGGGAGCGTGAGGCGTCCGCGACCGTCCAGCGTCGCTTCGGACATACGTTCTACTACGATGGGTAGAAAGAAGAGTTTTCCCCATATATTGATTCACGACCCACTCGGATAGAACCCTCCCGCTCCCGAACGCTCCCGCTGTCGGTGTCACTCGACTTCTGTCCGGCGCTACGAGCTCGACGGTTTCGGATTATCTGAGTTATTTGGACTCCTCGTCGTCGACGCCGCGCTGTTCGAGGACGCGTTCGACGATTTCTTCGGGGTGTTCGGTCGCCACGGCGAGCGCGGCGTTGTGGAGTTCGCTCTTCGTGACGCCCTTGAGACCGTGGTCGCGGGTCAGTTCGCGCTCCACGTCGTAGGTGATGATGTCGTCGAACTCGTCGGCGACCGCTTCGAGGACGTACAGCGCCTTGTGGACGGTCTCGTCGAACTCGAACGCGGGGTACTCGCGGGGGTCGACGGGTTCGGCGGATGCCGATTCCGACTCCCCCTCCGATTCGACCGCGTCGTCGGTGCCGGCGTCTTCGGGTTCGGGTTCCGGCTCTGGCTCCGAGGCGGTTTCGCCGCTCCCCATCGCGGCGTCGAGGTCGCCGAAGGGGTCTTCGCTCATCGGGCCACCTCGCCCTCTTCGACGATTTGCGCGAGTTCGTCGTAGCACGCCAACTGGTCGCAGGTGCTGTCGTAGTCCCGCAGGGGCATGTGTTCGCGAATCGACGCGTCGATGGCCGACCGATGCCGAATCCCCGGCTTCGGCAGGTCGCCGTCCCACTCGCCGTCGTCGATGGCCTCGAACACTTCCGGGTCGGTGTACGCGAAGTTCGGGAGCTTCGAGGCGATGTTCGGCTTCGAGACGAGCGCCTCCACGAGCCGTCTCGTCGGGCGGTCGTGGTCGATTCGGTCACGCAGGTCGGTCGGCACGACCGCGAGGATTTCGAGGTCGAAGTGTTCGCGCGCGGGCGTGATGAGCCGCTTGACGGTCTTTTCGAGCCCCGAGAGCGCCCCCGACTCGGGGCGCATCGGCAAGACGAGGTTCTGCGTGGCGTACAGCGCGTTGTCGTTGAGCTTCCCGCGCGCCGCGGGGCAGTCAACGACGACGTAGTCGTAGTCGTCGCCGAGAAGCGGGTCGATGACGCGCTGTTTGAGGCGCGCCGACCCCATCATCACGCCGCCGAGGTCGGACTCGACCTGCTCGATGCGGTCGTTCGACGGGAGGAGGTCGATTTCGAAGCCGGTCTCCAAGATGAGCTCTCCCGGCTCCAACTCGGCGTCGTCGAGGAGCACGTCGCCGAGGTGCGCTTCCGAGTAGAACTCCTCGCCGAACCCGAGGCCCGTCGTGGTGTGTCCGTTCGGGTCGAGGTCCACGAGCAGCACGTCGCTTCCCCGGTGTGCGAGTTCGCGGGCGAGGTTGATGGAGGTCGTCGACTTGCCGATACCGCCTTTGAGGAGACAGACGCTGACTGCGCGTGACATGATGGGGATATCCGTGATAGCGTGATTCTCGGCGCAGTTGAAATAATTATGGTTACTCCAACTCTTTGAACAACTCAAATTATTCAGATAATCCATCTTCTTTACACTCGGCTGATTGCGCCGACGTGGTTCGCTCTTGGCCCGACTGGCGGCCCGAATTGTCACCGGCAGTAGCTATTTGGGTCCGTTGTGTGCAGGTAAATTCGTGACAGATTGGTTGCCCGACCGAGGGCTTCGCGTTCCCGAACTCTCGTCGCAGACGGTGACGCTCGCGGTCGCCGCCGCCCTGCTCCTCGCGGTCGTCGGCCTCCGTCCCGTCTCCGCCCTTCCGGTCCGGTCGCAGTACGCGCTTTCGGTTTTCGTCGTCGCGCTCCTGCTCTGGTTGACGAAGCCGGTCCCGTACGCGATTTCGAGTCTCGCCTGCGTCTCCCTGTTGTACGCCCTCGGCGTCGTGAACTCTTTCGAGGCCGCGGTGAGCGGCTTCACCTCCTCGCTCGTGTACTTCCTCCTCGTGTTGTTACTCCTCGGCAACGCGGTCCGGTCTGTGGGGCTGGACACCCGGTTAGCGAACCGACTGCTGTCCCCGGACAGCACGCCTCGCGGGACGTTTCGCTCCATCGCCCGAAACGTCCTCGTGCTGGCGCTTTTCATGCCGTCGGCGATGGCCCGTGCGGTCGCGTTCATCCCCATCGTCGAGGAGGTGACAGCGGAGTTCGACCTCTCAGCGGGAAGCGGGTTCGAACGGGCGGCGTTCCTCCTGTTGGGCCACGTTAACCCTATCGCGTCGATGGCGCTCATGACCGGCGGCGGGATGGCGCTCGTCACCTCGGGCATCCTCGCGACGAGCGTCCGACCGCTCTCGTGGGTCGAGTGGGCGGTCTTGATGATTCCGCCGACGGTGGTGCTCTACGCGCTCGCCACCGCGGCCGCCGGCCTCCTCAACGACGTCGACGCCGACGCGACCGTCGACCCCGCCCCGGCGGGGATTGCGGACCCGTCCGCCGACGGCGAGCTGACTCGCGAGCAGGGACTCGTCGCGGCGGTGATGGCCGGGACGGTCCTCGCGTGGGTCGTCGGGTCGTTCGTCGGGCTCCCCGAGATTCTCCCGGCGGTCGCCGCGGTTACGGTCCTCGCGCTTCCCGGCGTCGAAGTTATCGACGCCGACGACGTCAAGGGACTCAGTTGGGGCGTCCTCTTTCTCATCGGCGCGACGCTGTCGATTCTGGACGCGCTCGAAGCGACTCGGACCATCGCGCTCGTCGTCGACCTCCTCGCGCGGTTCGTCCCGTTTGCGGCGTTCAGCCACTGGCAACTCGTCGGACTGCTCCTCGGGTTCGCGGTCGCCGTCCGCGTGCTCTTTTCGACCGGGTCGGCCGCTATCGTCGTGATTCTCCCAATCGTCCTGCGGTTCGCGGAGACGTTCGGCGTGACGCGGCTCTACCTCGGCCTCGCGGTCCTCCTCGTGGTGGGGTCGACGACGATTCTCCCGTTCAACACGACCGCCGTCCTCGTCTCGCTGGACCGCGGACCGCTGACCAACCGAGACGTGACGCTGTTCGGACTCGTCACGATGGGTCTGTCGCTCGTCGTCGTGACTCTCTCGTGGCTCTTCTACTGGCCGCTCGTCGCCTGAGTCGGTGACCGGTCCACCGCCCATCCGCGCGAATCCATGCTTCGGCGACCGCACCCGTCGCGACAACCACCGGGCTATTTGTAGGTGAACGGTATCTGCCCGGTACGGGTGAGTTCGCATCTTACGTGTTGAGTTTACGACGGCCCCGACCGGCGTCATGTCGAAGATAGACCGCCGCCTGCGAGACGCCCGGAGCATCGAGTTGGACAACGCCTTTTACGTCGAGGACGGGACGTGGATCGAGTCGCTCACCGTCGCCTCGAACGGCCCCTTCGACGTGGAGTCGCTCCTCGCCGACATCTCGGGCGTGACCGTCTTCTACGACGAGGAGATTCCGACCGCCTCGACCGACGTGCAGATACGCCGAGTGACGATTCTCGCCAACGAGTCGTACCCGTTCATCCTCGGACTGGTTCTCAGACAGGAGACGATTCCGAACCGCATCGTCCTCCAAGACGGCGTCTTCGAAGTCGTCGCCACCGCGCAGGACTGGGACCACTTCCGGGAACTCGCCGACGAGATTCAGGAGACGCTCGGCGAGTTCGAACTCCGCTCCGTGACGCAGGACGAGGCCCCCGGTGAACCGCTCGACAGCGGGCGGTTAAAGGAGGTGTTAATCTCCAAGCTGACCGACGATCAACTCGCGGTCCTGGAGACGGCATTCAACCGCGGCTACTTCCACATCCCGCGGGAGACGTCGGAGACCGAACTCGCGGACGAGCTGGGCATCGCCCAGTCCACGCTGAGCGAACGACTCCGGACCGCGGAACGAAACCTGCTCGAACTCATCTACGGTCCGCGACAGGAGTAGCGCCGCACCCGCTGGAGAATGTTGCCGCATCTCGACGACCGAGTATATAAAGAACGATAGATATCGGGACGTATCGGGAACAGCACCATGGAAGATACTCCATAACAGGCTGTCGCAATGTCGGAGAAAAATCGTGATAGTTCAGGTGTCGAACGCGGAACTGGCCTCACGCGACGCGACTACGTGGCGGCGACTGCGACCGCCCTCGGCGCGACCGGACTCGCGGGGTGTACCGGTGGCGGGGGCAACGGGAGCGGCGGGAGCGACGGCGGGTCGAGTCTCACTCCCGATGTCCCCTCCGGGACCCCGGAGACGGTCGAGACGAAGTACTGGCGCGAGTGGGAGACCATCGACGCCGACGAACCGCCGCTCGACTACAGCGCGACCGCAGGCGCGGTGTTGGACCCCGTCCCGCTCGAATTTTCGAGCGAGGACGACCCGTGGATGCGGGAGCACGCGCTCATGGTCCAACGCGGGCTGGACGCGCTCGGCGTTCCGACGCAGCTCAACGACCGACCGCTGAACCAGCTGTACGCACAGAGCTGGGACACGAAGGGGCTCGAAGCCATCCTCTCGATGAGCACCCACGGTCCGGACCCACAGCGCGGGCTGGACCCGAACCCGCTTTTGATGCGGCGGAGCGAGACGAGCCTCTCGAACTACGACAACTACTACCACCCCGACCTGCAGGAGGTGCTGACCGAACAGAGCCGGACGACAGACCGAACCGAACGCGAGGAACTCGTCGCCGAGGCCCAGCGCATCTTCAGCGAGGACGTGGGCGCGCTCATCACGCTGTTCCCCGACGTCATCACCGCGGTCAACACCGACCGCTGGAGCGGCTACGTCCAGACGCCGGGCAACGGGCCGACGAAGGACTCGTTCGTCTGGTCGGAGGTGAACCTCCAGCCCCAGACCGACGACAGAACCTACATCAAGGGCGTGACCACCTCGATGAACTCGCTGAACCTCCCGTGGGCCGCCGGGGGCGCGGAGGCGAAGCGACTGACGTTCATCTACGACGGCCTCTTCGACGCCACGCCGGACCTCGAAGTCGTCCCCGCGCTGGCGACCGGCGGCGGCTTCGTCGACGACACCACCGTCGAACTCACCCTCCGCGAGGGCGTCGAGTGGCACGACGGCGAGCCGTTCACCGCCGAGGACGTGAAGTTCACCGTCGAACTGTACAAGGAACACTCCTCGACCAGTCAGACGCCGTTCTACGAGCCGGTCGAGTCGGTCGAGGTGCTCGGCGACCACGAGGTTCGGTTCAACCTGACGGGCCCCGACGCGGCGTTCATGACCCAGCGCGTCGTTCGCAGCGTCATCATCCCCAAGCACAAGTGGGAGGACGTGGAGAACCCGTCTCAGCACAACCCCGAGTCGCCGGTCGGCACGGGGCCGTTCGCGTACGAAAACTGGGAGCAGGGGACCCGGTTCGAGGTGTCGAAAAACGAGGGCCACTGGATGTTCGACGACGGCTGGCGGGCCGACGTGCTCGGCGACCAGGCCACGACCGGCGACGGCGTCGACCGCGTCATCTGGATCAACGTCGGCAACATCGACTCCATGATCGGCTCGCTGCAGGGCGGCGAAATCGACGCCATCGGCACGACGCTCTCGAACTCGCAGGCCGACCGCGCGGCGAGCACCGCCGGCGTCGAGAAGATGACCTCGGGCAACTTCGCGCCCCTCGACACGAAGCTGATGTTCTCCTGTCCGCTCGTTCGAGACAAGGAGTTCCGCGTCGCTCTCGCCAAGTCGGTCGACACCGAGGGCTTCGCCGCCGACGTGCTGCAGGACCGCGCGACCGTCCCGAGCGGGGAGAACCCGATTTCGGACCTCACGCCGTGGCACACGTCGGACACGACGCACTACGAGTTCGACATCGACGGGGCGGAATCGCTCCTCGAACGGGCCGGTTACACGTGGGACGGCGACGGGAACCTCCGGTTCCCCAACGGAGACGCGTGGGCCGCCTTCGTCGAGCGCATCCAGCCCGGAAACATGCACAAGCGCCGCGACGAACTCGGCCAGGCGGACTTCTCGTGAGGTGACGAGCATGTCGAACACTATCCACTCGCGGCGTCGGGGGGCCCGACCATGAGCGAGTTCCAGCGCTTCCTCGCGAAGCGGCTCGCCATCTCTATCGGGCTCACTCTCGTGGCCGTCTCGGTCATCTTCGTCGTCCTGCGGTTGCTCCCCGGCAGCCCGTTCGAGTCGCTCGTCACCGCGGGCAATCTGAGCCAGCAGCAGATCACCGAGATTCGGGCGATGTACGGCCTCGACCAGCCGATGTGGCGGCAGTACCTCAGCTACCTGCAGAGCATCCTGCTGTTCCAGTTCGGCTACTCCATCCTCCGGAGCCAACCCGTCTGGGAGGTGTTGGCCCCGCGGCTCGTCAACACGCTCATCCTGCTCGTCCCCGCGTTAGTGACGACGGCGGTCCTGAGTTCCCTGCTCGGGATGTACGTCGGCTGGAACCGCGGGAGCAAACTGGAGAAGCTCAGCATCGTCGCCACGACGTTCCTCCGGTCGACGCCGGTGTTCATCACGGGCATCCTCTTCGTCATCGTGTTCGCGTACAACCTCGAACTGGTGCCCGCCTTCGGGATGCGCTCTATCAGCGCCTCGCCGGAGGGCTACGTCGAGCGGTTCGCCTCGCTCGACTTCCTGCACCACTACATCCTGCCGTTTACCGTGTCCGTGCTGTACTACAGCGGCGATTTCCTGCTTTTGGCGCGCAACGGCGTCGTCGAAAAGCGGGGCTCCGAGTTCCTCAAGCTCCACCGCGCGAAGGGGCTCTCTGAGATGCAGCAGCTCGCGCGGGCGGGCCGGAACTCCATGCTGCCGATTCTGACCTACTTCGCGCTGCGTCTCGGGATGATATTCCAGGGGCTCATCCTGCTCGAAGTCGTCTTCGGCTGGCCCGGCATCGGCCGCGAACTCGTGCTCGCCATCCAACAGCAGGACTACCCGCTGGTGCAGGCGGCCGTGTTCATCATGGCGCTCGCGGTCATCGTGGCGAACCTCGTGGCCGACGTGCTGTACGCCTACTTCGATCCGACCGTCTCGACCAGCGGGGGTGGTGTCGCGTGAGCACCGAGACGAGGCCCGAAGCCGAACTGAAAAAGCGCGTCGAGGAGATCGCGGAGACGCTCCGCGACCAGTTCACGTTCCTGCGGCGCGACCGCCTCGCGTTCGCCGGCGTCGTCATCGTCGCGGCGTTCGTCTTCCTCGGCCTCCTCGGCCCCGCGCTCGCCCCGCACGACCCCATCGAGCACACCGTCCGAGACGACGCCGGGTCGATGCTGCGGCTGTCGGAACCGACCGGCGCGGCCCCCTTCGGGACGACCGCCTACGGGAAAGACGTCCTGAGCCAGTTCCTCGCCGGCGCGCAACCGACGTTCATCGTCGGGCTGTTCGGCGGCATCGGAACCGGCGTGCTCGGCTTCCTCGTGGGGCTCGTCAGCGGCTACTACGGCGGCTGGGTCGACGAGGTCCTCATGCGCCTCACGGACCTCACGTTCTCCCTGCCGTTCACGCCGATGGCGCTGTTGCTCCTGACGTTCGTGACGCCGAGCGTCTGGCTCATGACGGGTATCATCGTCGCGTTCCTCTGGAAGATGCCCGCGCGCGTCGTCCGCTCCGAGGTCCTCTCCGTCAGGGAGCGGACCTTCGTGAAGTCGGCGCGCGCCAGCGGCGCGAGCGACCTGCGGACGATGCTCTACCACGTCGCGCCGAACGTGCTTCCCATCGGCTTTCTCTACACGGCCTACGGCATCGCGTGGGCCATCGCCGCGCAGGCCAGCCTGGCGTTCCTCGGCTTCGGCGACCCGACCGTCACGAGTTGGGGCCGGATGCTCCGACAGGTGTTCGAATCGGGCAACATGCGCGTCGCCTGGTGGTGGGTGCTCCCCCCCGCGCTCGGCATCGCGGCCATCACCACCTCGGTGTTCCTCATCGGCCGCGCCTACGAAGAAGTCATCAACCCTGAAATTCAGACCGAACAATGAGCCTCCTCGACATCACGGACCTCACGGTCACGTACTCGACCGACAGCGGAACCGTCCACGCCGTCAACGACGTGTCGTTCAGCATCGACGAGGGCGTCAACTACGGCCTCGCCGGCGAGTCCGGCTCGGGGAAATCGACGCTGGCCGAGGCGGTTCTCGGCCTCCTCCCGAGCAACGGCTCCGTCGAATCCGGCAGCATCGAATTCCAGGGCCGCGACCTGACCGGCCTCAGCGAGCGCGAGCGCCGCGACGTGCTCTGGGAGGACATCGCCTACATCCCCCAGAGCGCGATGGACTCGCTCGACCCGGTGATGTCCACCGGCGCGCAGATTCGACAGGCGATTCAGACCCATCGGAACGTCACCGACGACAAGGCGCGTTCGCGGGTTCGAGAGCTGTTCGAAATCGTCGGGCTCGACCCCGACCGCATCGACGACTACCCCCACGAGTTCTCCGGGGGGATGCGCCAGCGCGTGACTATCGCCATGGCGCTCGCGCTCGAACCGGACCTCATCATCGCCGACGAGCCGACCACCGGGCTCGACGTCATCGTCCAAGACAAGATCATCGACAAGATTCTGGAGATACAGGACCGGATGGACAGTTCGCTGCTTCTCATCACCCACGAAATCGGCGTCATCGCCGAGACGTGCGACGAGTTGTCCATCCTCTACGGCGGGAAGGCGATGGAGCAGGGAAGCGTCGACAACGTCCTCGTCAACCCAACGAATCCGTACACGATGGGGCTGAAGAACTCCTTCCCCGAGATTGAGGAGGGCGACCAGGACCCCGTCTCGATTCCGGGGTCGCCGCCGAACCTGAGCGAGTCACCCAGCGCGTGCGTCTTCAAGGACAGGTGTCCGTTCGCGACCGAGGAATGCGAGGCGTCCCATCCGGACCTCGTCGACCTGCCGAACCGCAACCACCGCTCGGCGTGCCACCACGTCACCAAAGCCGCCCAGATGCGGCGCGACGCCACCGACCCGGAGACGTGGGGCATCCCCGACAGTCACGACGAGTCGGGCCGCGGCGAGGTGCTCCTCGAAACCGACGGCCTTGAGAAGTACTACGAGCAGAGCCAGTCGCTCTTGGAGAAACTCAGGGGCAACGATCCGAACTACGTCCGCGCCGTCGACGGCGTCTCCCTGCGGGTCCGGCGGTCCGAAATCCTCGGCGTCGCCGGCGAGTCCGGCTGTGGGAAGTCGACGCTCGGTGAGACCATCGCGCTTCTCAAACAGCCGACCGGCGGCGAGTTCGTCTTCGACGGCGAGTCCTACGAGCACTACGCCGACGGGAACATGCGCGAGTTCCGCCGGAAGGTGCAGATAATCTTCCAGGATCCCTTCGACTCGCTCAACCCGAGACAGACGGTTCGGCAGTTGGTCGGCGAACCGCTCACCATCCACGACTACCGGACCGACGAGCGCGAACGGGCCGTCGTCGAGACGCTGGAGAAAGTCGGGCTCACGCCCGCGCGGAAGTTCCTCGACCAGTACCCCCACCAGCTCTCGGGGGGCCAACGCCAGCGCGTCGCGGTGGCCAAAGCGCTCGTCCTCGACCCCGACTTCCTCATCTGCGACGAGCCGGCGTCGATGCTCGACGTGTCGCTGAAGGTGAACCTGCTGAACCTCCTTCGAGAACTCGCGGACACGGAGGACATCGGTATCGTCTACATCTCTCACGACCTCGCCAGTCTGGTGCAGGTGTCGGACCGGCTCGCGATTATGTACCTCGGGCGGGTCATCGAGGAGGGCGACGTCGAGTCCGTCGCGGCCGAGCCGAAACACCCGTACACCACCTCGCTCCTCGCGGCCGCCCCCGAGAAGGACCCGACGGTCGACCGCGACCGCGTCCTGCTCGACGGCGAGCCTCCGAACCCGGTCGACCTCCCGCCGGGGTGCGTCTTCGCCCCGCGGTGCCCGAAGGCCGAAGACGAATGCCGGGAGAGCGAACCCGGACTCGACACCGTCCGAAGCGGCGACCACCGCGCCGCGTGCTACTTCCCGGACGGGGAGATCCCCGCCGCGGACGACCCCGCCGACGACCGCTCCGGCACATACGGGGACCCCGAGTTCTCGTCGCCGGCTAGTGGCGATTCGGCGAGCGACTGACGCCCTCCTTCGATTCCGCTCCCGTCGCCTCTTTGCCGACCTCCCGGTAGCGCCGCGTCTCGATTCGGATTCGAGGCCTGGACCGCTGCAGTAGTATTGTGGAACATAAAAAATTCTATCGGAAAAAATAATAGGAAACTTCCCAACTTACTAGACGAATTTGTCCATTCCCAGCGATTTAAAGCGACTAAAACTGCATTAATCTACTGATTAATGGGGTGTAGTTGCCATTTTGTCCGAAATACTTAATTATGGATGATAGGGGTCAGCTTAAAAACCAAAAACACGGGATATTAGTGTTTATTCGGGTCTTTCCCTGATATCCCTCGTATATAGTATTGTGGACATTTTGGTTTTCTATCTCGGTTGGGGTTGCGACCGTTCGAGGGCTCGCTTACGCCAACTCCGAGACGTCGAACACCGGCTTGCACGTCCCGCCCTCGATGAACGTCTCGAAGGCCTCGTCGGCTTCGAGCAGCGAAAACCGGGTATCGACGAACGTCTCGCAGTCCACGTCGCCGTCGCGAATCAGTCGGAAGGAGCGCTCGAAGTCCTCGTACATCGAGGCGTACGAACACTGGAGGTCGATTTCGGCCCGGACGAGCGGGGAGTAGGGCATCGTGGTCTCGCCGGTCTGCCCGACGAGGACGATTTGGCCGCCCTTGCGGACCTCCTCGACGGCCGTCGTGAGCCCCGAGGGGTGGCCGGTCGTGTCGAACACCACGTCGTAGCCGACGCCGCCGGTGTGGCGCTCGCGTCGCGCCTCGGTGTCGTCGTCGGCGACGTTGACCGTCTCGAACCCGAGTTCCTCGGCGAGCGGGAGCCGATACTCGGCGTCCTGTCCCACGCCGGAGACGACGACGGTCCCGCCCTGCGCGGCCGCGATTTGGGCCGTGAGGAGGCCGATTGGCCCCGGTCCCTCGACCAGCACGCGGTCGCCCGCGCCGACCCGCGAGTTCTCGATGACGGCGCGGGCGGCGATGCTCGTCGGCTCCGCGACCGCGGCGTGCCGCTGTTCCACGTCATCCGGAATCGGGTGCAGGGCGCGTTCCGGGACGGCGATGAAGCGCTCGTACGCGCCGTCGTGGTCGACGCCGGTGATGACCGCGTCCTGGCAGACGTTCTCCTCGCCGATGCGACACTGGTAACACTCGCCGCAGCCCCGAATCGGCCGTTCGACCACGCGGTCGCCGACGCCGAACTCGGTCACGCCGTCGCCGACTTCGACCACGCGCCCGGCGTACTCGTGGCCGATGACGGTCGGGAGCTCCATCCGCTCGAAGGCGGATTCGAACTCGTAGATGCCCGCGTCACTCCCACAGAGGCCGGCGTAGTCGACCTCTACGAGCACTTCTCCCGTGCCCGGCTCCGGTTTCTGTCGCTCGACGAACTCCATAGCGCCGGAGCTACGCTCCACTTTGGCAAGTCCTCGCATGAGACCACATGTGGCACGGGTCCGTAAAAACGTATTGCATGCGGCACTCTCGTCGCGCGTTCCGCAACTATCATGTCGGCACCGTGCAGACTGGAACCCATGGTCGCATACGAGCACACGCCGGTCTCCGTCAGTGACAAGCGCGTCGTCGTCGTCGGCGGAACGAGCGGTATCGGACAGGCAATCGCCCTCGGATTCGCCAGCGAGGGCGCGGACGTCCTCGCAACCAGCCGACGCGAGTCGGCGGTCGACGAGACGGCCGACGCGATCGAGGACTTGGGGGCGAACGCGGTTCGAGAGACGTGCGACGTGACCGACCCGGCCTCGCTCGAACGCGTCCGCGAGCGCGCCGTCGAGGAGTTCGGGGGCATCGACGTGGTCGTCGCCTCGCAGGGCGCGATTTCGCGCGAGTCGGTCCGCGACATCGACGACGACGCGTGGGACCACGTCACCGACATCGCGCTCGGGGGCGTCCGCCGCGTGACGCAGGCGATGGCTCCCGCCGTCGCCGACGGCGGGTCGATAATCAACATCTCCTCTCTGGCCGCGCGGCTCTCGATGGCGAACCTCCCCGCCTACTCGGCGGCGAAGGGCGGCGTCGAGGCGTTCACCCGCGCGTCCGCGAAGGAACTCGCGCCCGAGATACGCGTCAACGCCATCGCGCCCGGGTTCGTCATCACGCCGCAGAACGCCGACACCTACGCCGAGGGGACCGAAAAGCGCGAGCGAATCGACGAGCGAACGCCGCTCGGCCGGGTCGCGGAGCGAGAGGAGATCGTCGGCGCGGCGGTCTTCCTCGCGAGCGACGCGTCTTCGTTCGTGACCGGTGAGGTCGTCACCGTCGACGGCGGCTTCGCGGACAGCGCGTTCTGACCGGCTGTTCTCCTTTCGCGTTGCGGATTCGTCGCTCGTCGACGTGCTCGCGCGTCGCCTCTCGGGTAGTCTCCGGCCTCTCCCCGCTCCCCGGCGGGTCGCTCCGTTTGATTCCGGTCACCGCAGGACGACGATTCTGTAATAGGGAACGACCCCGTCGAATCACACACCGCCTCGTCCGTGCCCGGTCGTCGCCGCGGTGACCCGGTAATATCGCGTCCGTTTCCCGTCACCAGGCGTTCTGAATTACAAGCGTACTCGTGTAATTCATTCGGTCATCTTCGACCGTAGAATGCACCAGTCGCGCGATCTCCCGTTCGAATACGGCGAGATTCTGTTCTGTAATAGAAAATATTCACTCATCGGTGACTCTCGACTCGGAAGACCCCGAATATCGACGTAGACGGTTCAAATCGGTCGAACTGCCTTCTATTCGAGACTCGTTTTCGGCAGTTCCTTCCTCAGTTCTCTATGGCGGTCTGATACGGTCATATCCGAGTTATTCGGTCGACAGTTCCCTGCATCCAACTCCGTTCTGTTTATAAGAACATTTGTGTCGGCCTTCAGCACGGTGGTCCCGAGTGCCCGTCGACCACGATGCTCCGGCCTGCCGGCGGTCGGGCGAGGTGAGGGCGGTCACTACCCGCGCTCGTCGGGGGTTCGAGACCGAACCCGCCGCCGTTTCGTGTTTCTGTGTCTCACCCCTCGCACCCCGCTCGCGTCGGGACGTACTTTTTTAACAATCGCTGGTAATGGGGTTACTGAATGCACTACCACCAGCTAGCGGTGTCGGGAGAGCGACACCTCACGGTGAGTCGTGACTCCACGACGTACGACCTCACGAGCGCCGACCCGGACCTTCGGACGTTCGGAGACTTGGCTCGGGTGGCGAGTATCGCCCGAACTTCCATCGACCGACTCGCGGCCGAACTGACCGAGGACGCGGACGTGGTCGACGACGCGTTCGTCGACCGACACGCGACTGTCCCGGTCGACGCGGAGGAGGTTTGGGCCGCGGGCGTCACCTACCAAATCAGCGAGCAGGCGCGCGAGGAGGAGAGTTCGATGCCGGACATGTACTTCGACGTGTACGACGCCGACCGGCCGGAGATCTTCTTCAAAGCGACACCGTCGCGAACGGTCGAACCGGGCGACGCCATCGGCGTCAGGGACGACTCAGAGTGGGACGTTCCCGAACCCGAACTCGGAATCGTCCTCCGCCGCGGCGAAATCGTCGGCTACACCGTCGGCAACGACGTGAGCAGTCGTTCCATCGAGGGCGAAAACCCGCTGTATCTGCCGCAAGCCAAGGTCTACGACCGCTGTTGCTCTATCGGTCCGTGCGTGGTCACGCCGGACGACGTCGACGACCCCCACGAGTTGGAGATGAGCATGACCATCGAACGCGACGGCGAGGTCGTCTACGACGACGCCACGAACACGAGCGAGATGGTCCGGAGCTGTGAGGAACTCGTGTCGTACTTCACGCGCCACAACACGGTCCCCGAACTGGCGGTCATCCTCACGGGCACGTCGCTCGTCCCGGACCACCCGTTCGACCTGCAGGCGGGCGACCGCGTCGACATCACCGTCGAGGGCATCGGCACGCTCTCGAACTCCGTCACCACCGTATGAGTCCACAGCCATCGACCTCGTCGAGGAGTTCACGCGCCGGGACTGGCGGGACGACGACGCGGCTGGCACCGACGGGGTCGCCGTGACCGGCCTCGGGTGGTGGACCCGCGACGAGGCGTCCGCACTCTGAGAGACCGCGGTCGTCGTTAGCTCGAAGGCGAACCCGACGGCGCGACGGCACACAGACCCGATTCGACGGGGTTTCTCCAGCAGTTTTATCACCGGAGTCGCCTGAATTCCTCTCATGAAATTCGGCATCGTCGGCACGGCGGGCATCGGCGTCAAATCGGTCATCCCGGCGGTTCAGGCGAGCGAGCACGCGGCGGCCGCCATCGCGTCCCGCGACGAGGCGCGGGCGAGCGCGGTCGCCGACGAACTCGGTATCCCCACCGCGTACGGGAGTTACGAGGCGCTTCTGGCCGACGACTCACTCGACGCGGTGTACGTTCCGCTCCCCAACAGCCTCCACGCCGACTGGGTTCGGGCGGCCACCGACCGCGGTCTCCACGTGCTCTGCGAGAAGCCGCTGACCGCCAGCGCCGACGAGACCGCCGCCGTCTTCGACTACTGCGAGGACGCGGGCGTCACGCTGATGGAGGGGTTCATGTACCGGTTCCACCCGCGGACCGAGCGGGCCGCGGAACTCGTCGCGTCGGAACTCGGCGAGGTCGTCTCGGTCACGTCGAACTTCTCGTTCCGCCTGCCCGAGGGAGCCGAGAACATCCGCATCGACCCCGATCTCGCCGGCGGGAGCGTCATGGACGTTGGCTGTTACGCCGTCAGCGCGGCGCGGCTCTTCCTCGGGACGCCCGACCGGGTGTACGCGACCACGACCGACACGCGCGACTGCGGCGTCGACACGCGGATGTCGGGCGTCTTGGAGTACGACGCCGGCGCGACCGCCCGCGTCGAGTCGTCGTTCGACACGCCCGAGACCCAGTACTACCGCGTCCAGACCACCGACGGCTGGCTGGAGGCGAAGACCGCGTTCAACGTCGATCCGACGGCCTCGGCCGAACTCACCTACGCCACCGACGGCCGCGTCGTCACGGAGACGTTCGACCCGACCGACAGCTACCGCCGCGAGGTCGAGGCGTTCGCCCGCGCCGTCGAGACCGGCGAGACGCCGCGAATCGACCGCGAGGAGTCCGTTGCGGTCATGCGGACCATCGACGCGATTTACGAGAGCGCCGAGACCGGGGCCGCGGTCGACCTGAACTGACCGCCCGCGGCCGCTGTCCGCTTCGGCTCAGTCCAGCCGAACGTCAGAGCGGAACTCGGGCCGTCCGGTCGCCGCCACGTCGAGGCGGAACAGCGCACCCGCGTCCTCGTCCTCGTCTGCTCCGCCGTCGGGGTCGCCGCCGGCGGTCGTCACGTAGAGCGAATCGAGGTCCGCCCCGCCGAAGGCGACGCTCGTCACTTTCTCCGTCGGCACGTCGAACCGGTCGAGTTCGGTCCCGTCGGCGTCGTACCTGACCACGCAGCTCCCCTCCCAGCGGGCCGACCAGATGTGGCCCGCCGAATCGACGGTCATGCCGTCCGGCAGCCCCGGCGTCTCCGGCGATTCGACGAACCGCTCGCGGTCCGAGACGGTCCCCGTCTCCTCGTCGTAGGCGTACCGATAGATAGTGTGGGCCTCGGTCTCCGTGAAGTAGAACCGCTCGCGGTCGCGGGTAAAGCCCATCCCGTTGGGGATTCCGACGCCGGTTTCGACCGTCGTCGCCGCCCCGTCCCTGTCGAGACGGAACAGCCGCCCGCCCGCGGACCCCGAGGGCATCGTCCCGCAGAACACCCGCCCCGCGGGGTCGGCGATGACGTCGTTGAAGCGGGTCGGCGAATCGACGATTTGCGTGACGCTCCCGAGTTCGCCGTCGACGACGCGCCCGACGCGGCCGCGGTCCATGAACGCGAGGAGCGACCCGTCGCGCTGCAACGTCACCCCGGCGATGACCGACGTTTCGACCGGACAGTCGTGCGCCCCGGTCTCGGGGTCGTAGCGGTGGAGTCGCCCGCCCTCGATGTCTACCCAGTACAGCCGCTTTTCGTCGGGGTGCCAGACCGGCCCCTCGCCGAGTCGGCACGACGTGTCGACCACTCGTGTGACAGTCATGGACGTTCGTTCGTAACCGACCGCAAAATACGCTTCCCCGTTCCGGCGTCGCCGTTTCCCTCGCCGCCGCTCAGAAGTGCGAGAGCTTGTCGCGCCGGTAGAGGTCGAGCGACAGCACCGTGTTCGGCGACCGCTGGCGGACCGCGTAGGCGATGGCGTCGGCGACCTCTATCGCCTCCGTCACCGATCCCTCCTCGAACGACTCTTCGAGCGTCTCGCCGCTCTCGGAGCCGAACTCGGTCCGGACCTCGGTCGGATTGACGCAGGTCACGCCGACGTTCTCCTCGCCGATGGACCCCTGCAGGCTCGACGCGAACCCGCGGACCCACCACTTCGTCGCGGCGTACACCGGGTTGTGGGGTCGGGGGTGGTTCCCGGACATGCTCCCGAGGAAGACGAGGTTCCCCTCGGACTCCACGAGGTGCGGAATCGCCTCTCTGGCCGTGTAGAACATCCCGTCGACGTTGACGCCGGTCATCAGGCGGTACTCCTCGTCGGTGAGCTCGGCGACCGACTTGTCGATGCCGAGGCCGGCGTTGCAGACGACGATGTCGAGCGAGCCGAAGCGCTCGACGGTCGCGTCGACGAGCGCCCGGACCGCGTCGGAGTCGGTCACGTCCGTCGGCACGACGCTCACGGCGGCGTCCGTCGTCTCGCGAATCTCCTCTGCGAGCGATTCCAGCCGCTCGACTCGGCGGGCGGCGAGACACACGTCCGCGCCGTCCTCGGCGAGCACGCGCGCGGTCGCCGCGCCGATTCCCGAACTCGCACCCGTGACGAGTGCTGTGCGTCCGTCGAGCGGATCATCCATGGCGGTTGGTCGGTCGACCATACGCCGTGATTAGCTCCCTGCCGCATACGTGTTTCCCCGTGACAACGTCGCGCCGAACGCTGAGACTCGCCGAACGCCGTCCGCGGACCGCGACGTGCGCGAGGGCCCCCTGCGAGGGGGTGTCGCGGCCGACGACGGCGGTTCCCGCACGGCGCTTCGCTCGGTTCTCGACCGCGCTCCCACGCTCGTCCAACGCAGTTTCGCTCGCAATTCTTGCGAAAGACGTCCACGATACCCTATGGATCTGTTACGTAACCATCATTCATTCACAACCTATATATGCGGGTAGCTAACATGGGTATAACATGGCTGAGAACGGCAGTAGCGATAAAAGTGTGAACCGTCGAAAGTATCTCACCGTCCTGTCCGCGGGTGTCGCAACCGGCATCGCTGGGTGTACCGGCGGTGGCGGCTCCGAGACGGATGGAACCGAAAGCGGAAGCGAAAGTGGAGGCGGCTCTGACGGTTCCTCCGACACCGAGACCGGTGGGAGCAGTTCGGGCAGCACGTGGGACTCTGAACTCGAAGTGCTTCACGGCTGGGCCGGCGGCGACGGCGAGGCGGCGGTCACCGCGCTCATCGAGGCGTTCGAGGAGGAGTATCCCGAGATGGATACGAACTTCCAGGCGGTCGGCGCGAGCGCGAACGTGAACCTCAACGCGACGATTCTCCGACGGCTCGCGAACAACAACCCGATGAGTTCGTTCGCCAACTGGCCGGGGAAGAACCTCGAACGGTACTCGGGCGCGCTGATGGACCTCGAAGCCGACGTGTGGGACGCCGAAGGATTCAAAGACACCATGCAGTCCCGCGCGGTCGAACTGTGTAAGTTCAACGACAAGATGCCGGCGGTCCCGATCGGCTCCCACCGGATGAACAACCTGTTTTACAACACCGCCGTGTTCGAGGAGGCCGGCATCGACGCGTCGAGCCTCGACAGCGTCGACGCGCTCCTCGACGCGCTCGAAGCTATCGACCAGAACACGGACGTGACGCCGATGGCGCAGGCGATGGTCGCGCCGTGGACGAACCTCCAACTCTGGGCGCAGATTCTGACGAGCCAGAGCGGCGTCGAGGCGTACACGAACTTCATCGAGGGCAACCCCGACAGGGCGGCCGTCGTCGAGGCGCTCGAAGCGCTGAAGACCATCAACGAGAACTACATCACCGCCGACGCCTCGTCCATCAGCTTCACGACGGCGGGGCAGAAGGTCATCTCGGGGAACGCGGCGACCATCCATCAGGGGAACTGGGTGTACGGAATGTTCCGCGCCGACGACAGCTTCAACTACAAAGAGCAGTGGGACTGGATACCGTTCCCGGGGACGGAAGGTATCTACTTCTACCACGTCGACTCCATCGTCGCGCCGAGCAACAACCCGAGCCGCGAGGAGACCATCGCGTGGCAGAAGTTCGTCGGCACGAAGAAGGCCCAAATCGCCTTCAACAACCCCAAGGGGTCGGTCCCGCTTCGCACCGACATCGACCCGAGCGAACTGACCGACTTCCTCGCGATGACGTACGAGGACCTCACCGACTCGGAGGCGTACCCGCCGACCATCGCCCACGGTCTCGCCGTCACGCCCAAGACGATGGGCGCGTGTAAGACCGCCTTCGGCGATAACTTCATGGGGCCGTTCAAGGTCGAAGCCACCGCCGACGCGCTCGTCGAAGCGGTCTCCGAGTAACGCCTCGGTCGAAATCACAGCCCCCTCATCAACAAATAACATATAGGTACATCGATGGCAACACACGATAACACGGAGCACGTCGCCGACGCGACCGACGAGGCGGTCGGGTGGGAGTCGAAGCTCCGGTATTTCCTCAACAGCGACTTCGTTCGCTCCTCGCCGTACTGGGGAATCCCGTTCGTCCTCATGAGCATCGCCGTCTACGGTGGCATCGGCTACAACTTCGCAATCTCGTTTACGGATTACGAGGGCCTCGGGACGCCCGATTACTCCACGCTCGACTTGGAGATGTACGCACAGGCGCTGTCGAGCGAGGCGTTCAGGGCCGCCGCGCAGAACAACTTAGTCCTCCTCGTGGGCTTTACGACCGTCTGTCTGGTGCTCGGGCTGTTCCTCGCGGTCCTCTTGGACCACGGCATCCGCTTCTCCGAGAAGTTCCAGACGGTCTATCTCCTCCCGATGAGTCTCTCGTTCGTCGTCACCGCGCAACTGTGGCTCTGGATGTTCAACGTCGAAAGCGGCATCCTCAACCTCGTCGTGACGACTCTCGGGTTCAACCCGGTGGACTGGCTCGGGAATCCATCAATCGCGCTCGGCGCGGTGATATTCGCCCTCATCTGGCAGTTCAGCGGGTACACGATGGTCGTCTACCTCGCGGGGCTCCAGTCGATACCCGACGACCAGTTCGAGGCGGCCCGCGTCGACGGCGCGAGCATCATCCGGACCTACCTCCGCATCATCGTCCCGCAACTCAAGGAAGCGTCCGTCAGCGCGGCCGTCGTGCTGATGGTGTTCGCGCTGAAGGCGTTCACGTTCCTGTACGCGCTCGTCGGCCGGTACCGTCCGCCGAACGGGACGGACATCCTGGCGACGCTCATGGTGCGCCGCGCGTTCAAGTTCGGTGAGTGGGCCTACTCGGCCGCCATCGCGACCATGCTCCTCATCATGGCGCTCGGCGTCATCGGACCGTACCTCTACTACCAGTACAAACAGGGGAGCCTCTGACCATGTCACAGCCGTCATCCACAGGCAGTTTCGACGTCGCATCGCTCGTCGAGGACGTGAACCTGCGGCGCGTCGCCCAGTACGCCCTCGTCGTCTTCTTCCTCGGGTTCTTCCTCGTCCCGCTGGAGACGGGAATCATGACCGCCATCAAGACGAACGAATCGGTCGCTCGCTCGCTTCCCTTCGCGCCGCCCGTCGGCGAGGGCTTCACCCTCGGGAACATCCAGTTCGCCCTCGAACAGCTCTCGGGGTCGTTCTTCAACTCGCTCGTCATGTCGATTCCGGCGACTATCGGGAGCGTCCTGTTCGGGAGCATGGCCGCCTACGGACTGACGATGGTCAACTGGCGGGCGCAGATGGGCATGCTGATGCTGTTCGTCATCGGCGTCTTCGTGCCCTATCAGGCCGTGTTGGTCCCGCTCGCGCGCTTCTGGAACAACATCTTCCCGCTCGCGCGGATGATAGAGCCGATGGTGGCGTCGATACCCTTCTTCCAGGGGTACCACGCCGACCTCGTGCCGCTCGTCATCACCCACATCGCTTACGGGATTCCCATCTGTACGATACTGTTCCGGTCGTACTACCAGAGCCTCCCGAACTCGCTCGTCGAGGCCGGGAAGATCGACGGCGCGAGCATCACGAAGATTTACCGGCGCGTCATCCTGCCCATCTCGAAGCCGATGTTCGGCGTCGTGTTCATCTACCAGTTCACGCAGATTTACAACGAGTTCCTCTTCGCGTTCACGCTGGTCACCGGGTCCGACGCCCCCGCGGCACCGGTCACGCTGGTGCTGCCCGCAATCGGGGCGTCGACCTCCGGCATCGACTTCGGTATCAGGATGTCCGCGGCGTTCCTTGCGGCGGTTCCGACGCTCATCCTGTACGTCGCGTTCGCCGAACAGTTCGCCAAGGGACTTCGGACGGAGGCCTAACCTATGGGAGAGATTCAACTCACCGACCTGACGAAGCGCTTCGGCGACACCGTCGCCGTCGACGACCTCTCGCTCGACATCGACGACGAGGAGTTCCTCGTGCTCGTCGGTCCCTCGGGGTGCGGGAAGTCGACGACGCTCCGGATGCTCGCCGGCTTGGAGACCCCGACCAGCGGCGACATCTACATCGGCGGGGACCACATGAACTACCGCGTCCCGCAGAACCGCGACATCGCGATGGTGTTCCAGGACTACGCGCTGTACCCGCACATGACCGTCCGGCAGAACATCCGGTTCGGGCTGGAAGAAGAGGAAGGGTACACGTCTGAAGAGCGCGACGAGCGCGTCGTCGAGGTCGCCGAGACGCTCGGCATCTCGGACCTGCTCGACCGGAAACCCGACGAACTCTCCGGCGGCCAGCAACAGCGTGTCGCCCTCGGTCGCGCCATCGTGCGTGACCCGGAGGTGTTCCTGATGGACGAGCCGCTGTCCAACTTGGACGCCAAACTGCGCGCGGAGATGCGAACCGAACTCCAGAACCTGCAGGACCAACTCGCGGTCACGACCGTCTACGTCACCCACAACCAGACCGAGGCGATGACGATGGCCGACCGAATCGCCGTCATGGACGACGGCGAACTCCAACAGGTGGCCTCTCCCTTCGAGTGCTACCACCGCCCGAACAACCTGTTCGTCGCGGAGTTCATCGGCGAGCCGATGATAAACCTCGTCCGCGGGACGCGCTCGGAGACGACGTTCGTCGGCGAGCACTTCTCGTACCCGCTCGACGAAGACGTGATGGAGTCCGTCGGCGCCCGCGAGGACCTCGTCTTGGGGATTCGCCCCGAAGACATCGCGGTCGTTGACGCGACGACCGACGACACCGCCGACGACACCGCACTCGGCGACCACGAACTCCGGATGGACGTGACCGTCGTGGAACCCCACGGCGACCAGAACGTCCTCCACCTCTCGCACCCGGACCAACCCTCCGCCGACGACGCCCTGCAGGCGGTCACGGCGGGGATGCACCTCGTCACGCGGGGCGACCGCGTCACGGTGACGATTCCGCCGGACAAGATTCACGTGTTCGACGCGGAGACCGGAACCGCGGTGCACAACCGCCGCTACGACCAGGAAGCCGACCGCACGCAACTCGAACAGTAGCCATGGCACGATTAACACTCGACGACGTGACGAAGGTGTACACCGACGACGACGGCGGCGACATCGTCGCCGTCGAAGACCTCTCGCTCGACATCGACGACGGGGAGTTCCTCGTGCTCGTCGGTCCCTCGGGGTGCGGGAAGTCGACGACGCTCCGGATGATGGCGGGCCTCGAAACCGTCACCGAGGGCGAGCTCAGACTCGAAGAGCGCGTCCTCAACGACGTGTCCGCGCAGGACCGGGACATCGCGATGGTGTTCCAGTCGTACGCGCTGTACCCGCACAAGAGCGTCCGCGGGAACATGTCGTTCGGCCTCGAAGAGTCGACCGACCTCCCTGACGACGAGATACGTCAGCGGGTCGAAGAGACGACCGATATGCTCGGCATCTCGGACCTGCTCGACCGCAAGCCCGGACAGCTTTCGGGCGGCCAGCAACAGCGGGTCGCGCTGGGGCGGGCCATCGTCCGTGACCCGGAAGTGTTCCTGATGGACGAGCCGCTGTCCAACTTGGACGCCAAACTCCGGGCGGAGATGCGGACCGAACTCCAGCGCCTGCAAGGGGAACTCGGCGTCACGACCGTCTACGTCACCCACGACCAGACCGAGGCGATGACGATGGGCGACCGCGTCGCCGTCCTCGACGACGGCGAACTCCAGCAGGTCGGCACGCCGCTGGACTGCTACCACCGCCCGAACAACCTGTTCGTCGCGGGCTTCATCGGCGAACCGTCGATGAACTTCTTCGACGGGTCACTGGAGGGCGATACCTTCGGCGGCGACGGCTTCGACTACCCGCTTTCGGGCGCGACCAGAGACCAACTCGGCGACGTGAGCGCCCTCACGCTCGGTATCCGGCCCGAGGACGTCGCGGTCGGAGACCGGCGGTCGAGCGACCGAACGTTCGACGCCGAGGTCGTCGTCGTCGAACCGCAGGGGAACGAGAACACCGTCCACCTGCGGTTCGTCGGCGGGGGCGAGGGGACTCAGTTCACCGCCACCACGACCGGCAAGTCGAGAGTCGAAGCGGGCGACCGCACGACCGTCTCGTTCCCCGAGGACGCGATTCACCTGTTCGACGGGGAGACCGGCGACGCGCTGAAGAACCGAGAGCTCCCGTCGAACCGCGCCATCGGCGCGTTCGTCTCGGACTGAGCGGTCACCTTTCTGCGCTTTCTGTTTCTCGCCCGCGGTTCGCGCGCCGTTCTCAGCCGTCAAGCTATCTGCGTCGGCGTAGCGACTATCTCCGCGAGTCGCGTCGCTCCGGTATCGAACTCCAGCGAGTGAAAAGGCGGCCGCGACGGCGCGCCGCGGGTCGAGAGACGCTCACTTCTCTCGTCCGCGGTGGTGCGTCCGGGTTATGGGTGTTGCATGTCAGGTTGCGGCCACCGTGGGACAGTCTCGTCCTCGGTGTCGGCTTACTCCTCGTCGAAGAGCGTCTCCCCTTCGACCATGTGTTCTCCGACGGCGTCGAGGTCGAGCGTCAGCCCGAGACCGGGCTTCTCGGGAATCTCCATCCGACCGTTCTGAATCAGGTCGTCCTCCTCGACGAGGTCCTCCCACCAGCCGAGCTGGTAGGAGTGGTATTCGAGGGCAAGCGAGTTCGGGATGGCCGCAGCGACTTGTGCAGACGCCATCGTCCCGATGGGCGACGAGACGTTGTGCATCGCCACGGGGATGTAGTACATGTCCGCGAGGTCGGCGATCTTCCGCGTCTCGCGCATGCCGCCGACGCGGGGCAGGTCGGGCGCGACGATGTCCACCGCCTGCGGTTCGAGCAGCGTCCGCTGGCCGAACTTCCGGTAGACGTTCTCGCCGACCGCGATGGGCGTCGTCGTGGACTGCGTCACGAGCTTCTGCACGTCGTGGTTCTCCGGCGGGACGGGGTCTTCGAGCCACCACACGTCGTAGTCTTCCAGCTCGGCGGCGAGACGCTTGGCACTCCCGCCGGTAAAGGACCAGTGGCAGTCGAACGCCACGTCCGCGCGGTCGCCGACGGCTTCGGTGACGGCTTCGACGATTTCGACCTTGTGGTCGATTTCGGGGTTGCGGAGGTGGCGGTTCGCGCGGTCCTTCTCGTGGCCCGAGGGCACGTCGAGGTCGAACTTGATGGCGTCGTAGCCGAGCTCCTCGACCACGCGGACGCCCTCCTCGGCGCAGGCCTGCGGATTGGCCTCGTCTTCCGTGTGGAGGTCGCAGTAGACGCGCACTTCGTCGCGGTACTTCCCGCCGACGAGTTGGTAGGCGGGCACGTCGAGGAGCTTCCCGGCGACGTCGTGGAGCGCGATTTCGATGCCCGAGATGGCGGAGATTACCTTGCCCGAGACCGAGCCCTCGCCGGACATCTTCTGGACGAGGTGCTCGTACAGTCGGTCGATGTCGAGGGGGTTCTCGCCGACGAGGAAGGGTTTCATCCGCTCGATGATGGCGGTGTCGCCGCCGCCCCAGTAGGCCTCGCCGGTGCCGACGACGCCCGCGTCGGTGTAGACGCGGACGAGAATCCACGGGTAGTTGCCGTCGACCATCGTCGTCTGTACGTCAGTGATTTCGGCGTCGCGGACGCCGCCTCGCGGATTCGTGATGTCCATCGTCTCCGCGGACAGATCGCGCATCGTGTACTCCGCGTTCGGGTCGCTAAGCTTCGCTTGCTCAACCATTACGCACGTATATCTGGAAAGGTGGTACAAAAGTGTGTGGGTTGGTACTCCGTCGCTCACGCAGACGCGTTCCCCCCAAATTCGCCCCGTCGGCGACAGCCCACAAATAGTGATAACTTCGCAAGAGTTGTATGTCGGAAGACGAAATACGTACCCGATGACGGACTCCAGTAAAAACTACGTCAACGGCGAGTGGGTGGCCTCGGAGACCGGCGAGACCGCCGAGGTGACGGACCCCGCGAACCCGAGCGAAGTGGTCGCGACGTATCAGCACTCGAACGAAGCCGACGCCGCCGCGGCCGTCGACGCCGCCGCCGCGGCCGAAGACGAGTGGCGAAACACGCCCGGCCCGGAGCGCGGGCGCATCCTCCGCGAGGCGGGCACGCTCCTCGCCCAGCGGAAGGACGAACTGACGGAGATTCTCATCGCCGAGGAGGGGAAGGCGCGGCCCGAAGCGGCGGGCGAGGTACAGCGCGCCATCGATATCTTCCACTACTTCTCGACGAAGGCCGCCGACCTCGGCGGTACGAGGAAGGGCGCGAGCGGACCGAACACGAACCTCTACACGCGGCAGGAGCCGGTGGGCGTCGCGGCGCTCATCACGCCGTGGAACTACCCCATCGCCATCCCGGCGTGGAAGCTCGCTCCGGCGCTCGCCGCCGGCAACACCGTCGTCCTGAAGCCCGCCTCCATCGCGCCCGGCGTCGTCGTCGAAATCGCCCGCGCGCTCGACGAGGCCGGCCTCCCGGACGGCGTCCTCAACGTCGTCACCGGCCCCGGAAGCTCGGTCGGCACCGAGTTCATCACCAACGAGGGAACGGACCTCGTCTCCTTCACCGGGAGCAGTCAGGTCGGCGAGATGGTCTACGAGCAGGCCACCGACGCCGGCAAGCGCGTCCAGACCGAACTCGGCGGGAAGAACCCGACGCTCGTCGCCGACTCGGCGGACCCCGCCGAGGCAGCCGATATCGTCGCCAACGGCGGGTTCGGCACCACCGGCCAGTCGTGTACGGCCTGTTCCCGCGCCATCGTTCACGAGGACGTGTACGACGACTTCGTCGCCGAACTCGTCGACCGCGCGGAATCGCTCGACGTCGGTCCCGGCACCGACCACGAGATGGGCCCGCAGGTCAGCGAGTCCGAACTCTCCTCGACGCTCGAATACATCGACATCGCCGAGGGCGAGGGCGCGACGCTCGCCGCTGGCGGCGGCGTCCCCGAGGGTGAGGAGGTCGAGACGGGCCACTTCGTGGAGCCGACGGTGTTCACCGACGTCGACCCCGACATGCGCATCGCGCAGGAAGAGGTCTTCGGCCCGGTCATCGCCGTCATCGAAGTGAGCGACTTCGACGAAGGGCTGGAAGTCGCAAACGGCGTCGACTACGGCCTCTCGGCGAGCGTCGTCACCGACGACCACACCGAGGCGAACCGCTTCGTCGACGAGGTCGAAGCCGGCGTGGTGAAGGTCAACGACAAGACGACCGGCCTCGAACTCCACGTTCCCTTCGGCGGGTTCAAGCGCTCTTCCTCCGAGACGTGGCGCGAACAGGGCGACGCGGGCCTCGACTTCTACACCATCGAGAAGACCGTCTACGACAACTACTGAGCTTCACCGGTCATCGAACCGGCCCCGCACCCGCCGTTTTCTCGGTTTTTCTTCTCTTCGGTGCTCGTCTCTCAAGACACCTCTTTCTCGCTCGCTTGTTTCGTCCCACCCTGCCAGCACCACCTCAGTACCGGCCTTCTGCCCGCCGCCAGCCAATTCCCTATGGCAGAACGCTCCTTCTCCGAATTCGGGGCTTGAATTACACACATAGCTATGTAATAGAGGGCGCGGTTCACTAGCAAGATCTATGCTAACACGGTTATTCGTTGAAAATTCCGGTTGCTCGCGTCTCGTTCCGAGATAGCGAACGCGGGGTTCAGTAGTTGATGTTGAGTTCGACGACGTTGGCCGCGCTCAGGACGCGTTCGGGGAGCGACCCGTGGAGGTCTTCGTCGCTGACTCGGCTGGCCGGGGCCGAGACGCTGATGGCCCCGAGGACTTCACCGGCCGAGGATTTGATAGGTGCCGCGAGACAGCGCAGCCCTTCGAGGCGCTCGCCGTCGTCGATGGCGTACCCCCGCTCGCGGACCCCTTCGAGCACCTGAAACAGTTCTTCCCGCGTGCCGATGCTCTTCGGCGTCTTCCGTTCGAGGCCGTGGCGCTCGATGATCTCGTCGACCCGCGACTCCGGGAGGTTCGCGAGAATCGCCTTCCCGAGGGCCGTCGTGTGCAGGTGCGTCCGCAGGCCCGCGTAGGTGTCGAGGTCGACGGCGTCGTCGCCTTTCGCCCGCATCAGGTAGACGCCCATCCCCTGCTCTTCGACGAGGAGGTTCGCGAGTTCGCCCGTGTCGGCGGCGAGCGATTTGACCTCGGGTTCGGCGACCTGATACACTTCCATCGACTTCCGACTGTGGCCGCCGACTTCGAGGAACTTCAAGCCGACGCGGTAGTCGTCGCCGTCCTTCAGGACGTAGCCGTGCTTCTGGAGCGTCGTCAGGTGGTTGTGAACCGCGCTCTTTCCCATGTCGAGGTCGCTGGCCAACTCCGTGACCCCGCACGGTCCCTTCTCCATCAACTCCTCGACGAGTGCGAGGGTCTTCTCAGTGGTTCGCACCGGATGCTTGGCGTCCATGATTATTCGTTATCGAGTACCCGATTAAATGTTCTGGTCGCGAGAACGAGATGCCGTGAGCGTAGAATGTCGCTCGATGCGAGGTCGGGTTCGTCACTCGCGGCCGATGTCCGTCTCCCTTTCTTCGACTGCTGTTCTCGTATTACACAATTCACTGTGCCGCGAACTTCGATTCTATTTCTCAACGTGACCGGAACCGCCCTTTCAACCGACATTTTTCACGTCGAATCAAGACTGAATGAATCACATCGTATTCTGGTTATTTTGAAGATTTCTCCGATAATCCCGGTTCTTGGCTACCTATTCTGTACCCATACCAACACTTTTGCACCCTCGGCGCAGTGGCTACTGGGGGACTGCCGATTCCCACTTCTCCGCAATCAGATGTGCATCGTCTAAACATCACCGTCAGAATCGCTCCGTCCACGTGGGGTCAGTTTCACGGGGACGAACCGTCGTCGGCGACGACGCGTCAGAACCCCGCTCACCGGTTCAGTCGTCCACCGTCCCCGCCTGCTTCGCGTCGCTCGCTCGCTCGCCCGCGACTTCGGCGAGGGCGTTCGTCACCGTCCCGTGTTCGGAGGCGTGCGGACGACCGGGGGAGTCGTCGTAGCCGTAGTCGAAGATGCGGTTCCGGTTGAGACTGAGCTTCGTGAACTCCGGTCGGAGCACGTCGAACAGGTCGAACCGCGCTTGGAGTTCGGGGAACTGCGCCTGATAGTCGAGAACCGCGCGTCGCGCGTGCGCCCAGAACTCCCGCTCGGCGTAGTCTTCGTGTTCTTCGAGCACGTCGGCGACGTACCGGAGGACGCAGACGAACAGCCCGGAGAAGATGAACTGACAGAGTCCTTCCGGCGGCTCCTTTCGGAGCACGTCGTGCACCTCGTCGGGAAGCGATTCCAACTCCGGGAGCGACTGGTCGCTCACGTTCACGTCGTCCGCGAAGTCCTTGACCGCGAGTCGGGTGGGAACGCCGTCTTCGACGACGAGGATGGTGTTTTGGCCGTGCGGGGAGAACACCGTTCCGTAGCGGTAGAGGAAGTGCAACAGCGGCGGCAGGACGGTGTCGAAGAACTCGGTCAGCCACTCGTCGAGGCTGAGCCCCGACTGTTCGACCAGCCGCGAGACGAAGGGTTCGCCCGCGCCGTCGACGTGCATCAGCGACGAGAGCGTAATCGCCCGCTCGTCGTCTTCGAGGAACGTGTAGATGGACTCCCGCCAGACCGCGCCCAGCAGTTCGTGGTACTGGTACGGCGAGCCGTCGATGTCGGTGAAGTCCGCGTGGTCGTAGTTGAGACCCGCAATCTCGCCGGGGAGAATCAACCCCTGTTCCTGCAGGAAGTCGTCCCGCTCGTAGATGCCCTTGATGTACTCGGTGACCGTCGGCGCGAGTTCGGTCCGCTCGCCGGGAAGCCCCCGCCAGACCAGCGTGTTGAGAATCCGCATCGGCACCTTCACGTGGTGCTTTTCCGCGTCGTCGACGTTGACGAAGGTCCGAACCGACTGCTGCGGGAGGTACTCGTCCGGTCCCTCGCCGAGCGGGACGATGTCGCCGGCCGCGATGTGGTCGGGAAACAGCGGGACGACGCTGTGTTCCCACTGCCAGTCGTGGACCGGCATGAAGAAGTAGGCGTCCGGGTCGTACCCCTTCGCGTCGAGTCGGTTCCGGAAGCGCCCGTAGTAGTCGCCGAGTTCGCCGCGGACGAGCGAGTCGTGGTCGACCTCTTCGATTCCGACGAACGTCGCGTGCTCCTTGCGGACTGCTGCCCACGAGAGCGTCACCGGTTCTTTGCGTTCGGGCGCGTACTGCTTGTAATCGTCGTACCCCCAGCCGAGTCGCCCCTTGTTGTACGTAATCCACGGGTGGCCCTCCATCTCGCCTTCGAGACGGGCGTAATCGAGTTCCGTCGGGTCGAAGCCCTCTCGGTCCCGCTTCCGCGACTCGATGTGGGCGTCAGCGAGCAGCGTCCGCTTGTACTCGCGGACGAGGTTTCCCTCGGTGAGCCCGTCGAGGTCGGTCGTCTCGCCGAGGTCGCGCAGTAGTCGAAGGGGGTCGCCGAGCGGCTTCCACGCCCCGTCGGTCCGGCGCTCGACCGTGTCTCCGTAGACGTGGAGACTGTCCATCAGGCGGTCGGCGGCCTCGAACCGATAGCTCGTCTCGCCGAGGTCGAACCGGTAGACGCGGCGGTCGTCGCCGGCGTCGACCGTCCGCGGCTCGATTATCTCCTCGTAGGCGAACTCTTCGAGCATCTTCGTCAGGAGGCGGCGTTCGACCGTCTCCCAGACGTCTGCATCCAGTGCGTCCTGTAGCGTCGTATCGTTCGGATTCATCGGTATCGTTAGTCGTCCTGCGTCGGCGTGAGCGGCGTCTCGCTTCCGCCCGCGCGGGTAGCGTTCGGTGCGTGTTCGAGGAACTGCGCCACCGAGAAGTCCTGAAAGACCGTGTCGCCGTCGTCGGGGTAGACCTCGCGGCCGACGAGTCGGTTGACGAACTTCGCGTTCCGGTAGCACCCGAGGCCGAGGTCCGGAACCCCGACGCCGTGGGTGTGGACCTCGGCGTTCTGGAGGAACACGTCTCCCGGCACGTCGACCGCGAGTCGGTGGTCTTCGGTCACTTCGAACCGGTCCTTTTCGTCCCACTCGATGGCGTCTTCCATCGGTTCGAGGAACTCGGGCATCGGCCGTTCGTAGCCCGTGCCGAGAATCACGACCTCGCTTTCGTGGACGAACGACTCCTCGGCCTGCCGCTGGTGACAGTCGAGGGTGTACGCGTCGCCGGCGGCCGCGATGTCTCGGACCTCGGTCATCGCAAAGAGGCCGACGTCGGGGTCGTTGCCACCGATGGAGCGCCGGTAGAGCAGGTCGTATATCTCTGCGCTCGTCTCCGGGTCGATTCCCTTGTACAGCAGGTCCTGATTCGGGATGAGGTCGTCTTTCACCGCCTGCGGGAGGTCGTAGACGTACCGCTCGTACTCGGGCGTGAAGTGCTGGAGGCCGAGCTTCGAGTACTCCATGGGGAAAAAGCCGTCAGAGCGCGTCAGCCAATCCAGTCGGTAGCCGTGGTCGGACTGTCGCTCCAAGAGGTCTTGGAACACCTCGGCGGCGCTCTGTCCGGACCCGACGACGGTGACCGTGTCCGCGTCCACGACGCGCTCGCGGTTGTGCCGATACCGCGCCGTGTGGTGGACGTCTTCGCTCGGGTGTCCGCGGAGGTGTTCGGGGACGTGCGGCCGAGAGCCGATTCCGAGCGCGAGGTTCTCGGCGCGGTACTCGGAGCGCTCGCCGGTTTCCGGATTCCGCGCGATGACTGCGAAGTTCCCCTCGCGGTCGTCCCAGCGCACCTCGGTGACCTCGCGGTTGAACCGGCAGGCGTCGAGCCGGTCGACCACCCATCGGAGGTAGTCGTTGTACTCCCGTCGGGGAATCTGGAACGTCTCGTAGAAGTAGAACTCGTAGATGCGGCCGGTCTCCCGCAGGTAGTTGAGGTAGCTGTGGGGACTCGTCGGGTCGGCGAGCGTCACGAGGTCCGCGAGGAACGGGACCTCAAGCGTCGTCCCCTCGATGAGCATTCCCTCGTGCCACGCGAACTCGGCGTCCCGTTCGAGGAACGCCGCGTCCACGTCCTCGGACGCGCCGTCGAGTAGCGCCGCCAGCCCGAGGTTGAACGGGCCGAGACCGATTCCGACCACGTCGCGGACGCGAGATTCGCTCATCGGCTCACCTCCGCCTCCGGCTCCGCGTTCTCGGCCACCGCGTCGAAGAACCGGTCGCGCTCGCAGTGCATCAGCAGGGCCTCCTTGTCCGGGGGGTCGATGCGTTTCTGTGCCTCGTAGCCGCACCGCTCGAAGACGTGGATGACCCGCTCGTTTCGCACGTCCGGTTCGCTGACGACGCGAGGCGCGTCGGTCGAGCGGAACTGAAACGCCGTCATCGCCCGCAAGAGCGGTATCGAGTAGCCGCGGCCGAGATACTCCGGCGGCCCGATGAGCAGGTGGATGCCGCGGTCCTCGGGGTCGGCGTCGTAGCACGACGCGACGACGTCGTCCGCCGCGCGGTACGCCTCCCAGTAGCTCATCGGCGTGTGGTCGAGCAGGCCGACGTACGGGGTGAGATGGTCGTCGGCCAACTTCTCGTCGAGCCGCTCCCGAAACGCCGGCTCGGGGAGGTCGAGTTGCCAGTACGGCTTCACGTGGTCGGAGCCGAGCCACGCGTGAAGCCGGTCGAAGTCCAGCGCCGGGTCGACTTCCGCGAAGGCGATGGTCCGGTCGATTCGCTCGTCGCGGACGCGGTAGGCGTACTCGCGGCCCGCGTCGTTCGTCCCCGAGTCCGCCGCGGCGCTTGCCGGCGCGTCGGTCATGGAGCCGGCACCTCCAGTTCCGTGACGAGCGGGTTGTCGATGTCCGCGTACACCGACTGGTTCGCCAGCGACCCCTCCAGTTCGTCCATGTCGTGGAATCGCGTGAGCAGGTTCGCCTTGCACGGAATCGTCGCTTGAGTAAGGAGGTCGTCGAGCAGCGACGACGACGGCCGGTCGTACCGGCGGAGCGATTCGAGCTCCTCGCGGAGGACGCCCAGGAGGCGTCGCTCGTCGACCAGTCCGGCCGTGCCGAAGGCGTTGACGAGGCCGAAGGCGTTGTTGATGACGACGTAGTACCGGACGCGCTCGTCGGCGACGGCGTCCGGACAGACCGTGTCGGCGCGCTCGCCGATGCCCGGCAGGAGCGCGTTCACCTCGTCGTACATCGACTCGGGGAGGTAGTAGCCCTGATTGTCGCGGTAGCGGAACGTCTCCGGATAGCCGCCGTCGAGCGTTAGGACGCTGTTTTGCTGGTGGGCCTCGACGCCCAGTCCGCGTTCGAGATACAGCCACAGCACCGGCCGAACCGACAGTTCGAGGTACTGGCGGAACCAGTCTTCCGCCACCTCGTCTGTCGGCCGCCCCTCGTGGTCGGCGATGCCCTCCACGAGCGTCGCCAGCCGCGACGACCCGTCGCCGAGGTGGTCCTGACAGAGGCCGACCACGGGCGTCGCGTTCATCGCCGCGTTGCCGCGGAAGGGATTCTCGCGGAGGACGGTCTCGAAGCCGGACTCGCCGTCGCCGAGGTCGACCGTCAGGTACGCCGGGTCGCGGACGACGTCGAACGCCGGGAACCGGGATTCCATCTCATCGCCGAGTTCGGTGTCCAGCAGTTCGGTGACGGCGACCCCGCGCTCCAGTTCGGGGCGTTTGTTCGTCCGCTCGGAGTTGGTGATTTTGACGTTCAGCGACCCCTTGACCATGAACGGCGCGTCCGGCGAGTACAGGGTCCGAACCGAGGAGGTCGGATAGAACTCCCGGCCGACTTGGCCGACGTATTCGAGGCCGTCGCCGAGGTGCGCCCGTACCTCGGGTTGCGCGCGGAGGTAGTCCGCCTGCCACGGGTGGACGGGAATCAGCACCTCGTCGCTCTCGACGTGTTCAGAAACGAACGACTCGGGGACCGAGCCGTCCGCCCGGAGGGCCGACGCGACCCACTCGGCCGCCGAGCCGTCGCGTGCGGAGTCCTGCGAGACGAGCGCCGGGTCGGCGCTGAAGTACGAAAGCGAAAACGACCCGCGGAGTTCCGGCGCGTAGGTCCGCGACTCGTGGTCGGGGATGCCCTGCCTGCTCTTCGGCGTCGGGTGGAGCGGGTGGCCGAAGACGAGCGACTGCTCGGCGTCGCGGAAGCTGGTGTCGAAGCCGTACAGCCGCTCCTCGTCGCCGCGGCGGGCCTCGACGAATCGCTCGATGTTCCGACAGCTCTTGACGACTCGCAAGAGGAGTTCGTCGGGCGCGCCGGTGTCGTCGCGGTCGAGTCTGAGTTCGGTCGTGACGAGCGTCACGAGCGTCGTGTACTCCAGCGGGAGCGTCTCGCCGTGGGGAAGCCGGTAGACGCCGGGCAGGTCGAACAGGTGGCGGTCCGTCGGCGACCGGTACGAAAGCGGGACGTAGAGGTCCACGCCCTGCCGGGAAAGCGGCGCGCGGACGACGTCGTCGGCGTCCGTCTCGACCGGCGCGTCCCCGGCGGGGACGACGCTGTAATCGCCGGTCTCACGGAAGTAGCAGTTCAGGAAGCTGTGTATCGTCGCTGACTCGGCTGTGTCGTTCGGATTCATGCGTGTCGGTCGTCGGTCGTCGGTTCGAGAGCGGTTCCGCGGGCCGAAACCTCGCGCAGGAGGGCTCGGAGGTCCCCGCGCGTCGTTCGGGGGTTCAGGAGCGTCAGTTTCAGACACGTCTCGCCGTCGATGGTGGTCCGGGCCACCACGGCCTCGCCGTCGTCGAGGAGCGAGTCGCGGATGGCCTCGTTCAGGTCGTCGGCGCTCGGGCCGTCGGCCGGGTCGTCTTCCTGCTCCCGGTCGGAGACGTACCGGAAGATGACGACGTTCAGGTCGGAGTCGTGGACGAGCCGCAGATCGGGGTCGGCCTCGACGAGCCTCGCGGCGTCGTCGGCGAGGTCGACGGTGTACTCGACCATCGACGCCAGCCCCTCGCGGCCGAGCGCCTGCATCGTGACGAAGGGCTTGAGCGCGTCGAACCGCCGGGTCGTCTGGACCGACTTCGAGACGAGGTTCGGCACGCCCGCGTCGTCGTCGCGCTCGGGGTTCAGGTAGGCCGCGTTGCGGTCGATGAGGTCGTACGCCGACGCGTCGCGGACGAGGAGCGCGCCGCAGCTAATCGGCTGGTAGAACAGTTTGTGGAAGTCGACCGCGACGGAGTCGGCGGCCTCGATGCCGGCGAGTTTGTCGGCGTGGTCGTCGCTCAGGGCGAGCGCGCCGCCCCACGCCGCGTCGACGTGGTACCAGCAGTCGAGGTCGGCCGCGCGCTCGGCCAGCGGGCCTAACGGGTCGATGCTGCCGAAATCGGTCGTCCCGGCGGTGGCGACGATTGCGAACGGGCGCTTCCCGCGCTCGCGGAGGTCCGCCACCGCCTCGTCGAACGCCGCCATCGACAACCGGCGGTCGTCGTCGGTCGGGACGGTGACGACGGCGTTCTCGCCGAGGCCGAGGTGCGAGGCCGCCTGCGTGGCGGTGAAGTGGGCGTCGGCCGAACAGAGGATTCGCAGGTCCCGCGCCTCCGGCGGGAGGCCTTCCCGTTGTACATCGACGCCGTACTCCTCCAGGAGGACCCTGTTGCGCGCGAGGAGCAGGCCGACGAAGTTCGACTGCGTGCCGCCGCTCGTGAACACGCCGTCGCCGTCCTCGTAGCCGAACAGATCGCACAGCTCGTCGACGAACCGCCGTTCGAGCTGTGTCGCGGCGGGGCTCTGGTCCCACGAGTCCATCGACTGGTTCGTCGCGGTCAAAAGCACCTCGGCCGCGAGCGCGGGAATCGTCGGCGGACACTGGAGATGGGCGACGCAGGCCGGGTCCGAGACGCCGACCGAGTTCCGCAGAATCGGCTCGGTGCGGTCGAGCGCCGCGGCCACGCCGTCGCCCTCGTGGGGCAACATCTCGAACCGGTCGAGCGCGGCGTCGAGTTCCTCGGGCGTCGCCCCCGAATAGGGCGTCGCCTCCTCGGCGAACTCGTCGAGGACGAGGTCGCACGCCCGGCGAATCGCGTCGCGGTAGCGGGCTCGGTCGTCGTCGTCGCCGCTCAGGAACCACTTCGCGGCGTCCGGTCGCGGGTCGCGCCGCTCGCCTCTGCCGTCGACGCCGCCGACGCCGTTCATGCGGTGACCTCCCGGCGGCCGTCGGCGTCGACGTCCTCGATTGCGGCCTCCACGGCGTCCGCGAAGATGCTCCCGATGGCGTCCACGTCGTTCGGAGTGACGACGAGCGGCGGGAGGAACCGCACGACACTCCCGTGGCGGCCGCCGAGTTCGACGATGAGCCCGCGGTCGAAACACGCCGCGCGGACGGCGTCGGCGAGGTCCGGATGCGCCGGGAAGCGCCCGCAGGCGTCGGGTTCGCCCGCGGGGTCGACGAGTTCGACGCCGAGCATCAGCCCGCGGCCGCGAACGTCGCCGACGGCGTCGTGAGCGCGTTTCGTCGCGTCGAGGTGGCCGCGGAGTCGGTCGCCCATGCGCGCGGCGTGGTCGTCGAGGTCGTGTTCGAGCACGTGTTCGATGGTGGCGATGCCGGCGGCCATCGCGAGTTGGTTCCCCCGGAAGGTGCCGGCGTGCGCCCCCGGCTCCCAGACGTCGAGCGACTCGTCGTAGACGACGACCGAAAGCGGGAGCGACCCGCCGATGGCCTTCGAGAGCGTGACCGCGTCGGGGACGATATCGGCGTGTTCGAAGGCGTACAGCTCGCCGGTCCGGCCGAGACCTGTCTGAATCTCGTCCACGACCAGCGGGACGTCGCGCTCGCGGGTCATCCGTCGAATCTCGCGGGTCCAATCGTCGGGCGCGGGAATCGCGCCCCCCTCGCCCTGCACGAGTTCGACCACCATCCCCGCGGGTTCGGTGATGCCGCTTTCGGGGTCGTCGAGGGTGCGTTCGACGTACCGCGCGGCGAGTTCGTGGCACTCGTCGCCGCCGACGCCGAACGGACACCGGTACTCGTACGGATACGGGAGGTGGTGTACGTCGGGCATCAGGCCGGGGACGCTCTCTTTCGGGTCGGTGTCGCCCATCAGGCTCAGCGCCCCGTTGGTCATCCCGTGGTAGCCGCCCTGAAACCCGAGGACGCTCCGGTTGCCCGTCGCGGTCTTGACGAGTTTGAGCGCGGCCTCGACGGCGTCGGTCCCGGCGGGGCTACAGAACTGCACCCGCGCGTTGTCGGCGAACTCGTCGGGGAGGCTGTCGAACAGCGCGTCGACGAACCGCTCCTTGACGGGCGTCGTGATGTCGAGGGTGTGAAGCGGGCGGTCCTCGGCGAGGACGCGCTCCATCGCCTCGACCACCTTCGGATGGTTGTGGCCGAGTGCGAGCGTGCCGGCCCCCGCGAGGCAGTCGTAGTACTCCTCGCCGTCCATGTCGGTGACGGTGACGCCCGAGGCCTCCCGTATCGCGTGCGGGAGGTGTCGGGGGTAGGTCCGCGCGCTCGACTCGCGGGCGGCCTGCTGTTCGAGCAACGCCTCGTTGCCGGGCGTCGGGCCGGTCATCGAGCATTCCTCCGCCGGTTCGCCGTCGGTCTGTCGCTGTCGAGCATACAATTTTAGGTCGGCCTAAAAACACAAAAGGTTTACTGCAATCTGGATTTTAGTGAAAATATCGGAACAGCGCAGCCGCTCTTCGGTCGCCGCGGACCGTTCGCGGCGGTTGACTCACCGGCCGCCGGCCCGCTCGCCTCACGGACGCGGTCGGATGTTCGGACTCGCGTCGAGTCGTCCCGACGACTTAGCTCGCTTCCGCTCGGTGGACCGCCGTCACGAGTGGAGCGTCACCCCCGGAACGCGGCGCGACGGCCGCGAGGGGCCGTCCGAACATCGGTTGGTTGCCATATTTTTAGGCTAGCCTAAAACACAATAAGGGTTCTGGCGGAACGCGCCGCTCGCCGCCGAACGAACGCGGGGAAAAGCGGGGCCGCGAGGTCGGACCGGGTTACAGGTTCCCGTTGGCGATGTCTGCGACGCGCTGGGCGTCGAACAGGCGCTCGTCGGCGTCGTACAGCGTCCGCGCGAGCCGGTCCGTGACGACGAGGTTCGTGATGGGGCCCTGATAGAGCGCGCCGGCGCGGTAGACGTCGCCGTTCTTGACGGCGGTGAGTTCGCCCGCGACCTCGTGGTTCTCCATGAACGAGACCACGGTGTTCTGGAACTCCTCGCGGGTCTTGGCTTCCTGTCCGCGCAGGAGGAGCACCTCGGGGTCGACCTCCAGAAGCGTCTCGAAGTCGACCGCGCCGCGGTTGCTGTAGAAGTCCTTCACGTCTGTCGCCGCGAGCGCGTCGTCGACCTCCAAGTCGTTGAGGTGCTTGAAGCTCGTCCCCTCGTCGATGATGTAGGGGTAGAACTCCTCGGGTTCGTCGCCGCCGCCCCAGACGACGGCGGCCGAGGGCCGCTCGCCGTCCGCGGGGAGGATCGACGCGAGGTTCGACTGGAACTCCTCGTGGACCCGCTCGAACGCCTCGAAGCGCTCCTCGCGCTGGAACACCCGCGCGAGCTTCTCGAACGCCTCGTAGAGGCTGTAGTAGCGGTAGTCGTCGTGCCACGCGTAGCTGCGCGAGAAGATGCTGTTGCCGAAGAACGGCCCGACCTGCGTACTGATCTCCTCGATGTCGGCCTCGCTCCACTGGCCGCGGTTCAGGAGGAAGTTCGGGTCGGCGATGTGTACGTCGGCGTTCAGCTCGTAGAACTGCTCCTTGCCGACGCCGCTGTCGCCCCACAGCTGGCGGATAGACGACTTGTCGACGCTCACGTCCGGAATCTCGTCGTAGTACTGCGTGTGGTACCGGCCGGGGAGCCAGACGCCCATCGGCGCGTCGAGACCGAGCGCGACGCCCATGTCGGCCCAACCGCCGTTGTTGGCGATCCACGTCTCGGGAACCGAGTCGAAGGTGACCTCGCCGACCGGCTCTATCGACACCGAGTAGGACTCCGACGCCTCGGTCGTGGTCTCGGTTTCGGTTTCGGTCTCCGTCGCCGCCTCGGTCGTCTCGGCCGCGGTCGTCTCGGGCTCGGACGCCGTCGTCGTCTCCGACCCGCCGCCGCCGGTACAGCCGGCGAGCAGGCCGCCCGCGACGACTGCCCCGCCGTACTGCAGGTACTCGCGCCGCGTCGATTCCCGTCCGCTTTGTCCGTCGTTTGCCATGTCTTTTAGGCTTACCTAAACAGTTAAAACGTCTTCGGAATTTAGGCGGGCCTAACTACTCTCGCGCGGCGGGGCGGCTCAGTCCGCCGCGTCGACGGGCGCTCTGACGGCGAGCACCGAGAGGTCCGAGTACGGCGTCGAGTCGGGGCCGCTCCCGCCGGCCGAGTCGCGCAGGTCGCCGAGCGTGGTCCGGGTGATTCGCTCGTCGTCGTGGGTCAACCGTTCGAGCACGAGCGCGTCCAGCGTCGCGTCAGCGCCCGCATCGATGAGGAACTCGGCGATGTCCCCCGGCATCCAGTCGAACGGCCGCGGCAGGACGAGCAGGTGGCGCTCGCCGACCGCCTCGGCCAGTCGGTCGAGGTCGGCGTCGAGCGACCCGCTTTTGTGGAGCGTGACGAACCGCGTGTCCTCCATCGGCGTCCGGGCGCGACTCGCGGCGATCTGGAGCGACGAGATGCCCGGAATCACCCGCACCGGTCGCTCGACGGCCCGCTGGACCTTCCCGAGGAACTGGTAGCCCGAGTGGTTCGGGTCGCCCATGAGGACCGCCGTCCCCCGGTCGCCGGCCGCGACGCGCCGCCCGAACTCGGCCAGCGCGTCGGCCTCGTCGGCGTAGCCGCAGGTGAGCAGGTCGGCGTCGGTCTCGTCGCCGACGAACTCGACGACCGTCTCGAAGCCGACGACCACGTCGGCCTCCCGAATCGCCCGTCGTCCGCGAGGTGTCAGGTACTCGGGGTTCCCGGGGCCGACGCCGACCGCGTAGACAGGTGCATCCGCGGCCTCGGCGTCCTCGCCGATGCTCTGCTCGGGCGCGGCGGCCGCGAACGTCGCCGGGTCAGGCCCCGAACCGAGGTCGTACGGGTCGTCCTCACTCATGGGCTTCGAGGTCGACGTCGCCGTTTCGAACGTCGCTGGCGACGTGAATCAGCTCGTTCGTGAGCGCGGCCGCGAGGCCGCTCCCGCCGCGTTTCCCGACGTTCGTCACCGCGGGGACGCCGTACTCGTCGGCGATTTCGCGGACGCGCTTCCGGCTCTCTTCTGCCTTGACGAACCCGACGGGCGTCGCCACGACGGCCGCCGGTCGGGTCCCGTTCTCGATGCAGTCACAGAGCGCCAGCGCGGCGGTCGGCGCGTTGCCGACGACCGCGATTGCGCCGTCGTAGACGCCCTCCTTGTCGAGTTCGAGCACCGCGGCCGCGGTCCGGGTCATCCCCGTCTCGGCGGCGAGTTCCGCCCCGTTGCCGATTGCCTTCCGCACCGGGCAATCGTGGCCGCGGCCGGTGATACCGGCTTTCGCCATCGTGATGTCGGTCACGATGGGCCGCTCGTCGAGGACGGCCCTCGCGCCCGCGACGACCGGATCGTTCTGACACCGGATGAGGTGCTGGAACTCGATGTCGCCGGTCGAGTGGACCGACTTCTGCCGCAGTCGGTCGGTCAGCGTCTCGTCGGGGACGAACGTCCGGACGATGTCCATGCTCGTCTCCGCGATGTCCATCGCGTCTCGCGTCGTCGCGCCGAGGTCGGCGTAGGCGTCTCGTTCAGTCATCGGATTGGGTCTGCGTCATGGCGTTCGTCGTGTTCGCTTCGAGGTCGCCCTCCACGGAGAGGTTGACGTCCTGCAACCGCTCTCGCACGTCGTCGTCGGCGTCCCACAGGTCGCGGTCGATGGCTTCGAGGAACGTCGCGGTGATGCTTTCGAGCGCCCACGGGTTCACGTCGTGCAGCCACTCCTGTCGGTCCTCGTCGAAGGCGTAGGCGTCGGCGAGACTCTCCCAGAGCGTGTCGCTGACGACGCCCGTGGTCGCGTCCCAGCCGAGCGCGACGTCGACCGTGGTCGAGAGGTCGCCCGCGCCCTTGTAGCCGTGTTCCTCCATGCTATCGAGCCAGTCGGGGTTGAGGACGCGCGCCCGCATCGCCTTGCGGACTTTCTCCTCGTTCGTGTAGACGCTGACGTTGTCGGGGTCGCTGGAGTCGCCGACGTACGAGGCCGGGTCGCTCCCGGAAATCTCGCCGACGGCGGAGACGAACCCGCCGTGGAAGGCGTACCAGTCGGAGGAGTCGAACTCGTCCTGTTCGGCGGTGTCCTCGATTTTCACCGTGGCTTCGACGCCGCTCAGGCGTCGCTCGAAGGCGTCGTGGGCCTCGGTCACGCGGCCGCGACTCCCGAGGGCGTAGCCGCCCCACTGGACGAACACGTCCGCGAGGTCGCTCCGGTCGTCCCACTCGCCCTCGTCGACGGCCTTGTTCGTCCCCGCGCCGTAGCCGCCGGGCGTCGTCGTGAACACGCGGTGTTTGGCCAGTTTCTCGGCATCGTCGGGGTCCACGCCCTCCGATTCGAACTCGGCGGCGTCCTCCTCGACGTGCTTTTTCACGTAGTTCATCTCGTGGGGTTCGTCGAGGTCGACGACCGCGTCGACGGCGTCGTTGACGACGCTCGCGGCCTGCGGGAACGCGTCGCGGAACAGCCCCGAGACGCGGGTCGTCACGTCGATTCGCGGGCGGTCGAGTTCGTCCAGCGGAATCGGCTCCACGTCGTCGACGCGGCCGGCGTCGGTCCACACCGGTTCGACGCCCATGAACGCGAGCACCTGCGCGATGGTCTCGCCGCGGGTCCGGACCGTCGGCGTCCCCCACGCGACGACCCCGAACTCCTCGGGGTACTCGCCGTGGTCGTCGTAGTGGCGGTCCAGAACGCCCTCGGCGACGCGCTCGCCGACGCTCCACGCCGGCTTGGCCGGGACTTTCCGCGGGTCGAGCGTGTAGAAGTTCCGCCCGGTCGGCAGCAGGTCCACCCCGCCGCGGGTCGGCGCGCCGGAGCCGCCGGGCCGGACGTACTCGCCGGCCAGCGCGTCCGCAGTCTGCGGAATCTCGGCTTCCGCGGCCGCGACCCGCGGGGCCGCCTCGTCACAGATGAACGCCAGCACCTCGCGGAGGTCGTCGTGCGCGCCGCGCGTCGCCCGCGAGTCGCCGAGTTGGTCGATGTCGACGACGAGCAGGTTCATGTTCACTTCATCGTCGGGGCCGGCGTCGGCCTCCGACTCGGGCACGTCGAAGTCGCGCTCGGCGAGTGCGGCGACCAGTTCGACGCACTGGTCGTAGACGCGGTCCGCGGCCTCCGAGAGATACATCCCGAGGTCGTCGTCGTACGTCCCCGGTTCGTCCCGCATCCGGTCGTAGTCGACGCCCATGACGCCCGCGACGCTCTCGCGGAGACTCGGCGTGTCCGCGTTCGGGAGCCGAGTGAGCGCGACGAGGTACTCCACGAGCCGGTCGCGCTCGGGCGGTTCGCCCATCGTGTGGAGGCCCATCCGAATCTGCGTCGTCTTCACGTCGGTCAGGTACTCGTGGACGCGCTCGACCAGTTCGTCGAAATCGACCTGTTCGGTATCGACGCCGGAACCGGCATCCGCGTCGCCGAGTGCGTCACCGACCGCGTCGGCGTCGTCGAACCCGAGTTCGACCGCGAGGTCGAGGTCGTCGATTGCGTCGAGGAGGAGGTCGCGGAGTTGGTCGCCGCGCTCGGGGCGGGCCTCGTCCGTGCCCGCCTCGCGGTACTCGCGGGCGAGTTCTTCGAGGTCCGCGAGGTCGTCGTAGGTCCCCGCGGTGCGCATGACCGGGGTGAGGTAGTCCACGATAGCCGCGTACGACCGGCGCTTGGCCTGCGTCCCCTCGCCGGGGTTGTTGACGATGTACGGGTAGACGTTCGGGAGGTCGGAGACCAGTTGGTCCGGGGCGCTCTCGCCGTTCAGGCCGACGGTCTTGCCGGGGAGCCATTCGAGACTCCCGTGGGTGCCGAGGTGGACCACGGCGTCGGCCTCGAACGCCTCGCGGAGCCACGCGTAGAACGCCACGTAGTCGTGCGGCGGCTGGAGGTCAGAATCGTGGTACACCTTCGAGGGGTCCATCCCGAAGCCGCGCGGGGGCTGGACGGTCACGAGGACGTTCCCGAACTCGACGCCCGGAATGGCGAAGGGTCGCTCCGGCGGGTCGCCCCACTCCTCGACGACGTTGTCGCGGAATCGGTCGTCGGCGTCGGCGAACCAGTCGGCGTACTGGTCGGGCGAGACCACGTCGACGCTCAGGTCCCGCACGTCCTCGGGTGCGACCCAGCGGTCGTCCAGCGTCAACTGCGAGGTGAGGTCGTCGATGAGCGCCTGCCCGTCCGCGGGGAGGTCGCCGACGGCGTAGCCCCGGCTCCGCAGTTCCGACAGGAGGTTGACCGTGCTCGCGGGGCTGTCCATCCCGAAGGCCGTCCCGATGCCGTCGTCGCTCGGCGGGTAGTTGTGGAGGACGACCGCGACGTGCTTCTCGTCGTTCGGGAGGTGTCGGAGCCGCGTCCAGTTGACCGCGAGGCGGGCGACGTGGTCCACGCGGTCCTCGATGGGGAAGTGCTGTTTCGGCGCGCTCCCGACGCCCGCCTCGTCTTCCATCCGCTCTTTCCCGCTTATCGGGTGGGTGATGACGTTGCCGTCGAACTCGGGGAGCGCGACCGACAGCGCGAGTTCGAAGCCCATCACGCCCGTGTCGCTCGATTCGTACCGGCTTCGAGAGCGCATGGTCGTGATTGCCTGCAACACGGGAACGCCGAGTTCGCTGAGGAACACGTCCTCGGCGTCCGAACCTTCGTCGTCGGCGTCGCGGCCGCGCTCGCTCATCGACAGCGAGAACATGAAGGAGCTGACGACGGCGTCCACGACGGGGCCGTCGTCGTCGGAGAACCAGTTCCGCGCGACCCACTCGGCGTTCTCTTGGCCCTCCTCGTCGGTCGCGGGGTTGCAGAACGCCGGGAGGACGTTCGCGCCGAGCGATTCGAGTCGCTCCACGAGCGCGTCCACGTACCGGGTGTTCGCGTGCGTCCAGTGGGACTCGTAGAACCAGACGCCGACGGTCGGCTTGTCGGGGTCGTGGGTGTCGAGCAGTTCGTCGTACTCGACGCCGGGGTAGTCCGGGTGGTAGACGCCCTCGGTCGGGAGTTCGACCGGGTCGTCGACCTCGGTCTCGACGCCGGCGTACTCGGCGGCGAGGAACCGGCAGAGGTTCTCGACGTTCACCGCGCCGCCGCGGTCGAGGTAGTCGCAGACGCGCCCGCGGTCCGCGTCGGAAACGGTCGTGTCTCGGCGCGCGAAGGCGTCGCCCGTGGCTTTGACGACGAGCGGCACGCCCGCGGCTTCGAGTCGTTCGACCGCGTGGTCGTAGCCGGGCATGCTGTCTTCGGCCCCGTGGAGCCAGAAGACGGCCGCCGTCGCCGACTCCAACTCGTCGACGAAGGCGTCCGCGTCGGTCACGTCGTCCAAATCGCTCGCGGAGCGGACGACGAGGTCGATTCCGTCGAGTCGGCGCGCGGCCCGCTGGACCGCGCCCAACTCGTTTTCGGTCGCTGTGTACAGTCCGATTGTCGGTGTCATTGATAAACTGTTATTGTCTTACTGCAACTACGGTTTCGTATTCGATGACGACTCAGACGCTTTCGTTCTCGGCTATCGTCGGCCAAGACGAACTGAAACGGGCGCTGTTGGCCGTCGGGGCCAACGACGACCTCGACGGGCTGCTCGTCCGCGGCGAGAAGGGAACCGCGAAGTCGACCGCGGTCCGCGCGCTCGCCGACCTCTTGCCCGAACAGGCGGTCGTCGCGGACTGTCCGTACGGCTGTCCGCCGGACGACCCGGCCCGCCAGTGCGACTCCTGTCGCGCCCGCGACGACCACGAGGTCGAACATCGGCCGGTCCCGCTCGTGACGCTCCCGCTCGGCGCGACCCGCGACCGGGTGGCGGGCACGCTCTCCGTCGCCGACGCGCTCGACGGCGAGGCGTCGTTCGACCCCGGGCTCTTGGCCCGCGCGAACCGCGGCATCCTCTACGTGGACGAGGTGAACCTCCTCGACGACCACCTCGTCGATCTGCTGTTGGACGCGGCCGCGAGCGGCGTCAACCGCGTCGAACGCGACGGGGTGAGCGTCGAACACCCCGCCGAGTTCACCCTCGTCGGGACGATGAACCCCGAGGAGGGCGACCTCCGCCCCCAACTCCGGGACCGCTTCGCCCTTCAGGCGACCGTCGTCGGGAGCCGCGACATCGACGACCGCGTGGCGATTATCGACCGGGCCCTGGCGCGCGGCGACGACGCGGAGACGGCCGCCGACGCCAACCGCGAGGAGACCGCGGCGCTCGAAGCTGACCTCCGCGAGGCGACCGACCGCCTCGACTCGGTCGCCCTCCCGACCGAGTTCAAGCGCGACATCGCCGAACTCTGCGTCGACGCCGGCGTCGAGGGCCACCGCGCCGACATCGCCATCGCCCGCGCGGCCCGCACCCTCGCGGCGCTCGACGGCCGGACGAAGGTGCTCGAAAGCGACGTGCGCGAGGCGGCCGCGCTCGCGCTCCCGCACCGGCTTCAGAGCCGCCCGTTCGACGACGACCCCGACCTCGACGACGTGCTCGACGACCACTTCGACGAGGACGCGGAGCGGGACGACGCGGGCGATGGCGACGGTGACGGTGACGGTGGCGGCGGCGATAGTGACGGTAGCGACGCCGAAGACGGCGACGAACGCGCCGAGGGAGACGGCGATGCCGACGACGCAAACGACTCTGACGACGCGGGAGAGGCTCCCGACTCCGACGCCGGGAACGACGATACCGGCGGCGACGACCGAGACGGTGGAGTCGGCGGAGCCGACGAGACCGGACCCGAGGACGGCGATTCGGAAGACGGAACTTCCGGCGACGGTGACTCCGACGGCTCCGGTGACGACCCCGACGAAGCGACGCCGCTTCTCCCCGGCCAGAGCCGGGCGGCCATCGGCGACTCCGAGCGCCCGCCGGTCGAGGACGCGGGCCTCGACGCGGAGACGCCGGGCGACGGGAGCCGCGCCGCGGTGCGGGAGTCGCGGCAGGGACGCGGCTCGCGGGTGCGGACCGAACCGGCGACGGAGACCGACGACATCGACGTTCCGGCGTCGGTCCGGGCCGCGGCGTCGGTCGGTCGGTCCCGCGTCACCCGGTCGGACCTCAGAACCGCGGTCGCCCGCGGGTCGGCCGCGACGCTCGTCGTGTTCGTCGTGGACGCGAGCGCGTCGATGCGCGCCGCGATGCGGCGGGCGAAGGGCACCGTGCTGTCGCTCCTCGAAGACGCCTACGAACAGCGCGACGAGGTCGCGTTCGTCGCCGTCGCCGGCGACGACGCCGAGGTGTTGCTCCCGCCGACCGACAGCGTCACGCTGGCGGCGCGGCACCTGAAGGAACTCCCGACGGGCGACCGGACGCCGCTTCCCTCGGGACTCGACGCCGCTCGCCGGGTCATCGACCGCTCGGACGCCGACGCCGCGCTCGTCGTCGTCGTCACCGACGGCCGGGCCAACGTCGCGGACGGGAGCCCGACCGGACAGACCCGGGCGGCGGCGCGGAGCCTCGCCGCCGCCGACGCCTCGGTCGTCGTCGTCGACGCCGGCGACGACGGCATCGGCGTGACCGACGTCCTCGTCTCCGAGACGGGCGCGCGGCGCATCCCGCTGTCTGACCTCTCGGCCGAGCGGGTCGCCGAGGCCGCGCGCTCCGGGGACGAGCAGTAGCCGGGATTCGGTCGTCTCTTTCGGCATGGTGTGTCCCTATCGAATCGGTCGCGTGCGGAGCCGGTACGCTCCGCACGTGACGCCCTCGTCGTGGTACTCGACCGGCTCTTCGACCACCGCGAGGACGCCCCCGCCCGCGGCGACGGCGGTCGGGATGCCCGGGAGGCCGTCGGTCCGGACGTGCCCCGCCGTCGCGTCGAACGCGTGGACCCCGTGGCGGTCGGCCTCCCGCTCCCGGAAGTGCTGGGCGGACGGCACGAAGACCAGTGACTCGGTTGCGACGGCGGCTCGCGCGAATCCGCCGGTGTCGCGGGTCCACAGGCGCTCGCCCCCGTCGACCGAGACGCCGACCGCGGTGTGTTCGTCGGGGTGTCGCGCGTCCGGGTCGCGGGTCGACTCGGCGAACGTGTTGCCCGTGACGAAGACGGCGGTTCCGTCGGCGACGCTGACGTGGGTCGGATAGGCGTAGACCGTCTCGTCGCCGACGCGGCGCTCGGTGGCGAGGTCGAGTCGGCACCGCTCGTTCCCCTCGAAATCGACGAGATAGCCGCGCTTGTCGCCGTGGCTGGCGACGGCGAGCGCGTCGCCCGCGAACGCCACGTCGCCGACCCGTCGGTCCCCGTCGGTGCCGGGGTCCCACGACGCGACTCGTCCCCCGGTGTGGGCGTCGAGGAGCACGAGGCCGTCCTGTTCGGGGTTCGGACAGCGGTTGTACGCGACGGCGACGCGGTCCCCGTCGGCGGCGACCGCGATGGGCGAGGCGTGGACGCGTCTGCGCCACGCGAGCCGCCCGTCGCGGTCGAATCCGAGGACGACGCTCCGCCAGACTCGCTCTTCGCCGTCCCGCTCGTAGCGCCGGGCGGCGACGACGACCCTGTCGCCGGTCACCGCGAGGTCGACGACGTAGGGCCGGAAGAAAAGCGAGTCTTTCGTCGCCGTGCCCACGTCGTCGGCCGTCGCGTACGTCCAGCGGGCGTCGCCCGTCTCGGCGTCGAGGACGCGAACCAGCCCGCCGCCGCCGCGCTCGCCGACGACGAGGGAGTCGTCGGTCGCGGCCATCGACACGACGGGGTGCTCGCCGCGCGTCTCCCAGCGTTCGCCGGTGTCGGGCACGGCGTCGTCGGCCGCGTCGGCCGCGTCGGCCGCCAGCGCCACGACGCGTCCGTCCGCGGTTCCGACGAAGACGGCCTCTTCGGTCGCTTCGACCGCGGAGCGCGCCCAGTTGTGGCGACTGCTCGCGGGGTCGACTTCGCCGAGGTCGCGGCGGGCGGTGAGTGGAGACGGAGCCATCGGGACTCAGTCCTCGACGGGGAAGGCGTCGTGGAGCGTGTGGTGGGCCTCTCCGAGGTCGTCGAGGAGTGCATCTGTGCCCTCCCGGAGGCGGCGAAGCGACCGCTCGGCGTCGCGGACGGCGACGAGCCGTCCCCGGAGGTAGCCGGCCCGCGGGTCGTCGTCGTCGACTCGCGTCGCCTCCTCTTCGAGGTCGACGAGCGCGGCGTCGAGGTGTCGTTGGGCCTCATCGAGGGTGGTCGCGTTCGCGAGCGCCTGAATCGGGCCGGGGTCGGCGTCGCCGAGGTAGTCTTCGAGTTCGGCTTCGGCGTGTCGCTTCGCGTGTTCGTCGGTCGTTCCGGTGATGTTCAACAGCGCGAGTCGGAGCGCTTCGAGTTCTGCGCAGGCCATGGTTAGAGTGATTGGTGGACGAGGTTCGAGACGATGCGGTCCCGTTCGAGGTGGGACGAGACGATGCGCTCTGTGTCGTCGGGCGTCACGCCGCCGTACCAGACGCTGTCGGGGTAGACGGCGACGATTGGGCCGTCGCCGCACTGGCCGAGACACGAGCTTCGAGAGACGTGCACGTCGCAGTCGTCGGCGTCGCGCACGCCCTGCCTGAGTCGTTCGAGGACGGTCGCCGCGCCGCTCGCGGCGCAGGTCTGGTTCGTGCAGACCGCGACGTGTTTCTCGGGGGCGTCGTGGACGTGCGGGTCGTCATCCACGTCGCTTCGGTCGGCGTGTTCGGCCTGATGGACGAGCGAGCGAAGCATCGCGCGAGCGCCGCCCTCGTCGTCCTCGTAGCCGGCGAGTTCGACCTTGTACTTGCAGGTGTCGCAGGACATCTCGACGCTCCCCGTGCGGGCCTCTCGGTAGCGGTCCGCGAGCGTCTCGACCACCCGGTCGTCCGTCCCGAGCGGTCCCGACGCGCCGGCGTCGACGTAGGGGTACTCCTCGTCGAACGTCTCGGATTTATCCACGATTCGCCCCGTCAACACGCCGTCGCCGAGCATGTACGGGAGGACGACGACGGCGTCCGGGCGGTCCCTGGCGACGGTGTGAAGCGTCTCCTCAAGTCGGGGCGTCGTGACGCCGATGAACGCCGATTCGACGCGGGTGAACTCCCGACCCTCGTACAGCAGGCGCGCCAGTTTGTGCACGTCGCCGTTCGAGTCGGGGTCGCTCGACCCGCGGGCGCAGAGCACGACCGCCACGTCGTCGTCCTCGCGGTCGACGCCGAGGTCGGACTCGACCGCCCGCGCCCGCTCGTCCAACAGGTCCACGAGCGAGGGGTGGATGCCGAGGTGCGACCCGAACCGGAACTCGGCGTCGTCGTGGGTCGCGCGCGCTCGCTGGACCGCCAGCGGCACGTCGTTTTTCACGTGGCTCGCGGCGAAAAGCGACAGCGGGACGACGGTCATCGTCCGGCAGGTCGGTGCCATCGACTCTATCGCGTCGTCTATCGACGGCTCGGCGAGTTCGATGTACGCCGCGTCCACCGGGACCGACAGCCGCGACTCCAGCTTCGCGGCGAGCGTCCGCACCTGCTCGTTCGACTCCTCGCGGCGCGAGCCGTGGCCGACGAGGAGCACCGCGTCGTCGTCGAGCGCCGGGTCGGGCCGTTCGAGACTCATGCGTTCTCGGCCTCTTCGAGGCTGCGGACGAGCTTTCGACGCCGCGTCGGCGCGAACAGGCTCGTCTCGTCGCTTCCCTCGTAGACCCACTCGCCGAAGTCGGCGGCCGCGTCGTCGTCGATGCCGAACCAGTAGCCGCCCGAGGAGGTCTCCCCAATCTCGCCGGTCGGCGCGTCGACCGGGCAGGCGTCGAGCAGTCGGTCCACGGCGTCGAGGAGCGCCCGGTCGTCGTGGACGAACGAGATGCCGACCGTCCCCGTCGAGGACTTGAAACAGACCGTCCCGCAGGATTCGAGGAGCCCCCGAAGGAGCTGTTTCCGCCGGTCTTCGAACACGTCGAAGCGGTAGCCGCCGTCGTCGTCGCCGACGGGGAGGCCGAACGCGGCGCTCGCGCGTCTGACCACGTCGCCTTCGACCATGACGTGGTACTCGTCTTTGACGCGGGTGACGGCGGTGTTGTGGGCGTACGCTCGCGCCGTCTCTCGGCGGTCGATTTCGCCGCCGCCGGCGATGACCGCGAGGCGGTTCGCGCAGGTCTCGTCGCCCGTCAGCGCCGTGAACTGTCCCGGCTCGACGCGGCCGCCGCCGGCGACGTGGCCCCACAGGTACGCCGTCTCTGGCGCGCTCTTCAGGAGGTCGTCCGCGGGGGCGACGGCGGCGTCCACGCTCGCGTCCGAGTCGGCGTCCGCGGCCGAGTCACCGGCGTTCGCGTCGCTCACGCGTCCACCTCCCGGACCGAAATCGCACCCGGCGGACAGGCCCGGGCCGCGAGCGTCGCGTCGTCGTCGTCCGCCTCGGCGTCGCCTTCGAGGATGGCGACGACCCGGTCGTCGGTGCGCTCGACGCTTACGACGCCGGCCGCGTCGGGGTCGATTGTGGCGAGGCCGTCGTCGTCCTCGACGAACCGGCCGTCGCGGGCGAGACAGGCGAAGATGCCGTCGCAGGCGTCTCGGTCGATTGCGATTTCGAACATCTCAGTACTCGTACTTCTGCTCGTAGCCCCGGGGGGTCACCATTCGGTCGTCCCAGACGTACGTCTCCTCGTTGCCGACCAGCAGCGTCGTCGTCATGTCCACGAGGTCGGTCTCGCCGAGGTCGGGCAGGTCGCGGAGTTCGACGATTTCGACCTCCTCGTCGTCGCGGCCCGCGCCGTGGACGATTCCGACCGGGGTGTCTGGCGCGCGGTGTTCGAGCAGAATCTCGCAACACTTCTCGTAGTTCGACCGGCGCTTGCGGCTCCACGGGTTGTAGATGGCGATGGTGAACCCCTCCTTGGCGGCCGCGTGGAGGCGCGACTCGATGGTCGGCATCGAAGTCAGGTGGTCCGAGAGGCTGATGGTCACGGTGTCGTTGACCAGCGGCGCGCCCAGTCGCGCCGCGCAGGACTGCGCCGCCGGGACGCCCGCGACCACGTCGAAATCGACCGCGCTCGCGGTCGCGCCCTTCGATTCGAGGATTTCGAGCGCGAGGCCGGCCAGCGCGTAGACGTTGGGGTCGCCGCTCCCGACGATTGCCACGTCGTTGCCGGCGAGCGCCCGGTCGACCGCCTCCTCGGTCCGGGAGACCTCGCCGCACATCGGCGTCGAGTAGATGTCCTCTGCGCCCTCGACGACGTCGTCGGGGAGGAGTTCGATGTAGGTCGTGTAGCCGACGATGTGGTCGGCCTCGCGGAGGGTGTCTTTCGCCAGCGTCGTCATCTCGCTCGCGCGACCGGGACCGAGACCGACGGCGACCAACTCCCCGGGTTCGCCGTCGAAATCATCGATAGTCGCTTCGACCTTCTCGGCGGTCTGTTCCTTCTTCGAATCGCCCGAACTGCCGCCGCACTTCGAGGACGACCCGCCGTCGGTCTTCGATGACGACGCGCCGCACTTCGAGGACGTGTCTGTCTCGGCCTTCGTGTCCGCTTCTGTCGTCGCTCTGCTGCACTTCGATTCGGATTCCGTGTCTGAGTTGCTCATGTGTCAGAAGTCGTCGACGTCGCGCCCGCCGCGGGGCGTGACGAGGTACGTTTCGTAGTCGTTGCTCCAGGGTTCGGTCTCGTGAGTGCCGATGAGAATCGAGGTTCCCATCCCGCCCACGTCGTCGTCGTGGGCTTTCGCGTCGCCGAGGGTCGTAATCGAGAACGTCTCGTCGTCCAGATTCCGGCCGGCCTCGCCGCGGCCGGCGTCGTTGAAGATGCCGACCGGCACGTCGTCGGCCCGCTCCTCGCGGACCACGTCGACGGCGCGTTCGTAGTTGCGCCAGCAGTTGTACAGGACGATGACGAAGCCGCTGATGGCGGCCGCGCGCAGTTTCTCCTCGATTTCGTCCCAGCCGCGCCACTTGTCGGACAGCGACACCGTACAGAAGTCGTTCGACAGCGGCGCGCCCATCATGGCCGCGCCGCCGAGCGCCGCGGTGACGCCGGGGACGATTTCGATGGGCACGTCGGTCGCCTCGTCGCCTTTCGCCATCGTGAACACGAGGTCGGACTTCCCGTAGACGTTCGGGTCGCCGCCGGAGACGTGGACCACGTCCTCGCCGTTTCGGACGCGCTCGAACGCCTCGCGGGTCAGTTCGACCTGCTTTCCCATCGAGGAACGGACGACCTCCGGTCCCTCGTCGCTCCCTTCCGGCGGGAGGGTTCCGTCGTCGCGGAGGAACTCCTGATAGAGGTTCGACGCGACGACGCAGTCCGAAGTTGAAATGAGTTCCGTCGCCCGCTTCGTCATGTGGTCCGGGAGACCGGGGCCGATGCCGACGACGTAGAGCGTCCCGTAGTCGTCCGGGACCTCGTCGCGATCGCCGGAGCCGGCCGCCGATTCGTCGCGGCCGCCGGCCGTCGATTCGGGTTCGCCGCCGTCGCTCATCGTCCCACCGCCACGGTCACGGCGTCGTCGTAGCGCCGCTTTTCGACGACGAGTTCGTGGTCGCGGCCGCCGGCGATGGCGCTCGCCTCGGCGATGCCGGGCCAGCCGATGAGTTCCTTCGACCGCGAGGGCGTCGGTCCCTCGAACTCGGAAAGCGTCTCCTTTTCGAAGTAGACGACGCCCGCGCCGATTTCCTCGGCGGCGTCGAGCATGCCGGGCTCGTCCGCCTTCCGCGTGCCGGTGGCGACGAACTCCACGTCGTCCCAGTCGCGGTCGGCGTCGTCGAGCGCCCGTTCCCACGCCGTCAGGAACTGTTCTTTCTTCGCGCCGGAGACGCTTCCGGTCCCGAGGACGACGCCGTCGTCGCCGTTGCGCTTCAGGACGGTCACGTCGTCGCCGACGAGCACCGCCTTGGGGCCGTCGAGTCGGGCGACGGGACCGAGCTCGTCGTTGAGGACGGCGAGGTTCGTCGCCACGGTCGAATCGCCGTTGACGACGTGGGAGTCGAGCGCCTTCGCCTTGCTCTCGACGCCCTGTTTGCCGGCGGCCTCCGAAGCGGTCGTCATCGCCGGGACGGCCCCGAGCTTCGAGAGGTCGTGGGCGACCTGATTCGCGCCGTGGTGGCCGCCGGTGAGCGGAATCGCCCACGTCAGTTCCTCGTCGACGACGACGACCGCCGGGTCCTCCCACTTGTCGTCGAGGAGCCCGGCGGTCTTCCGCATGGCGATGCCGCTGGCCATCAGGCCGACGAAGCAGTCGTACTCGCCCCAGTGGTCGGCGAACACGTCGCCGTGGTAGGTGAGGACGTCTATCCGGTCGTAGTCGTCCGCGAGGTCGCGCTTGATTTCCTCGGCCGTGTCGAGCTTTCGTTCGAAGCTGACGATGGCGATTTCGTCGGCGACCTCGCCGTCGCTGTCGGGAGTGCTACAGTGGCCGCTTCCGGAGTCTGCCGAGTTGTCGCTCATTGTGTCTGTCCCTCCGTTTTAGAATCCGGTTCGTCGTTCGGCGCGTCGCCGCCGCGGGCCCAGTCGCCGTAGAGGAACGACCGCTCGTACTCCGAGCCGTTCACCGCGTCGCCGACGATGACGAGCGCCGAGGCGCGGTAGCCCGCGTCTTCGACCCGCTGGCCGATGGTCTCGATGGTGCCCTCGATGACGTCCTCGTCGGGCCACGAGGCGTGGTAGACGACCGCGACGGGCGTGTCGGGGTCGCGGCCCTCGTCCAGCAGGCGGTCCATCGTCTCGGCGACGGCGTGGGTGCCGAGGTAGATGCAGACCGTGGTGTCGCCGAAGCCGACGAAGTCGCCGATGTGGTCCTCCTCGGCCGAGAGCGTCCGGCCCTGCGGTCGGGTGAAGACGACGTGGTTCGACACCTCGTTCAGCGTCAACTGGGTGCGGAGCGTCGCGCTCGCGGCGAACGCCGAGGTAACGCCGGGGACGAGGTAGCTCGGCACGCCCGCCTCGGCCAGCGCGTCCATCTGCTCCAAGGCGGCCCCGTAAATCGCCGGGTCGCCGCTGTGGAGTCTGACGACGGTTCGGCCCGACTCGTAGGCGTCGGCCATCAGCGGAATCAGCTCTTCGAGGTCCTTGCCGACGCTGTTGACCTGCTCGGCGTCGGCGCAGAACTCCTCTAAGAGCTCGCTGTTGACGAGCGACCCCGCGTGCACCACGAGGTCGGCGTCCTCGACGAGTTTTCTCCCGGCGACGGTGAGCAGGTCCGGGTCCCCCGGTCCCGCGCCGACGAAGGGGATACCCTCGTCGTCGGTGAAGCCGGTGTCCGCGTCGCCGTCGACGCTCACGCCGACCCCCCCGATTCGACGCCGTCGAACGCGGCGGTCGCCGCGTCGCGCTCGACGCCCTCGCGCTCCGCGTAGGCCAGCGTGTAGTAGTCGCGCTCCGCGAGTTCGTCGGGGTCGTCGGTGACGACCGTCTCGCCCTGTTCCATGAACAGCCGGCGGCCGAACCGGACGTCGTAGCCCGCCTCGGTCAGTTTCTCGTGGGTCGCCGGCGCGTCGGTGACCTTGAACAGCACCATTCGGTCGGGGCCGGTCGGCGCGGCGCCGTTGGCGGCCTCGCGGAGCGCGAGCCCGGTTCCGGACTCGATTTCGACGCCGAGCGCGGTCGCGAAGGCCGTCATCGCGCTCACGCCGGGGACGACTTCGAGGTCGACCTCGGGGTGGAACGCGTCGAGGGTGCGGCGGAGGTGGCCGAACGTCGAGTAGACGTTGGGGTCGCCGAGCGTCACGAACGCCACGTCCTCGGACTCGGCGCGGGCGGCCACCTCGGCGGCGGCCTCCTTCCACGCGCGGCGGAGTTCGTCCGGGTCGCGCGTCATCGGGAAGTCGAGGTCGCCGATGCGCCCCTCGGGGACGTGGTTCAGCGCGACCGTCCGGGAGAGGCGGCCGGGCGAGTAGACCACCGCCGCCGATTCGAGCAGGCGTTTCCCCTTGACGGTCACGAGGTCGGCGTCGCCGGGGCCGAGACCGATGCCGTAGACGGTCATAGCCCCTCCGCGCCGCGTCGGCCGACGACGACGTAGACCGGGTTGTTCGACCGGAAGCTCGTCGCGCCGGCGAGTTCGTAGCCGTGGCTCACCTGCATCTGGACGACCTCCGAGAGCAGGCCGCGCTCGCGGAACGCCTCGATGGCGTCGCCGGCGGGTTCGACCCGCGAGACGTTCATGACGATTCGGTCGACGCCGGTGTCGACGGCGTGGTCGAGGACGGCATCGAAGTTCCGACTGCCGCCGACGAACATCGCGTCGGCGTCGGCCGGAAGCCCGCCGGGAGCCTCCGCCTCGCGGAGCGCCACGTCGGCGTCGTACTCGTTCGCCGCGAGGTTCTTCCGCGTCACGTCCAGTCGGCTCGGTTTGCGCTCGACGGCGGTCACGCGCTCGACCCGCCGGGCCGCCTCGATGGTGACCGAGCCGGTACAGGAGCCGACGTCGACGAAGTGGTCCGTCGGCCGCAGGTCGAGTTTGTCGAGCGTGACCGCTCTCACCTCCGGTTTCGTGGGTCCCGCCTTGGCGTCGTGCGGGAGCGTTACCTGTGACATTCGACTCGACAATCCGGGCGCTGTTTGAAAACAATTGTGCTTGGAGTATAGCAAATCAACTTTCATAAAATCGCCCTGCCGAGTTATTAAATCTCAGTTGTCGAAATACAATTTGGATTGCCTTCGAAAGTTTTACAAACAGACTTGGTTTTCATCAATCTGAGTTTACCATGGCTACGGCGAACACCGTCAACGGTCGCATCGAACGCGCTCGAACCGAGCTATCCCCCACGCAGATGGCCGCGGGAGCCCTCTTTATGGCCGCGCTGGGCTTTACGCTCCTGTTCGTGCAGGACCCGCTCGTCCACGACTCGCTCCATAACTTCCGGCACGCGGCCGGCATCGCCTGCCACTGACGATGTTCGCCGAGTACCTGACGCGAGGGGTGAAAGCGGGGGTCGTCGCCGGACTGGTGTTCGGCCTGTTCATGGCCGTCGTCGCCAACCCCCTCGTCGGCTACGCGGACGAACTGAACCACGCCGCCGTCGAGGAGAGCGGTCACGGCCACGAGGCCGAAAGTGCCCACAGCCACGAGGCTGACGGGGCTCACAGCCACGACTCCGAAGGCACCCACGCCAGCGAGAGCGGTGGCCACCACGATACCGCGGTGTCGATGGCGGTCACGAAGGCCGTGAGCGTCGCGGCCGGCGGGCTGTGGGGCGTCGCGCTCGGCGGCGCGTTCTTCGGGGTCGCCTTCTTCTTCCTCGAACCCGCGATTCCCGGCCCCGACGCCGCAAAGAGCTACCTGCTTGGCCTCGCGGGGTTCGTCACCGTCTCGGGCGCGCCGTGGCTGGTCCTCCCGCCGGTCGCGCCGGGGGCGGAACAGTCGCTTTCGGTGGCGACGCGGCTCCCGCTCTACGCCGGGCTGATGCTCGCCGGCGCACTCGCTTGCCTCTCGGCCGGCTACGTCTACACCCGCCTGCGAGAGTCGAGCGGCCTCGTTTCGGCCGTCGTCGGCGCGGCCATCCCGTTCGGCCTGCTCGCGGCTGTCGCCGTGTTCGCCCCCGAAAACGCGGTTCACGGAGCGCTGTCGCCGACGCTCGAAACCGGGCTCACCGGCCTGTTCGCGTTCGGACAGGTCCTCCTGTGGCTGGTCCTCGCGGCGGCGCACTCGCGGCTTCGGCCGTCGAGCGAGTCCGAGCCCGAACCGGCGATTCCGACCGCGGGCCGGGACTCGGCTCCCGCGGCCGACTGATGCGCGACCGAACCGACGAGGTCCGCGAGCACGGCTTTACGGACCACGTGTTGGTCTGTACGAACGGTCGGGACTCCGAGTACGCCGACTGCGCCGAGGCCGACGGCCCGGCGGTGTACGACGCGGTGACCTCGTGGTTGCGCGACCGCGGCGTCTTCTGGTCGCGGGTCCACGTCGCGGAAACGAGCTGTCTCGGCCTCTGTAGTGCGGACGGGGCCGCGGTCGCCATCCATCCGCGGAACCGGTGGTACTCGGACGTTCGCCCCGGTGACGTGCCGGCGCTGTTGGCCGACGAGTTCGGCCCCGAGGCGTCGAACCTCGGCGTTCGACCCCGCGGCTGACCCCCGACTCGCCGCGGCAACTGTCCGCGCCGACGTCGTTTTCTATCGACACGGCGGAATTGGACGCAGAACAATAATATCGGTGCACTTCTGATTACGGTTCATGGACGAGAAGGACCTTCGAATCCTCAAAGCCATCGGGACGCTCGAATCGGGGAGCCCCGACCGGATAACCGAGGAGACGGGCATCCCGAAGTCGACGGTTCACTACCGCCTCGAACGACTCCAAGAGCAGGGCATCATCAAGAACGACATCTTCGACATCGACTTCGAGAAGGCCGGGCTGAACCTCACGCTCATCACCGAGGTCTGGGCCGAGTACGGCTCGGAGTACCACAAGGAGGTCGGCGACAAACTCGGCGAGGTACCCGGCGTCAATCAGGTGTACTTCACGCTCGGCGACACCGACTTCGTCCTGATTTCGCACCTCGCCTCGCGCGGGATGGTCGAGGACCTCATCTCGGAGTTCGAGGAGATAGACGAGATTTCGCGGACGAGTTCGACGTTCGTCATCACGACCATCAAGGACGAGCCGAACCCGCTGAACGACTACGAACTCGAAGAACTGAAAGACGCGCTGCTTCCCGACGTGTCGTAACGCGGTTCTCGTCGGGTCCGCGAGTGAACGGATTACTCTTCGAGTCGCTGGGCGCTCAGGTGCGCCTTGGCCTCCGTCCGGGTCGGGAGCCCGCCGGCGACGGCCAGCAGGACGACGCCGAGCAGGCACCAGCCGCCGACCATCGCCCACTCGTAGGGCCACGCCAGCGCCGAGGGCGAGCCGGGGAGGTAGAGGCCGACGAAGAACACGGTCAAGAGCAAGCCGAGCGCGCCGACCGCGTAGCCCGCCGGGAGCTTGAACGGTCGGTCGAAGTCGGGGTCGCGGTAGCGGAGCACGAGGAACGAGACGACGACGAGGAGCCACGCCGTCACCATGCCGAGGCCGCCGGCGTTGACGACCCACACGAGCATCTGCTCGCCGAACAGGGGGGCGAGCGCCGCCAGCCCGCCGACGAGCACGATTGCGGTCGACGGCGTGTCGTGGTCGTCGTGAATCGTCGCGAGCCGCTCGGGGAGCATGTTCGAGTCGGCCATCGCGTAGATGGCGCGGCTGGCCCCGAGGACGAAGCCGTTCCAACTCGTGAGGATGCCCGCGAGGCCGGCCAGCGCCATGATGCGACCGATGGTGGCGCTGTCGAACGCGATCTCCATCGCCGTCGCGGCGGGGAGCGAGCTCTCGACGAGCGTCGCGCCCGTGGCGACCTGCCCGGCCGCCCAGATGACGGCGATGTAGAACGCGGCGGCGCAGGCCACCGAGAGCCCGATGAGCCCGCCGAGGAGCTTCGGCGACACGTCGGCCTCGCCCGCGGCCTGCGGAATCACGTCGAAGCCGACGAACATGAACGGCGTCATGATGGCGACCGTGAACACGCCGCCGATGCCGGCTCCCGCGAGCGGCGGCGAGGACGGCGAGGTGCCGTTGAACAGCGCGCCGAGGAGGAGCGTCAGGCCGGACAGCGTGATGACGAGCGCGAGAATCGCCTGGAACTGCGCGGCCGGGCGGACGCCCCGGTAGTTGAGGTACGTGATGACCACGGAGCCGATGACCCCCGTCGCCACCCACGTGCCGTAGACCGGCTGGCCGGCGACCGTCCAGAGTTCGAACACGTTGAAGCCGGGGACGATGTACGCGAGGGCGCTCGGCAGTGCGACCGCCTCGAACGCGACGACGCTGATGTAGCCGAAGATTATCGCCCACGTGCAGGCGAACGAGCCGGCCGGCCCCAACGCCCGCATGCTGTAGACGTGCTCGCCGCCGACGAAGGGCATCGCCGAGGCGAGTTCGCCGTAGATGAGCGAGACGACGGACACCATGAACCCGCCGAGAACGAACGCCGAGATAGCGCCGGTGACGCCGCTCTGGTCGATGAAGTACCCAGTCTGCACGATCCAACCCCATCCGATCATCGCCCCGAGCGCGAGCACGAACACGTCGCGCTTCGAGAGGACGCGTGAGAGTTCTCCTGTCATGGTTATGATTGACATCACCACATTCTAACTTACCCACTATATATCTTACTGTGTTCAATTTTTAGAGGAAATTAGGGACACAGTTCAATAGATAATCATGGTCTGGAACGACAAACTGGCCGACGATTCACCGGAAAATCGCCAAACGGCCGGCGGTTCGAATGGTAGTCAACTCGCAGAATCGAAAAAAAGCGTCCGCGCTCGATTCGCCTTCCGGGCGTCGTCGCGGGTCTCGACGCGGGCGTTGCGCCGGGCGTCGGAGCGCTTACTCGTCGCCCGGCCCGTCCTCGACCCAGACCGTCTTCGTGTTGACGAACTCCTGAATTCCGTGCCGGGAGAGTTCGGTCCCGTAGCCCGAGTCCTTCGTCCCGCTAAAGGGGACCCGCGGGTCCGACGCGACCACGTGGTTGACGGCGACGTTGCCCGCGGTGAGTTCCGTCGTGAGCGCCTCGCCGCGCTCGGCGTCGGCCGTCCAGACGCTCGCGCCGAGGCCGTAGGGCGTGTCGTTCGCCACGCGGACCGCCGCAGATTCGTCTTCGACTTCGATGACCGTGGCGACGGGACCGAACAGTTCTTCGGTCCTCGCGGGCGCGTCGTCGGGCACGTCGGTCAGCACCGTCGGCGGGTAGTAGTGGCCCGGTCGGTCCAGCGGTTGGCCGCCGAGGCGGAGCGTCGCGCCGGCCTCGACGGACGCCGCGACCTGCTCGTGGAGCGTCTCCATGAGGTCCGCCCGCGCCTGCGGCCCCACGTCGGTCTCGGGGTCCGTGGGGTCGCCGACGGTCAGCGCGCGCATCTCCTCGGTGAAGCGCTCGACGAACTCGTCGTAGACGGCCTCGTGGACGAGAAAGCGCTTCGCGGCGATACACGACTGGCCGTTGTTCTGGGTTCGCGCCCGCGCGGCCCGCTTCGCGGTCGCGTCGAGCGGCGCGTCGTCGAGGACGACGAAGGGGTCGCTCCCGCCGAGTTCGAGCACCGTCGGCTTGAGTTCGCGGCCGCTCGTCTCCGCGACGGCCCGCCCGGCGCGGGTGCTTCCGGTCAGGCTGACGCCCCGAACCCGGTCGTCTTCGATGACGCCGGCGACGCGCTCGGCGGGTATCTGTAGCGATGTGAACACGTCGTCCGGATAGCCCGCCCGCTCGAAAACGGAGGCGATGGCGTCGGCACAGCCGAAGACGTTCGGCGCGTGCTTGAGCACCGCGACGTTGCCGGCGGTGATGTGCGGGGCCGCGAACCGGAACACCTGCCAGAACGGGAAGTTCCACGGCATCACCGCGAGCACCGGGCCGATGGGTTCGTAGGAGACGTACGTTTTCGACCCCGGCACGGTGCCGATGTGCTCGTCCTGCAGGAACTCCGCGGCGTGTTCGGCGTAGTAGTCGCAGACCCACGCGCACTTTTCGACCTCCGAGGCCGCCTGCTCTATGGGCTTTCCCATCTCCTCTGTCATCAGTTCCGCGTACTCCTCGCTGTGCTCGCGCAGCACGTCGGCGGCGGACGCGAGCAGTTTCTCTCGCCGCGACATCGGCGTCTCGCGCCACGATTCGAACCGGTCCCACGCGGCGTCCAAGCGCGCGTCGACCGTCGCCTCGTCGTGTTCCTCGTGCGTCTCGATGACCTCCTCGGTTGCGGGGTTGATGGATTTCATGGTCGGCTCTCGGGAGCGCGGCGGTCGCTCGCGACTCCCGCTTGCCCCGACTGTCGTCCCAGATATTGATAAATGTTCCAGCAAAATCGGATTGTTCGAACTGTGTTCAAAAACTGTCGGTGACGAACGCAGTCGAGTACGGGGCCATCAGCTACATCCGGGTCTGGACCGACCGCTTCCGTCCCGACACACCTACAGTAGTCTGGACTTTGTCCTACACAGAACAATTTATTAGGACTCAATTTAGAACTTGTGACCATGAGAGAACGGAAGACGAATTCGTCGGTCGAGGCGGCGTACGACGACTACCTCATGCCGATCTGGAAATCGCTGAACGTCCCGGTCGAGCGGGCGTCGGGGTGCACGCTCGAAGACTTCGACGGCAACGAGTACCTCGACGTGTTCTCCGGCATCTCGGTGACCAACGTCGGCCACAACAACGAGGCCGTCGTCGAGGCCGCGACCGAGCAGTTAGAGGAGTTCGTCCACGGCTGTTCGTACGTCCATCCGAACCGGCCGGTGGCCGACCTCGCCGAGACCATCGCCGAGGTGACGCCCGGCGACCTCCAGAAGACCTTCTTCTGTAACTCCGGCACCGAGGCGGTCGAGGGGGCTATCAAGCTCGCTCGAAAGCACACCGGCTCGAAGGAGGTCATCTCGCTGGAGATGGGCTTCCACGGCCGCACCCTCGGGAGCCTCGCGCTCACCGGCAACAGGGCCTACAAGCAGGACATGGCCCCGACCATCAACGACGTGGCGCACACCGCGCCGCCGTACGCCTACCGGTGTCCCCGCTGTGACGGCGACACCTGCGGCGCGGACTGCGCCGACGCGCTCGAACGAGTCATCGGCTCGCACACCAGCGGCGACCTCGCGGCGGTCGTCGTCGAACCCGTCATGGGCGAGGCCGGCATCGTCGTCCCCTCGGAAGCGTGGCTCAAGCGCGTCCGGGACATCGCCCACGACCACGGTGCGCTCCTCATCGCCGACGAGGTCCAGACCGGCTACGGCCGCACCGGCGAACTGTTCGCCAGCGAGCACTTCGGCGTCGAACCCGATATCCTGACGCAGGCGAAGGGCATCGCCAACGGCCTCCCGCTCGGCGCGTTCACGGCCCCCGCGGACATCGCGGACGCGTTCGGCTCCGGCGACCACCTCTCGACGTTCGGCGGCAACCCCGTCGCCTGCGCGGCCGCGCTGGCGACCATCGAGGAACTCCAGAATGGCATCGTCGACAACGCCCGCGAGAACGGCGAGTGGCTCTCGGCCGAACTCGCCACGCTCGAATCCGACTACGACGTGGTCGGCGAGGCGCGCGGCCTCGGACTGATGCAGGGCATCGAACTCGTCGACCCGGAAAAGTCGGGCCCGCAGCACGTCGCGCCCGCCCCGGACAAGGAACTCGCGGCCGCGGTCGGCGAGCACCTCCGCGAGGAGTCCAACGTCGTCATGGGCGTCGGCGGCTACTACAAGAACGTCATGCGCTTCCAGCCCCCGCTGACGATTTCGCGGGCGCAACTCGGCGAGGCCGTCGACGCGCTCCGCGTCGCGCTTGACGACCTGGCCTGAGTCGGCGGCGACGCTCGCTCACGACCCGCGACCGAACGCGGGTCGTCGGGGGCTTCGAGGGACGGGTTCCGACTAGTTCGAGAGCGAATTCACGTACTCGCGCGAGTCGAGCGTGGCCGTCAGCAGTTGGCGTTCCCCCCGTCGAAGGAGGTCCGACATCGAGGGTTGTGAGATGTCCAACTCGTCGGCGAGTTCGGCCGCGGTGACCTGTCTCGGCCGCTCGTAGTAGCCGCGCGAGAGCGCGAGCGTCAACGCCTCGTGCTGTCGTTCGGTCAGCCCGTACGGGGAGTCGTCTTCGAAGGACGTCCTGTCGTGGGTGAGCGAGATAATCTCGACCTCGATGTCGCCTCCCTGGCACGCCGTCTGGAACTCGCTGAGCGCGGCGTAGTCCGTGAACAGTTTCTCTTCGTACCACCCCTCGGGCGTGACGAGTATCGAGTCCATCAACGCCGCGTCCGTGCTCCCGTCGAAGACGTCGGACACCGCCTCGTCGAGTTCGACGGTGAGCTTGAAAATCGTCTTCCCGCTCGACCGCCCGAGCGCCGTCGCCTCCACCACTTCGTCGAGCGCCGCGAGGCGCGCTTCGGACGCGTCCTCGTCGGCGTCGATGCCGACGATGAACAGTTGGCGCCCCGGCTGTAGACTGAGCCCGTGGATGCACTCTATCTCGCCCGCCCGGGTCGATTCGGCGATGCTAACGAGGGGGAGAAACGGGGAGCTGAGGTGCAGGTTCGTGATGATGGCCATGTGAGTGGTGTGTCTCTCGACGGTCGCGGTGGGTTCGGTAGCGGTTGTTTGTCTGATGCACCGTCGTTCGCTTTCGGCCGGTGGCTGTCCGCGGCGCGGCTTCGAGAAGTGGAGCGGAACTCAGTCGGGAGGTCCGACAGCGTGGTGGTGGGTGGTGAGGAGGCTGAGTCTCGCTGGCACGGCCGTCTCCGCTGGGGGCGCGTCCCGACCGTCGGTCTGGGTGCGTCTTACTCGTCGATTTTCACCATGACCTTGATGGCCTCGCGGTCGTCCATCGCCTGATAGCCCTCCGGGACGCCGTCGAGGTCGACGGTCTTCGTCAGGATGGGCGACGGGTCGAGGGTCCCCTGCAGCACGTCGTCCATGAGTTCCTCGATGTAGTTCCGGACGGGCGCGCCGCCGGCGGAGAACGAGAGGTTCTTGTAGAATATCGGCTGGAGGAAGTCGGCGGACTCGACGTGCGGGACGCCGACGGCGCCGATGGAGCCGCCGGGGCGGGCGACCTGCGCGGCGGTTTCGAGCGCCGACGCCGCGCCGACGCATTCGAGGACGTGGTTCGCGCCGCCGTGGGTGAGTTCGAGGACTTCCTCGACCGCCTCCTGCCCGCGGGACGAGACGGTGTCGGTCGCGCCGAGTTCCCGAGCGACCGCTAAGCGGTCCTCGTGGTGGCCGACCGCGATGATGCGCTCCGCGCCGATGCGCTTGGCCGCGAGGACGCCGCACAGCCCGACCGCGCCGTCGCCGATGACGACCGCGGTGTCTCCGGCTTCGAGGTCCGCCAGGACGGCGGCGTGGTGGCCGGTCGACATCACGTCCGTCAGCGGGAGGAGCGATTTGAGCGTTTCTTCGTCGTCGGCGTATCGCTCGGGGACTCGAACGACCGTGCCGTCGGCGTGCGGGACGCGGACCTGCTCGGCCTGCGCGCCGCCGGTCTCGTCGCCGTGCGGGCCGAAGAACCCGCCGTCTACACACGCGGTGTGGATGCCTTTGCGACAGAACTCGCACTCCCCGCAACTGTACGCGAACGGGACGAGCACGCGGTCGCCCGGCCGGACGCTCGTGACGTCATCGCCGACTTCCTCGACGATTCCCATCGGCTCGTGTCCGACTCCGGAGCCCGCCTCGTGTTCCTCGTGACCGCGGTAGAACCAGAGGTCGGACCCGCAGATGGCGGTGTGAGTGACGCGGATGACCGCGTCGGTCGATTCCTGAAGCTCCGGTTCCGGCTTCTCCTCGATGCGAACGTCGCCCGGACCTCGATAGACTGCTGATTTCATGTACGCTGTGAGGTACGGACCTAGTGGGGATAGATGCGATGCTATATGAAAAGTCCATTTAACTGCAGCCGGGTGGCCGTCCCGCTCGGCCACGGGAAATCGAGGCGACCGCCTCGGGGCGTGATCCCGTGGCGGTTCACTGCGTGGGCGATTGCATCCGCGCCTGCGAGCCGAGCGAGGACGTGATCAGTTGCCGCTCGCCGCGACGGAGGAGACTCGACAGCGACGGTTGCGAGATGCCGAGTTCGGCCGCCAGTTCCTCGGCCGTGACCTGCCGCGGACTCTCGTAGTAGCCGCGAGAGACGGCGAGCGTCAGCGCCTCCCGCTGGCGGTCGGTGAGGCTGTCCGCCGACTCGTCGGGCGCGGACCCCTCCGACGTGATGGACACGAGGTCGAGCGAGATACCGTGGTTCTCACAGCTCTCGCGGAACTCGTTGAACCCCTCGTACTCCTTGAACACCTTCGTCTCGTACCAGCCGTCGGCGGTGACGACCGTCGGTTCGAGCTGTGCGCCCTCGAAATCGGGCTCGAACGCCTTCGAGACGGACTCCGCCAGTTCGACGGTGAGTTTGTAGACCGACTTGTCGCCCGTCTCTCCGAGCGCGTCGATTTCGACGACCTCGTCGAACGCCAGGAGGTCGCTTTCGGTGATGCCGTCGTCGCTGTCGAATCGCACGGTGAACACCTGGACGTCCGGCCGGAGGCAGAGGGCGTGGGCGCACTCGATTCCGTCGGGCTGGAGGCCGTCCGCGACGCTGACGAGCGGGAGCGAAGGAGACCGAAGGGCGAACTCGGTGGTGATTGCCATCGGATACCTCCACGCCGTCCGGAGAGTTAACGTTCCGGGTCCCTTCGAAGTCAGCCGGTTCGACCGGGCGCTTCGCCCTCCTCCGATGTCGGGCTCGATACCGACCGATTCAGGGTCGGTCAAGCTCTTTGTCCCACGCCTTCCACGTCTTCAGAAGCGGGATGATGGTGTAGTCGTCGACGATGTCCTCGCCGTCGAAGAGGTCCCAGACGTACTCTTTCAGCGCGTTCAGGTCGGTGTGCCACGCGCTGAAGACGAGGTCGTACTCGCCGAGACAGGAACTCGCGTTGTAGACGAGTCCCTCGTCGATGAGCATCGCGATGAACTCGGTTCGCACCTCGGACGAGACGTGCTGGTCGAACGAGACGAGTATCTGCGCGTCGGCGAGGTCGGCCTCTTGGAGGACGATGACCGCGAGGATTTCGAGCACGTCGCTCTCTTGAAGTTTCTCGCGGCGGCGACGGACCGCGGTCCGGGAGAGGCCGACGCGCTCGGCGAGTTCGGTGTCGGAGATGCGGCCGTTCTCGTTGAGCGCGCGGAATATCTCGTAGTCGTGCTCGTCGAGGTAGTTTTCGAGGACGGCCTCCGGCGTGTTCGGGTCGGGCGGCGCGTCGGCGGACGTGAGGTCGGGGTTTTCCATGGTCGGATATGTTTTCGGGGTTCGATTTGAAACTGCTGGTGGCGTAACCGTATCAAAACGACACAACTATTGTGCCGAATCGGCTAGTATTCGGGTCGCATCGCCGGCAAGGCTCCGGCGCGTCCGCGCGTCCGGTGGGCTACCACCCCGTCTCGTCCCGCGGAAGCGGGTCGTAGGGAACGTCGTAGCCGAACGCTCCGGGACCGATGACGTCGAGCGCCTCGGGCGTCGTGAGCAGTTCGGGCGCGGGCACGCCGAGGACGCGGACGCGCTGGCCGTACCGCAGGGCGTCGGTCGTGACCGGCGCGCCGGTGTCGGTGTCGACGAGACAGATGAGGTCCGGGACCGTCGTGCGCAGGTCGCCGTCGTCGTCCCGCGCGACGAGGAACTCGTTTTGGAACTCGATTTCGAGGGTCGCGTCCTCGTCTATCCCGTCGAGCGTGACGCTCCCGAGGGCGAAGCCGTCGCGGTTGCGGCGGTGGACGTCCACGATTTTCCCGGCGAACAGCTCCTCGCCGCCGAGGAGTTCGCGGCCGGCGTCGACGGGGTCGGTGCCGGCGTCGCGGGCGCGTTCGACCGCCCGCCCGAGTTCGGTCGCCAGCGAGACGGTGTTCGGAACCGCGTACTCCGAGACGAACGCGCCGGTCATGAGCGGGAAGGCGTAGCCCGAGCGGCCGCCCATCTGGACGGTGATGGCCCGCGCGAGGTCTTCGAGGCGCTTGGCCGAGTCGATGTCCCGGTAGACGACCTGATTGCCGCGCTCGTCGGTCGTCGCCGCGTAGTTCACGGGCGTCCCGTAGATGAAGAACGTGTCCATCTGCAGTTCGGGGAACGCCCGGCCCATGCCGTCGGCGTCGACCACGGGGAGGTCGGTCATCGCCCCCACGCACAGCGGGGCCATGCTGTTCGCGCCGCCGATTTCGCCGGGGATGAGCGCGTCGACCGTCTCGCCGGAGAGGTCCTCGATGGCGCGAAGCGACTGTATCTCCTCGTCGCCGCCGGCGAACTTCTCGACGCTGATGGTGGGCGCGCCCATCCCGCCGACGCTCGCCACGGTGGCGTCGGCCGGCAGGTCCCGCGGGTCGACCAGTTCGACCGCGTCGGGGTAGGCGTCGTCTTCGAGGAGCGTCTGGAGTCGCAGTCGGCCGAGGCGGGGGTTGCCGCCGCCGCCGGTGCCGAGGATGCCCGCGCCGATGCCGAGCGCTTCGAGGTCGTCGAGCGTTACCTCCGTCAGGTGTGGGATGTCGAAACTCATGGGTGGTCCGCGAGTGGTTCGTAGGTCGCGTCGAGGCCGAACGACCCCGGCCCCCACACGTCGAGCGCGGCGGGCGTCCGCATTATCTCGGGCGTCCGGATGCCGAGCACGCGGACTCGCGCCCCGTATCGGAGGCTCTCTGTCGGAATCGGCCCGCCCGTCTCGCGGTCGAGGACGGTGATGAGGTCGGGGACGGTCGCCACGTAGCTCCCGTCGACTTCCGCGCCGAGGTTCTCGTTTTGGAACTCGATTCGCATCGCCGACCCCTCGTCGGAGTCGAGGCCGTCGATATCGACGTGGCCGAAGACGAAGCCGCGTTCGGTGCGGCGCTGGACGTCCACGATTTTCCCCTCGAACAGCGACCGCGCCTCGCCGTATATCGACTCGCGGGTCACCTCGCGGACGGCGCTCATCGCGTCGTCCTCGGCGAGCCGGAGCGCGCGGCCGAGGTCGCGGGCGAGCGACATCGTGCCCGGGATGGCCGTCTCTTTGACCTGTGCCCCGGTCATCGGGTAGTCGGAGACGTAGCCGACGCCGCCCATCCTGACGGTGACGCCGCGGGCCAGCCACTCCAACTGGTCGTTGTCTTCCGTCTCGATGAGGCAGGTGTTTCCCCGCTCGTCGCTGACGGCGGCGGGCGTCCCGCTGACGCCGTAGATGTTGAACGTCTCGTGTTGGAGTTCGGGGAACGCCCGGCCCATGCCGTCGGCGTCGACCACGGGAAGCCCTCGGCGGGCCGCGACGGCGAAGGGGAACGTCGAGTTGATGCCGCCGCACTCTATCGGCATCGTCGCGTCGGCGGTCTTCCCGAGTTCGCGCTCGACGCGCTCCAGCGAGGTGACGGCCTCCCGCCCGCTCGGGAGCTTCTCGACCGAGACGGTCGGCGCGCCCATCTGGGCGGTCGGGACGACGAAGTCCTCGGCGTCCAGTTCGTCCGGGGAGACGAGTTCGACGGGGCCGAACTCCTCGATTGCCTGCTTCGCGACGAGCTTGCCGACGTGGGGGTCGCCCCCGCCGCCGGTCCCGAGGACGGTCGCGCCGAGCGCGATGTCCTCGATTTCCTCGACGCCGATTTCGACCGTCATCAGTGGTCGAGCGCCCCGGCGGCTTTCACCTTGATTCGCACCGCGTTGCCGGGCAGATACGAAAGCGGGACCTCCTCGACGTCCACGATGTCCACGCTGTCGGCGTCGGCACCGGCCGCGAGCGCGTTGTCTGTCGCCTCGTCTTTCGCGTGTTGGATGGCCTCCTCGCGGTCCATCTCGTCGAGGCTGTAGATGCGGTCGACCTCGCCGGAGACCTGCGCGATGGCGACGCCGACGGCGTTCGCGACCTCGTAGTGGTCGGGCTTGTGGACCTCGCTCGCGCCCGCGATGTCGTCGGGGACGAGGATGCTCCCGCCGCCGACGATGACCACGGGGACCGGCTCGGCGCTCGTCTTCATGCGGTCGACCTCGCGCTCGACGCGCTCTCTGACGTACTCGCGGGCGGCCGCGACGATTTCCGCGTCCACGGCCGGCGTCTCGGAGCCGATGTCGATGGTTCCCGCGGCGACTTCGAGGTCGGTCGCGGTCAGCGTCTCGCCGCCGAAACACCTCGCCTCCTCGGTCAGCTTGTAGCCGACGCTCTGGGGGCCGACGGTGACGCCGTCGTCGGTCGAGACGATGGAGCCGCCGCCGATGCCGATGGCGATGATGTCGGGCATGCGGAAGTTGGTCTTCACCTCGCCGATCTCGACGGCGACGCTGCTCTCGCGGGGGAAGCCCTCGGTGACCGCGCCCACGTCGGTGGTCGTGCCGCCGACGTCGACGATGATGCCGTTTTCGACCGCCGAGAGGTACGCCGCGCCTCGGACCGAGTTCGAGGGGCCGCTGGCGACCGTGAAGATGGGGTAGCGGATGGCGTAGTCGACGCTCATCAGCGTCCCGTCGTTCTGGCCGAAGTAGAGGTTCGCGTCGATGCCGCGTTCGTCCATCGCGTCGACGAAGGCGTTCGCGGCCTCCGAGGCGACGCCGGTGAGCGCGGCGTTGAGCGCCGTCGCGTTCTCGCGTTCGAGCAGGCCGACGCTCCCGATTTCGTTCGAGACGGAGATGGGCACGTCGTCGCCGACCTCCTCGCGGATGAGTTCCGCGACCCGCGCCTCGTGGTCGTCGCGGACGGGCGAGAAGACGCTCGTCACGGCGAAGGCGTCCACGTCGGCGAACTCCTGAATCTGGGCTCTGACCTGCTCCTCGTCGAGGTCGTTGAGGAGTCGGCCGTCGAACTCGTGGCCGCCGTCGAGGATGGCGACGTTGTCGCCGATGGCCTCGGCGAGATCGTCGGGCCATTCGAGGAGCGGGCGGATGCTCTGGGTCGCGGGCGCGCCGATGCGGATGACGCCGACCTCGTTGAGGCCGCGGCGCTCCGTGATGGCGTTCGTCGCGTGGGTCGTGCCGAGCATCACGTAGTCGAGTTCGTCCTCGGAGACGCCGCTGTCGTCGAGGACCACGTCGAGGGCGCTGAGGATGCCCGAGGTGATGTCTTCGGTCGTGGGGGTCTTCGTCTTCGCGAGGAGGTTGTCGTTTCCGTCCATGACGACGGCGTCCGTGTTGGTGCCGCCGACGTCGATTCCGATTCGGTAGTCAGTCATGTCTGGGGTGCTGGAGAGTTTCGATTGGTTCGTAGTCGATGCTGTAGTCGAAGTACCTCGGCCCGACGAGGTCGAGTCCCTCCTCGGTCCGCCACTTCGGCGAACACGGCATGCCGATGACCCGCACCCGGTGGCCGTAGGCGAGTCGCTCGGTGGTGACGGGGTCGCCCGTCTCGGCGTCCAAGACGGTAATCAGGTCGGGGGTGCTCGCCACGACGCCGCGCTCGGAGTCGCGGGCGACGAGGTTCTCGTTCTGGAAGTCGAGGGTGAACTGCCGGCCCTCGCAGTCGTCGATGCCGTCGAGGGTCGCCTCGCCGACCGCGAAGCCGCCTTCGGTCCGCCGCTCCACGTCGGTTATCTTCCCCGCGAACAGCTCGTAGCCGTCGGTGAGGTCGAGGACCGACTCGACGGGGTCACGCGAGCGGTGCTTGGCGGTGCGAATCGCCTCGCCGATGTCGTGGGCGAGGGACATCGAGTCGAGAATCGCGTGCTCGCGGACCTCTGATCCGGACAGCGCGTAGGTGCCAATCATGCACGCGCCGCCCATCTCGATGCTCGTCACGCGGGCGAACGCCTCGGCGTACTCGTTGCTGACGGTGTTCACGAGAAGCGAGTTGCCCTTCTCGTCGGCGATGCTCATCGGGGTGGCGCTGACGCCGCCCATCGTGAGCGTCACCATCTGCACCTCGGGGAACGCCCGGCCCATGCCGTCGGCGTCCACGAGTGGAAGCCCGAGCGCGGCGGCGACGGCGATGGGGACGGTGCTGTTCAGCCCGCCCGCCTCGATGCTCATCGTCGCGTAGGCCTCCTGTCCGAGGTGCGTTTCGAGCGCCTCGAAGGCCGAAAGCGCCTCGGTCCCCTTCGGCATCTTCTCGACCATCACGGTCGGCGCGCCGAGCATCGCGCTCGGGATGACGAGCGCGTCGTCGGGCACGTCTCGGGGGTCGATGAGCTCGACGGGGCCGTGCTCTTCGATAGCCTGCTGTGCCATCAGCTTCCCGATGTAGGGGTCGCCCCCGCCGCCCGTCCCGAGGACGGTCGCGCCGGTGGCGAAGTCGTCGATGTTGTCTGTGGTTATCTTCATGATTCGTGTGTGTTCGACGCCGACGCCTCGCCGGCGACCGCCGCGACGGCCACGTCGGGCACGTCGTCGAACGCGTCGGCGTACGCCTCGTCGTAGATGTGACACCGGACGCTGGGGCCGGCGTCGACCGCGACGAACTCCGGTTCGTCGGTCGAACACGCGTCGGTCGCGTAGGGACACCGCGTGTGGAACCGACAGCCCGCGGGCACGTCCCGCGGACTCGGAATCTCGCCGCGGAGCGGTTCGTGCCGCGGCTTGTACGCCTCTTCCTCGTCGGTCGTGACCGGAATCGCGGAGAGGAGCGCCCGGGAGTAGGGGTGTCGCGGTCGCTGGAAGACCTCCTGCGTGGGGCCGCGTTCCTGAATCTCGCCGAGGTACATCACGGCCGTCTCGTCGGCGAAGTTGCGGACCAGAGAGAGGTCGTGGGTGATAAAGAGGTAGGTGAGGCCGAACTCCGCCTGTAAGTCTTCGAGGAGCGCGATAATCTTCGCCTGCACGCTCACGTCGAGGGCGCTCGTCGGCTCGTCGAGCAAGAGCAGTTCCGGCTCGACCGCGAGCGCGCGGGCGATGTTCACCCGCTGTTTCTGCCCGCCGGAGAGTTCGTGGGGGTACTTGTTCCAGTACTCGTCGTTCAACTCGACGCGTTCGAGCAGGTCGACCACGCGCTCTCTGAGGTCGGATTTCGGCACGCCGCGCGCTTTTAGCGGGACCGCGAGCGACTTGCCGATGGTCCGCCGGGGGTTCAGACTCGACGTGGGGTCCTGAAACACCATCTGGACGCGCGACCGGAGGCGAGCCAGTTGCTCGTCGGTCGCGTTCGTGATGTCCTCGCCGTCGAATCTAACCGTCCCGCCGGTCGCGCCGGTCAGGCCGATAATCGTCCGCGCGACGGTGCTTTTGCCGCTGCCGGACTCGCCGATGAGCGCGAGGGTCTCGCCGCGGTCGATGTCGAACGAGACGCCGTCGACCGCTTTCACGTGGTCGGACGTGCGCTTGATGATGCCGCTTTTGACGGGGAAGTACTTCTCCAGGTCGTCGACTTCGAGCAGGGGTTCGGACATCTCAGTCGCCCCCCGCTTGTTTGCCCGGTCGCCGGGTCATGTGGCTCCGGGTCTCCTCGACGGTCGGCCGCTCGGACGCCGGCACGGCCTCGTCGTAGAGGACGCACTCGACGCCGGTCTGCGGGCCGCGCTCGTACATCTCCGGGCGGGCCTCCTCGCACTCGGCGGTGGCGTAGGGACACCGCGGTGCGAACCGACAGCCCGGCGGCGGGTCGAGGTACTCGGGAATCGAGCCGTCGATGCCGGTCGCCATCTCGTCGCCCGTCAGGCGCGGAATCGACGCGATGAGCCCCTGCGTGTAGGGGTGTTTCGGGTTCTCGAACAGCTCTTCTGTCGGTGCGGTCTCGACGATGCGGCCGCCGTACATGACGTACACGCGGTCGCTCACCTGTCGGGCGACGCCGAGGTTGTGGGTGATCATCAGGACGCTCAGGTCGTGGTTCTCGATGAGGTCCTTCAGCAGGTCGAGAATCTGGTCGTGAATCGTCACGTCCAGCGCGGTGCCGATCTCGTCGGCGATGAGCAGGTCCGGCTCGTTCAGCAGGGCCTGCGCGATGAGCGCGCGCTGGCGCATCCCGCCGGACAGCTGTGACGGGTACGAGTCCATGATGTTCTCGGGGTCCGGCATCTGGACCTCGCGGAGCATCTCCAAGACGCGGTCGCGCGCCTCGTCGCGTTCGCCGCTGAAGCGGCGGCGGAAGAACTCCACGACGCCCGTGTCGCTGTCGCCGCCGAACTGCGCGGTGTCGGTGAGCTGTTCCCCGATGGTGAACGTCGGGTTCAGACTCGACATCGGGTCCTGGAACACGAGGCTCATCCGCTGGCCCTTGACGCGCTCGAACTCGCGGTCCGAAAGCGACAGCAGTTCCGTCCCGTCGAACGTGATGTCGCCGCTGACGCGGGCCGGCGGCTGATTGAGCAAGCGGAGGATGGACTTCATCGTCACCGACTTGCCGCAGCCGGTCTCGCCGGCGATGGTGACGACCTCGCCTTTGCCGATAGAGAGGTTGACGCCGTCGATGACCTCCGCGAGGCCGTCGAACGACTCGAAGCCGACTTCGAGGTCTTCGACGGTCAAAAGCGGGTTCTCGGCGACCGGTTCGTCGAGTCTCATCGGTTCACCTCCACGTCGAAGAGGTCACGCAGGCCGTCGCCGAGCATGTTGAATCCCATCACGAGGACGAAGATGGCGAGCCCGGAGAAGACGCTCACCCACCACGAGTCGGGCAGGTAGGAGGTCCCTTGGCTGACCATCGTCCCGAGGCCGGGCTGGGGCGGCTGGACGCCGACGCCGATGAACGACAGGCCCGCGCCGATGAGGATGACGAAGCCCGCGTCGAGGGTCACCTTGACCAGAATCGGCGACAGCGTGTTCGGGAGAATCTCCCGAAAGAGGATGTGCGGCGTGCTCGCGCCGGCGAGCTTCGCGGCCTGCACGTACTCCTCGCTGCGCTCGCTGGCGACGATGCTCTGGACGAGGCGGGCGTGCCACGTCCACCACAGCGCCGCGATGGCTATCATCGCGTTCGTCAGCGTCGGCTCCAGGGCCGAGGTGATGGCCAACGCCATCACGAGCGGCGGTAAGGCGAGCGCCGTGTCGGTCGCCCGCATGATTATCGTCTCGGTCCAGCCGCCGTAGTAGCCGGCGACGAGGCCGAGCAGCACGCCCACGGGGACGCCGAAGCCGAGGACGACGGCCACGAGCATGAGCGACAGCCGGTAGCCGAAGAGGATGCGCGAGAGCACGTCGCGGCCGACGTGGTCGGTCCCCAGCGGGTGGTCGAGACTCGGCGGCTGGAGCGTGTTCGAGAAGTCGGTGAACTTCCCGGCGTGTTCGGGGTACGGCGCGACGACGGGCGCGAAGACGGCGAGCAGGACGATGGCGACGATGATGCCGAGACCGACGACGCTCATCGGCCTGCTGGTAAAGCGCTTCCACGACCGTTGCCAGAGTTCGCGGCGCTCGGCCGAGACGACCCGGTCGAGGACGCCCGCGGACTCGGCGCTCATGTCGCCTCCTCCATTGCGAGGCGAATGCGCGGGTCAACGCGACCCAAGAGCACGTCGACGAGGAAGTTGATGCTCACGAACGCGACGCCGATAGTCATCGTGACGCCGACGACGGCGTTGAAGTCGTTGTTCAGCACCGCGGTGACGCCGTAGGACGCGAGGCCGGGCCACGAGTAGACGAGTTCGATGAGGAACGCGTTGCCCAGAAGCGAGGCGTACAGCAGCCCCAGAATCGTGAGCGTCGGGATGAACGCGTTCTTGAGGGTGTACTTGTACGTGACGAGCCACGACGGAAGCCCGAAGCCGCGCTCGGCCTCGACGTAGTCCTGGTCTTTCACGTCGATCATGCTCGACCGGGTGATGCGCATCACCTGTCCGATGCCGGCGAGCGAGAGCGCGAGCGCCGGGAGGATGATGTGCGCCCACGCGTCGACGTGGGCCGCGAGGTTCCCCGACAGCAGGGTGTCCACGAGCAGGAAGCCCGTGAACCGCGAGACGCCCGAGCCGAACTCCGAGCCGAGTCGGCCCGTGATGGGGAGCCATTCGAGCAGGTAGCCGAATATCAGCTGGAACATGATGGCGATGAAGAAGCCGGGCACGCTCACGCTGAAGAACGCGACGAGCCGGGTCGCGTTGTCGGCGAGGCCGTCTTTGTTCTGCGCGGCGATGACGCCGAGCGGAATCCCGATGACGACGGTGAGGAACATCGACACGGTGATGAGTTCGAGCGTCGCCGGCAGGTAGTAGACGATGTCGGTGCTGACCGCGCGCTTCGTTTCGAGGCTCGTGCCGAGGTCGCCGACGAGCAACCCCCGCATGTAGTCGAGGTACTGGATGGGAATCGGGTCGTTCAGCCCCATCTCGGCGGCGAGCGCCTGCACCTGTTCTTCCGACGCGAGCGCGCCGAGGGCCATTCGCGCGGGGTTCCCGGGGAGCACTCGTGACGTGGTGAAGATGATTATCGACAGGCCGATGAGACTCACGAGGATGCCCGCGAGCCGGCGCACGAGATACTGCCAGTACTTCATTCTTGGTGGAAGTCGGGGAACCAGTAGTCGAAGCTCATCGACGGGCGGAAGGTGTAGCCCGCCACGTCGTCGGCGAAGGCGTGTTTCTTCGACTGGACGAAGATGAACAGGTCGGGGTACTGGTTCGCGATGCGCGCTTGGACCTCCGCGTACAGCTCCGCTCGCGCGTCGGCGTCGACCGTCGAGCGAGCCTCGTCGATGAGGGAGTCGACGTTCTCGTCTTCGAGGTGTTCCATGCTCATCCACGTCGAGGCGGCCTCGGAGTGGTACTGGTTGTAGAACACCGTGTCGGGCGAGGGGTACACCGGCCCGTAGAACACCTGATTGATGTGCGGCGTGTCCTCGACGCTCGTGGCGAGTTCGGTCATCGTCCCCCACGTCTGGGGGTTCAACTCGACGTCGATGCCGATTTCGTCCATGTTCTGCTGGAACAGAAGCCCCATCTTCTCTTCGAGGCCGTAGTCCTTCACGTAGGTGTTCTGGACGGTGATGTCACCCTCCTCGTAGCCGGCGTCGGCGAGAATCTGCCGGGCCCGCTCGGGGTCGTAGGTCGGCTGGACGATGTCGTCGTTGTGGACGCCGAACGACGACGGGAGCGGGCCCTGCGCGGGGAGCGACCCGGGCGCGATCTCGTTGCGCGCCGTCTCGTAGTCGAAGCCGTAGGCCATCGCCTCGCGGACGGCGGGGTCGTCGGTCGGGGCCTTCTGGGTGTTGATTTTGAAGTAGAACGTCGTCACCGTCGGGACCGACTCGACGCGGATGTCGTCCTCGGCCGCGAGCGCCTCGTAGGTCTCCTCGCTTTGGTACTGGCTCGACATGTCGAGTTCGCCCGTCTTCATGAGCGACCGAACCGTCGGGTCGTTGGTGATTATCTGGACGGTGACGTTGTCGTACGCGCCGTCTTTGAACGACCCCCAGTAATCTGCGTAGCGGCTGAACGAAATCTGCGCCTGCCGCTCGAAGCCCGCGAGTTCGTACGGGCCGGAGCCGGCGTCGTTGTCGTTGAGGAACGACTGGCCGTAGTCGCCGCGGTCGCCGAAGTCGCCGTCTCCGGCGTTGTCGAGGACCAACTGCTTGTCGACGACGAACAGCAACACGAGCGTCGCGAGGAACGGCGAGTGGACGCGGTCGAGCGTGAACGACACCGTCCGCTCGTCCTCGACGGTCACGTTCTCCTTCGAGAGCACGTTCCCGAGGAGCGACGAGTAGCCCTGATTGATATCGAGGAAGCGCTCGGCCGAGAACTGCACGTCCTCCGCCGTGACGGGGTTGCCGCTGTGGAACGTCGCGCCCTCGCGGAGCGTGAACGTGTAGGTCCGGTTGTCGTCCGAGACGGTCCAGTCCTCGGCGAGGTGTCCCTGCAGGTTCCCCTCCGTGTCGGGGAACACGAGCGGGTCGTAGAGGTTGACCAACGCGAGCACCTGCGTGTAGTCCGTCCCCTTCGCGGGGTCGACGGTCCCGAAGCGCTGGGTCGCGCTCATGCGGAGCGTCGAACTGCCGCCCGAGCCGCCGGACGATGACTCCGTTTCCGTGCCCTCGTCGTCGCCGCCGGAGGCTGTGGTCTGTTCTTGACCGTCGTAGCTCTCGCCGCCGCCGGAACAGCCGGCGAGACCGGCGAGACCGGCCGTTCCGAGGACCTTGAGGAAGTTCCGCCGACTCGCCGCGTCTCCGAACCGAGCGCGGACCGACTCCGACGATGACCCCGCCTGCGACCGCATCTGTGTGATGTCTTTTCTCGACATACGTTACTCATTCTCACAGAGATGCAATGGAACATAAAGATACCGTATAGTAACCTAAAACAATATTCTCGGGTCAAAACGGAATACGATGTGAACAATATGGAACAATCGGGCGATGTGTCGTCTGCCACCCGGCTGATTGGTGGTCCGTGATCGACCGACTGCACCTGCCTTCGCGGGTTTTCGTGGTTATCGTGGACGACCGAACGGTTCGGCTCCCCGCCGCTGGGGGGTCTGTTCACCCCGCCCGCCCGCGCTTCTCGTCGTTGCTGTGACGAGTGCCCGTCCCCGGCTATACCGTTGTCGGTCGGACTGCAGCGATAATTAACAAATCACAATTATATATGAATATTTGTCAGTTTGAAACTCGCCTTTTCTATCTGAGTCTAGTACGTTTCAAATTATGATAAAATCCTCGAACTTTCCCTCCACTTAGATTAATCGCTACGGTAATCCACTACTATATTTGAGTTATTTAGATAATTCTAATAACTCAGATGTTGCCAAACTATCTTTTGTAGAGATAGTAGTTCATATAGTAATTATATTGTTCTATTTTATGCCGCCCCGCTGACTCTGTAACACGCCGCGTCGTTTCCGGCCACGATCGACCCGACCTAATCGCGCGGTCCCACGTCCGAAACTAATTCTCAAATCGGAAATTGAATTGACAAATCGGGACGTGACGGAAGTCGGGCGACGTTTAAGGTCTCGTGGTCAAAACGACCATTCGATGGCATGGGAGTTCGAGCGAGTCGCGGGTCCGTTTCGGGCCACCGAGGGTCCGATTTGGACCGGCGACTCGGTTCGATTCACGGAAATAAAGGAGCATCAGGTCCTCGAATACGACCCGGAGACGGGGGAAACGAGCGTCTACATCGACTCGACCGCCGGCGCGGTCGGCCTCCACGAGGGACGCGACGGCGAGTTGTACGCCTGCGAGGCCGAGGGCCACCGAATCGCCGCGCTGACCCCGGACGAACCCGCGTCGGTCGTCGTCGACGAGTTCGATGGGACGCCGCTCAACGGGCCGAACGACCTCGAAATCGACCGCGACGGGGATATCTGGTTCACCGACCCCGACGACAAGGACCGGGGACTGCTCGGCCACACCTCCGTTTTCCGCGCCGAGCGGCCGGATGTGGGCGCGGACGCGACCGGCGACTGGCAACTCGTCCACCTCACAGACGAGATGGACCGACCGAACGGCATCCTCCTCTCGCCGGACGAGACGCGCCTCTACGTTGCCGAATGCACTTACGGCCCTGACCAGGCGACCGATTTGCGGGCCTACCCGATTCGCGGTGACGGGTCGCTCGGCCCCCGCGAGATACTGCACGACTTCGGCGACCACCGCGGTATCGACGGCATGACGCTCACCGAGTCGGGCGATATCGTCGCCTGCGCCGGCTGGGAACAGGGCGGTCCGGGACCGTCGGTTTACGTGTTCTCACCGTCGGGCGAGGTGCTCGAACGTCACCCGTTCCCCGAGAACCGCCCGACGAACTGCACCCTCGGCGGACCGGACGGCTCGACGCTCTACGTCGCGGACATGACCGGGAGCCTCTACGCGGCGGAGACCGACCGCTCCGCATTCGTGCGGTTCTGACGAAAAAGGGACCGTGAGGACAGATACGCTGGGGTGGGTATCGTCGGAACCGAACCCGAACCGAACGCGGCGACTCCGACGCGGGCGTCTCAGCGGAGCGGTTCGAACGCTTCGACCCCCGCCTGTGACGCTTCCATGTCCTCGGACACCGCGCCGCCGCTCGCGCCGACCGCGCCGACGACGACGCCGTCGTGTTCGACCGGGAACCCGCCGCCGAAGACGACGACGCGGCCGTTGTCGGTGGTGTGGAGGCCGTACACGTCGCCGCCGGGTTCGGCTCCTTCCTTCAGTTCGTGAGTCGGCTTCTTGACCGCGGCCGCGGTGTACGCCTTGTTCTGTGCGATGTTGCTCGCGACGAGCTTCGCGCCGTCCATCCGGCGGAAGCCGAGGAGGTTGCCCTCGCTGTTCGTCACCGCGAGGTTCAGCGGCACGCCGAGGTCTTCGGCTTTCTCCTCCGCCGCGTCGAGCATCGTCTTGGCTTCGGCTAGCGTCAGCTCTTGTACCATCAACTCGACCGTCGGCGGCTCGGAGCAAAAATCCACCGCTCACCCGAATAACGGCCGCATTAGGCGCCACAGCCGGCGATACGGCTATCCGAACCGGGTCGAATCGGACCGAATCGAACGCCGCGGGCTCGACTGCGCGGTTTCGCGTTCGACCTTCGTCGTCGCGTCGGCTTGAACGTACGGGTTATCTCGGGAGGGCGTTCCCCGACCGCTCGAACGACTCCACGTCGCCGGCGTCGGCGGCGTCGATGAGGTCGTTGTTGACGAACAGACGCTCGCCCTCAGTGTCCGACAGCGAGAGGAACGTTCCCGTCCCCTCGGTCGCCCGCGAGTTCCGAACCGTGACGTCCGCGGTGTCGACGAGCGAAATCGCCGCCGCGTCGTCCGCGTCGTCGTCGCGGTGGGCCTGTCGACCGACGAAGCCGTCGACGAGTAGCCCCTCGACGTCCTCGCAGGCCAGCCCGCTCCGGTAGTAGTCGGGCAGGTCGCCGTCGTCGTCCCACTCGACGGTCACGTCGCGCATCGTCACGTCGCGGGCGTTCTCGACGTGGACGCCGGCGATGTCGTTGGCGAAGATGGGCGTGACGACCGAACTCGGCTGGAGGTCGAAGTTGCCCCCTACCTCGTCGGCGTGCTCGCTCCCGGTGAGTTCGATGCGGACGTTGTCGAACTCGATAGTCTCGATATCGGAATCCTCGGAGCCGTAGACGAGCGCCCCGTTCTCGCTGCGCGCGACGATGTTCGAGAAGCGCACGTTCCGAATGCCGCCGAGGTCGGTGTCGTCGTCCCGCGGGACCGACGTGACGTAGATGGGCTCGCCCTTGCCCCACCACGGGCCGGGGAGCATGTTGGAGTTGACGACGATATCGGTGAAAAGCACGTTCTCGACGACGCCCGAATCGCGGTGCTGGATGCCGAGGCCGCGGTTCGACTCCTGCACGACGATGTTCTGGAACAGGCAGTCGCGAATCGTGTCGTCGGTGCCCGAGCCGAACTTGATTGCGCAGGCGCTCGACCGGAGCGTGCAGTTCGTCACGACGACGCCCTCACAGGTCGTCGGCTCGTCGGGCCGCGCGCCGAAGGTGATGCTGTCGTCGCACGACTGGATGGTGCAGTCGGAGATGTGGACGTTCTTCGTGTCGCCGAGCGCGATGCCGTCGCAGTTCGGGATGAGCAGGTGGTTGAGGATGTCGACGCCGCGGATGTCGACCTCCTCGGTCCCGTGGAACGACAGCGTCCACGCGGGCATGTCACGGATGGTCACGTCCCGGATGCGGACGTTCGTGCAGTTGTTGAACCGGAACATCGGGCCGGGCCGGAAGTCGGGTTTTGCGACCGGCCAGCCCTCGGTCCCCCTCGTCCGCGAGAGGTAGGCGTCGCCCTGCCGCGCCTCGTGGGGGCCGTTCGAGATGAGCGGGTGCGACGCGCTCTCGTTGGAGTGCCCCTGAATCGGCGTGTCCATCCGCATGAACTCGGTCCCGAGGCCGTCGAACTCGCCTTCGCCCGCGATGGTGACGTTCTCCACGTCCTCGGCGAGGAAGAAGATGCGCTCGTTGTCGGGGCCGACGAACTTGTCCGTGTACTCGGCTTCGTCCTTCGCGGGGCTGACGACCGCCCCGGCCTCCAGATAGAGCGTCACGTTGCTTCGGAGATGGACGGTTCCGACGGTGTACGTCCCGCTGGGGACGGAAACGGTTCCGCCGCCGGACGCAGAGCAGTCGTCGATGGCCGTCTGGAACGCCTCGGTCTGGAGGTCGTCGGTCTCGTCGGCGTAGGCTGTCACGTCGAAGGCACTCGCTGCGGGTGGCATGTACCCGTACCGTCGCGGTGGCCTATCTTTATACTACTGGTGGTCGGAGTTCGGCCGTGAGTGATGCTCGCCCAAACGTCCTGTTCGTGATGACTGACCAGCAACAGTCGGACACGATTCGGGCGCTCGGAAACAGTCGAATCCACACCCCGAACATCGACCGACTGGTCGACCGCGGCGTCTCCTTTACCAACGCCTACTCGCCCGACCCCATCTGTATCCCGGCGCGGCACACGATTCGAACCGGCTGTGAGGCCGTCTCGACGGGCTACCTCGGCAACGAAAAGCGCGACGCGCGACACCTCGAACAGCGGTGCGGCCCCTTCCTCGCCCGAAGCATGCGCGAGCGGGGCTACCGGACGTTCCTCGTCGGGAAGTACCACGCCCACCCGCGCGACATCGACCTCGGCTACGACCACCACCTGAGCTTCGAGGCGTTCCGCGAGGAGACCGGCCACGAGGTCAAGACGACCGCCCGGCAGGGCGCGATGGTCCACCTCCCCCAACAGAACCGGCTCCCGCCGGACGACAACTACGAGGCGTGGATGACCGACCGCGCGGTGGACCTCATCGGCCGCGATACCGACGAGCCGTTTTTCGGCCTCGTCTCGTACGAACCGCCGCACCCGCCGTTCGCGCCGTCGCCGCCCTTCGACCGGATGTACGACCCAGAGCGGCTCGAAAACCCGGTGAACGGCGACCGCGAAACCGACCACATGGACGAGAAGATTCCCGCGCAGAACCACCACTTCTGGACGACCCGCGAGGGCGGCATCGACGACACCACCGTCCGGGTCATCAAGGCGTACTACTACGGGATGATTTCGGAGGTCGACCGCCGCATCGGTCGCCTGCTCGACGCGGTCGAAGCCCGCGACGACGCGGACAACACGCTCATCTGCTTCTTCTCGGACCACGGCGAACTCCTCGGCGACCACCGCGGCTGGGAGAAGTCGTCGTTCTTCGAGTCGTCGTGTCGCGTCCCGTTCCTCCTGAGCTGGCCCGCGGAACTGCCGGCCGGTGAGCGCCGCGACGACCTCGTGTCGCTCACCGACCTGTTCGGCATCGCGACGACTGCCGCTGGCGACCGAGAACTCCGCGACGGCGTGGACGTGCTCGGGACGATTCGGGGCGACGCGGAGCCCCGAGAGCGGCTGTTCGGCTACCACCGGACGCCGCGGCTCCCGCCGAATTTCACCGGGATGGTCCGCGAGGGCCGCTGGAAATACGTGTTCATGCGCAACGGCGGCCGCGAACAGCTGTTCGACCTCGCGGCCGACCCCAACGAACTCGACGAGTGCGCCGCCGACCATCCCGAGGTCGTCGCCGACCTCCGCGACGCGCTGGCGGCGAAACTGACCGACGCGGGAGCGGACGAGTTCGTCGAGAACGGGACGCTCCGGCGCGCGCCGTACCAGGAAATCGACATGGGTCGGCTCGTCCGCGAGCCGTACCCCGAGGAGCCGGCCGACGTGCTGGACTGACGGGGCCGGTGTGCCGGCTTCTCCTCCGCTTTCTCCCCGCCGCCCACCCCACCGT
>NZ_CABPRH010000007.1:0-200793 GCF_902410085.1 Haloferax sp. KTX1 | reverse complement strand
GCCCCGCCCCTAACGCGCCCACAACACCCTGACTGCGACCGGCCGGCGTCTCCGGTGAAGGAACTTTCAAACGGACACTCGCCGTACGGCGCACCATGGTCACCTTCCTCGCCGGGGGTACGGGCACCCCCAAACTCCTCGACGGGGCCGCCGGGGTGTTCGACCCCGCCGAGACGACCGTCGTCGCCAACACCGGCGACGACGTGGAACTCGGCGGTCACCTCGTCTGTCCCGACGTGGACACCGTCCTCTTCGCCGGCGGCGGCGTCCTCGACACCGACCGCTGGTGGGGCGTCGCCGGCGACACCACCGCGACGGACGACGAACTCCACCGCCTCGCCGACGCGGCCGGCCTCGAATCCGGCCCGCGCTACCTCCCCGAGTCGGCCCAGACCGCCGGCCGCGATATCGCCCGCTGGCGGCGCTTTTCGGGCGTCGCGGAGTTCATGGAAATCGGCGACCGCGACCGCGCGGTCCACATCACCCGCACCTCGCTTCTCGACGAGGGGAACACGCTCACCGAGGTCACACAGGCGCTCGCCGACGCCTTCGACCTCGACGTGTCGGTCCGCCCGATGAGCGACGACCCCGTGGCGACCCTGATTCACACCGACGAGGGGACGATGCACTTCCAGGAGTACTGGGTCCACCGCCGGGCCGACCCCACCGTCCGCGACGTGGAGTTCCGCGGCGCAGACGACGCGACCGTCACCGACGAGGTCGCCGACGCGCTCGAAGAGCCCGTCGTCGTCGGCCCCTCGAACCCCGTCACGAGCATCGGCCCGATGCTCGCCATCGACGGCTTCGCGGACGCCCTCGCCGACACGCCGGTCGTCGCCGTCTCGCCGTTCGTGGAGGACACCGTGTTCTCCGGCCCAGCGGCCGACCTCATGGCCGGCGTCGGCTACGAGCCATCGACCGCGGGCGTCGCCGAGGCCTACCCCTTCGCCGACGCGTTCGTCCTCGACGCGGACGACGGAACCGACCTCAACCGCCCGGTGGTCAGGACCGACACCCGAATCGACGGGCCCGAGGACGCCGAGCGCGTCGCCCGCGCCGTTTCCGAGGCGCTCGCGGAGGTGTCGTGATGTTCGCCCCGCGAGTCGCCGTCGCGAGTCTCAGCGGCGAGTCCGACGCCGCGTGGGCCGACGCCGCGGCCCCCCACGTCGGCGCGGCGTTCCTCGGCGGCGTCGCCCTCGATGAGCCCTCGCAGGCGGCGGCCCGCGACCTCGTCGCCCGCGGCCGCTCGGAGTTCCTCGCCGACGACCCGGTCGCCTTCGTCGCCGACCAGCTCGATTCCCTCGCCGGATTCGACGGCGAAGACCGCTTCGTCGCCGTCAACGTCAGAGCGACCTCGCCCGACCCGATTCGGGCGGTCGCCGCCGTCTGCGCCGACCGCGGCGCGGGCGTGGAGATAAACGCCCACTGCCGACAGGACGAACTCCGCGCCGTCGGGTGCGGCGAGACGCTCCTGCGCGACGGCGACCGATTGGCCGACTACGTCGCCGCGGCCGCCGAGTCGGACGCGCCGGTCGGCGCGAAAGTCCGCGCCGAAATCGACGGCGTCGACCTCCCGAGCCTCGCGGCCGCGCTCGCCGACGCGGGGGCCGACTGGCTCCACGTCGACGCGATGGACTCCGAGGCCGTGATTGCCGACGTGGCCGCCGCCGCGCCCGACCTCTTTCTCGTCGCCAACAACGGCGTCCGCGACCGCGCGACGGCGACCGAGTACCTCGACTACGGGGCCGACGCGGTGAGCGTCGGGCGGCCGAGCGACAACCCGACGGTCCTCCGCCGGGTCCGAACCGCCGTGGACGACTGGTTCGCCGAACGCGAGAACGCCGCCGAGTCGGGCGACGACAGCGGGGTGTCGGCCTGATGGTCGCGCCCGTCTCCGACCGCGGGTTCGCCCCCGCGCGACACGCCGAACTCGCGCTCCTGCTCGAAGTCGCCGGGACGCCCAAACCGGGGAACGTCGACCGCCGCCGCGACCTCTCTGACCTGCATTTCGAGCACTTCCTGACGGGCGCGGTCGGCTCCGCGGACGGCCTCGAACTGGCCGAATCGGGCGCACCGGTCGGCGAGGCGTTCGAGGAGGCGGTCGCCGGCATGAGCCGACAGGGCGGCGGCAACACCCAGTTCGGCTGTCTCCTGCTTCTCGTCCCGCTCGTCCGGGCCGCGGCCGACGACGGCCGCGACCTCTCGCCCGCCGGCGCGACCGCCGTGGTCGAATCGACCACCGTCGCCGACGCGGTCGCGTTCTACCGCGCCTTCGAACACGTGGACGTGGCCGTCGGCGACGTACCGGAGGACGCCCCCGACCTCGACGTTCGGCGCGGCGGCGACGCGGCCGACGCGCTCCGGGACCGCGGGTTGACGCTGTACGACGTGATGGACCTGAGCGCCGAGCGCGACGCCAACGCCCGCGAGTGGACCGGCGGCTTCGCTCGGACGTTCCGCGCGGCCGAGGCCATTCTCACCGGTGACGGTCCCGTCACCGACCGCGTCGCCCGCGCGTTCCTCGACTTGCTCGCCGAGGAACCGGACACGCTCGTGGCGACGAACCACGGCGAGGCCGTCGCCCGCGACGTGATGGACCGCGCGGCCGCTGTCTCGGACCTCGGCGAGGCCGAGGAGCTGGCCGAGGCGTTCGTCGCCGAGGGCATCAACCCCGGGACGACCGCCGACATCGCCTGCGCGGCGACGTTCGTCGCGCTGGAGCGGGGGGTCCCGCTGTGAGCGACGAGGGCGACTCGGGAACCGAACCCGCGGTCGAGTGGCCCGTGGAACTCCGCGGCGTCACCGAGACGGTCGTCGCCACGCTCGGGCCGAACGACCGGTGGAACTTCGCGGCGCTCGGCGTCCACGCGCCCGAGACCGACCGCGGCGACGACGAGGGCGACGCCTCCGCCGGCAGGCCCGCGAACCCGCCCGCGACCGCGACGACGTGGGGCAACACCCGAACGCGCCGGAACTTCCACCGGCAGGGCGGCGGCGTCGTCCAGTTCGTTTCCGACCCGCGGGCGTTCGTGGAGGCCGCGATGACGATTCACGAGCGAGATTCGCCGGTCCTCGATTCGGCCGACGCGTGGGCCGAAGTCGAGGCGACGCCGGTCGATTCCGGTGCGGACGGCGGGACCGAGTGGGAAGACTGGGAGCTCCGCCCCGTCGACGCCGCAATCGAGCGGACCCGACCGTTCACCATCAACCGCGGCTTCGGCGCGGTCATCGACGCGACGGTGGCGGCCTCGCGGCTCGACGTGCCCGCCTTCGACACCGGCGACCTGCTGGACCGACTCGACTACTTCGCCGAGACGGTCGAGAAATGCGGCGGGGAACGAGAGCGCGAGGCGTTCGCGCGAATCGACGAGTTGACGGGCTGGCGCGAGCGGGCGGCCGCGAGACGGAACGAATCGTTTTAGTGTTCGTCCGGGGAATCTTCCGACATGGCAATCAAGCCCAAGTACGTCAAGCAGCTTGGTAACATCCTGCTGGAGCGATACCCGCAGGCGTTCAACACGGACTTCGAGACGAACAAGGACAGCGTCGAGGAACTGACCACGGTCGAGTCGAAGGGCGTCCGCAACCGCATCGCCGGCTACATCACGCGCAAGAAGGGCGGCCAGGGCGCGTAAGTTCGAGTCAGTCGATTCTCTCTGCGAACACATCTTCTCCGGCCCGCGCGGAGCGGCCGCGCCGGTCCGCCGCGCCGTCGCGCCGTCCCCAGTAAACGATTCCCGTACGTACCGCTCCCGAGCCATCCCCACCGCTCTCCATCTCCCTCCATCGCTCGTGAGCCGACCGGAGGAAGCGTTTAGTCCGCCCTCCCGAGACGCACCGACATGCGCGTCATCGGTCACCGCGGCTGTCCCGCCCTCGCCCCCGAGAACACGCTCGCCGCCTTCGAGGCGGCCGCAACGCGACTCGACTGGGTCGAACTCGACGTTCGACGCTGCGGCTCCGGCGAACTCGTCGTCTTCCACGACGAGACGCTCGACCGCCTGACCGGCGCGACCGGCCGCGTCGCCGATGCGAGTCTGGCGGAGCTACAGGAGCTCACGGTCGGCGACTCCGACGAGCCGATTCCGACGCTCGCCGCGGTGTTCGACGCCCTCCCGGACCGCGTCGCGGTCAACGTCGAACTGAAGCAGACCGGTCTCGCCGCCGACCTCGCGGCCGTCGTCGGCGACGCGGGACACGAGGTGCTCGTGTCGTCGTTCGACCCGGACGCACTTCGAGCGGTGCGCGAAACGGCCGCGCTCCCGGTCGCGTTTCTCTTCGCCGCCGACTGGGAGAGCGCGCTCTCGGTCGCCACCGCTCTCAACTGCGCCGCCGTCCACCCGCACTACGACCTGCTCTCGTCGGCGCGGGTCGAGGAGGCGCACGACCGCGGCTTCGAGGTCAACGCGTGGACGGTCCCCGACCGCGAGGTCGCGCGGCGACTCCGGGAGTACGGCGTGGACGGCGTCGTCGTCGACGACCCGGGAGTCGCGGGGTGAACGACGGGCCACCGACTGCCGGCTACTGACTGCCAACTACCGAGACCGAGCGCCCCCGCGAAACGCCTGAAACGCCGATTGGTCCCGTTTCACACCGAGGGCGACGACGATGCAGACCCCGACGACGGCAGTCGAGAGGGCGCTATCGGGAATGTAGCCGTTCGCCATCCCGAGTTCGACGCAGGTCCCGACGAAGACGGCGGCGAGCGCCGCGGAGACGAAGTCGGGTTCGCGCTCGTCGGCGTAGTGTGCGGCGACCGCGACGGCGGCGAACCCGGCGAGGACGACGTTGAGAAACAGCCAGACGAGCGCGGATTGGACCATATCGGTCCTCCTCGATGCCGGGCGAGAATGTAAGCGTTCTGTCGTGAAACCGCAGACCTCCGATTTAGAACCGGTCGACGCGGCCCGAGGCGGCCCACGCGTCGGTCGGCGCGCCGGCGGGGACGCGGCGGCCACAGCCCGTGACCGATTCGAGGCGGCCGGCGTACCGCCAGCGGTTTTCGTTCCACGTCTCCTCGCCGTCTTCTGCGGCCGCGGCGGCCGCGGCGACCGACTGGTCGTGGAGGTGCGCGCCGACGGCGGCGGCGATGGCCGCGGCCTCCTCGGCGTCGGCGTCGTCCGGAATCGACAGCCCAGACAGCAGTTCGCCGCTCATAGCGGGATGTTGCCGTGTTTCTTGTCGGGCTGGGACTTGCGCTTGGAGTTCAGCATCCGGAGGTCCGAGATGAGCCGCTCGCGGGTCTCGCCGGGTTCGATGACGTCGTCGATGAAGCCGCGGTCCGCGGCGGTGTAGGGGTTGGCGAACTCCTCGCGGTACTCCTCGATGAGTTCGTCGCGGCGGGCGTCGGGGTCGTCCGCGGCGTCGAGTTCGTCGCGGTAGAGGATGTTGACCGCGCCCTGCGGGCCCATCACGGCGATTTCGGCGGTCGGCCACGCGTAGTTCACGTCCGCGCCGAGGTGCTTCGAGGCCATCACGTCGTACGCGCCGCCGTAGGCCTTGCGCGTGATGACGGTCATGAGGGGGACCGTCGCCTCGGAGTAGGCGTACAGCAGTTTCGCGCCGTGGCGGATGATGCCGTTGTGTTCCTGGTCGGTGCCGGGCAGGAAGCCCGGCACGTCCACGAACGAGAGGATGGGGATGTTGAAGGAGTCGCAAAAGCGGATGAAGCGCGCGCCCTTCTCGGAGGCCTCGATGTTGAGGGTGCCGGCGTTCACGCGGGGCTGGTTGGCGACGATGCCGACCGAGCGACCGTCGAGACGGCCGAAGCCGACGACGATGTTCTTCGCGAAGTCCTCCTGGACGCCGAAGAAGGAGCCCTCGTCGAGGACGCCGTCGAGCACGTCGTGGATGTCGTAGGGCTTGCGGGGCTGGTCGGGCACGACCTCGGCGAGGTCGTCGTCGACGCGCTCGGGGTCGTCCCACGGTTCGACGCGCGGCGGGTCCTCGACGTTGTTCTGCGGGAGGTACGAAAGCAGGTGGCGGATGTCGTCGAGCGCCTGTTCTTCGGTGTCGGTGGCGAAGTGGGCGACCCCGCTGGTCGAGGTGTGGGTCGTCGCGCCGCCGAGTTCGTCGAAGGTGACCTCCTCGCCCGTGACCGTCTTGATGACGTCCGGGCCGGTGATGAACATGTGGCTCGTGTCGCGGACCATGAACGTGAAGTCCGTCAGCGCGGGGGAGTACACCGCGCCGCCCGCGCAGGGGCCCATGATGGCCGAAATCTGCGGGATGACGCCCGAGGCCTCGGTGTTGCGGCGGAAGATTTCGCCGAAGCCGCCGAGCGACTGGACGCCCTCCTGAATCCGCGCGCCGGCGGAGTCGTTGAGGCCGACGACGGGCGCGCCGACCTCCATCGCCTTGTCCATCACCTTACAGACCTTCTCGGCGAACACCTCGCCGAGCGAGCCGCCGAAGACGGTGAAGTCGTGGGCGAAGACGAAGACGGTTCGGCCGTCCACCTCGCCGTAGCCGGTGATGACCCCGTCACCGGGGAGCTTCGTCTCCTCCATGCCGAACTTGTGGTTGCGGTGGGTCCGGAACTGGTCGAACTCGCGGAAGGTGCCGTCGTCGAGGAAGTAGTCGATGCGCTCGCGGGCGGTCATCTTGCCCTTGTCGTGCTGGGAGGCGATTCGGTCCTCGCCGCCGCCCTTCAGGGCTTCCTCGCGCTTCTCGCGGAGTTCGTCGATCCGGTCTTCCATCGTCATGCCAGACCACCTTCGCTCATTGGAGCAACGGTCCGCAGTCCTCGGTCAAAGGAGTTCCGCAATCCGGCAACCCATGATTCGACAGTTGTCGAAAAATAGATGGAACAATCATCATAGTTGGCGGCGCGGACGCGGGCCGCTCCTCGGAGCGCGTCGGCGGAACACGGAGGTTTCGGAGGCGAGTCGTCGCCCCGAACGCGGCGGGGTGGTCGCCGCTCAGACGACCGAATCGGGCTGACGCAGGCCGAAGAAGGCGGCGGCGGACGCGACGACGGCGACGCCGACGGTCGGCCAGAAGCCGATGGTCGTGTCCACGCCGAAGTGCGTGAGGAGCGTGAAGACGAGGAACAGCGGGAGGACGACGCCGACGGCGAAGAGCCACGGCGTGCCGAGGGACTTCCCGAAGTCGCCCGCGCCCGCGGCGAACTCTTCGAGCGCTTCGCGTCCCATGACCCAGCCGACGAACAGGAGGAACGCGGCGAGGCCGGCGGTCAGGAGGACGTTCACGAGCGGTCCGGCGACGAAGCCGAAGATGCCCGGGTTGAACGCGCAGACGCCCCCGGTGACGGCGACGACCCCGGTCATCCCGGCGACGGCGCGGTGGCGGGAGACGCCGTACTCGTCGACGAGGAACGCGACGGGGATTTCGAGCATGCTGATGGAACTCGACAGCGCCGCGAGCGTCACGACGGCGAAGAACGCGGTGGCGATGAGCGTCCCCGCGGGGAGCTGTGAGAACGCCCCGGCGAGGCCGACGAACAGCGCGCCCGGCCCCGTGCCGGTCTCGGTCGGGTTGATGCCCTGCGAGAACAGAAGCGGGAAGACGACGAGGCCGGTGACGACCCCGACCGCCGTGTTGAGGACGGCGATGGCGCTCCCGTCGAAGGGGAGCGAGCGGTCCTCGTCGAGGTACGAGGAGTAGGTTATCATCGTGCCCGCGCCGAGCGAGAGGGTAAACAGCGCCTGCCCGGCGGCGGGGCCGAGGATAGCGAAGAAGTTCTCGGAGATGACCGAGGGGTCGAACCGGAGGAAAAAGGCGTAGCCGGCGGCCGCGTTGGGCTGGGTCGCGGCCCACGCGGCGAGGCCGACGAGGAGAACGAGCACGGCGGGCATCATGACCTTCGTGCCGAGTTCGATGCCCTTGCGGACGCCCGCGAAGACGATGAGCGCGGTCAGGCCGAGAAACAGGAGGTGGTAGAGCGCCGCGTCGACGCCGGCGGAGACGCCGCCGAAGTACTGCCCCGGGTTCGTGAAGTACGCGGGGTTGCCGCCGACGACCGCGGCCCCGCTTTCGAGAAGATAGCGGAAAATCCACCCGCCGACGACGCTGTAGAACGAGAGCAACGAGATGCCGGTGACGACCGAGAACGCGCCGACGACGCCCCACGTTCTCGACCCCGAGAGGTCCCGGAGCGCGCCGACCGGCGACTTCTTCGCGCGCCGGCCGATGACGAACTCGCCGAGCAGACCGGGGACGCCGACGAGGAGTACGATGCCGAGGTACACGACGAGGAACGCGCTGCCGCCGTTTTCGGCGGTCTGCCACGGGAACCGCCAGATGTTCCCGAGGCCGACCGCGCTGCCGACGGCCGCGAGGATGAACCCGAGCCGTGTTGCCCATGTTTCTCGTGTCATTGCCACCCATTGCCAGTCCACCGGTAAAAGGGCTTTCGAACCGACGATGCGTCATCGGAGAAATTTAACGGTTTTGAGTGGTCTACGCGTGAAAATCGCCGCCGAATAGTCGAGAAAAAAGCGCCGCTACCGACGATTCCTAGGCGTCCGAAACTCGGGACCGGCCGCCGCCTCAGAGCGGCGGGACGATGGCCGGACTCTCGGCGAGGAACAGCGTCTGGAGGCCGAGGGCGAGCGTCGCCACGACGGCGACGATGACGAGGGTGCGGGCGAGCCAGAGCCACGTCAGGCCGACGCCCTCGCCGAGTCCGCTCCCCTTCATCAGCTCGTCGATGGCGGGCGCGCCGTAGACCCACGCCGCGAAGACGAGGATACCGAGGACCGAAAGCGGGAGGAGAAGCTGGTAGGCCAGCGTGTCGAACCAGCCGAGCCACGCGGAGTCCATCGCCGAGGGGACGCCCAGCAGGAAGATGACGCCGCCGAGGCCGACGGCCATCTGCGGGCGGGACACGTCGTAGTTGTCGATGGCCCACGAGACGACGACTTCGAGCAGGCTAATCGCCGACGAGAGCGCCGCGATGAGCACGACCGCGAAGAAGACGAGGCCGATTATCTGACCGCCGGGGATGTCGCCGAACGCGCCGGCGACGCTGATGAACACCGCGCCCGCGCCGCTCGTGTTGGGGTCGATGCCCTGCGCGAACAGCAGCGGGAGGACGACGAGCCCGGCGAGGATGCCGACGAAGCTGTTCAGGAAGACGATGGTGATGCCGTCGCCGAACAGGCTCTGGTCGCCGTCGATGTAGGAGGCGTAGGTGATCATCGCGCCCATGCCGAGCGACAGCGAGAAGAACGCCTGCCCGACCGCGAAGGGCACGATTTCGGCGAGGTTCTCCGAGAGCGCGTTGAAGTCGGGCGAGAGGAAGTACGCGTAGCCCGCCGACGCGCCGGGCAGCGTGAAGGCGAAGACGGCGAGCGCGCCGAGGATGACGACGATGCTCGGCACCATCAGTTTCGTCGCCTTCTCGATGCCGTCTTCGATGCCGGCGGCGACGATGCCGACGACGAGCGCCATGAACACGGCGTGGAGCGCGAGCGCGTCCATCCCGGCGGACACCTGGCCGAAGTACTCCGCGGGGGCGGCGAAGTACGCGCCGGTCAGGCTGCCGCCGATGTACCGGAGGACCCAGCCGCCGACGACGCTGTAGTACGACAGAATCCAGAAGCCGGTGAACAGGCCGATAGCGCCGACGACGCGCCACTCCTTGTACCCGAGTTTCTCGAAGGCGCTGATGGTGTTGAGGTTGGCTTTGCGTCCGATGACGAACTCGGCGAGGATGGCCGGGAGGCCGATGCCGAGCGCCGCGACGAGGTAGACGATCAGGAAGGAGGCACCGCCGAATTCGGCGGTCTTGAACGGGAACTGCCAGATGTTCCCGAGGCCGACCGCGCTGCCGACGGCCGCGAGGATGAACCCTGCCCTGGTTGCCCACGTTTCACGTTCGGTCATGTCTATCACCCTGTTGCCGATGTGGGTGTGATAAATGACGCGGTATGCCGTCGCATATCGGAGTGAAAATCAACATAATTCTCCAACCAACTATACCACGTGGAACGTTCGTCCGAATTCAGGCCCCGTATCTCCTCATTTTTCTAACGAGTGTCGTGTTCGTGAATTCCTTGCGCACCGCGTAAAAATTCGTGCGCACCGAAACGGATGTCACCCCATCACGTGGCGGATGTTGCCACGAGACGGGCGGCTCAGGCCTCGCCGTACACCGGCACTGCCGCGCCGCTCGTCACGGGGGTCGCGTCCGAACAGAGCGCGAGGACGGTCCGGGCGATTTCCTCGGGTTTCACCCACTTGTCGAAGTCGGCGTCGGACATCATCTCGCGGTTCATCGGCGTGTCGATGACGCTCGGCATGACCGCGTTCGCGCGCACGACACCGCGGTTCTCCTCGGCGATGGTCTCCGTGAGCAGGCGGACGCCGGCCTTCGACGCCCGGTAGACGCCGTCGCCCTCGCCGCCTTCCAGCGACGAGCGCGCCGAGACGCTCACGACGGAGCCCTCGGTCTCGCGGAGGTGCGGTACCGCGTGTTTCGACGCGAGGAACATCGTCTTGAGGTTCACGTCGAACAGGAAGTCGAAGGTGTCCGCGTCCGTCTCGTCGACGGGCGTCCCGCCGCGCCACGTCCCGGCGATGTTGGCGAGGTGGTCGAGGCGGCCGAAGTCGGAGACGACCGCGTCGACGATACGCGCCACGTCGCCCTCGTCGGTGAAGTCGCCCTCGTAGAACCGAACCTCCTCGGACTCGAAGAAGCCGTCCTCGTCGTCGGGTTCGACCACGTCCGCGGCCGCGACTGACGCGCCCGCTTCGTAGAACGCGCGGGCGACCGCGCCGCCGAGCGCGCCGCTCGCACCGGTCACGAGAGCCACGGTTCCGTCGAAGTCGAATACCACGTCCATGTCCGTGCGATACGTGCGCACGGAACATAATTCGGTCGCGGCTGTGCGCCGGTCGGCGACCGGTCGCGTCGTCGCCCTTCCGCGTCGGTGACCGCCGGCTCGGATTGCGGCGGGCACGACGAGGCGGTCCCGTCAGGGCGTGATAACCAGTTTGCCGAGGAAGCTGTCTTCCATGACGGCGCGGTGGGCCTCGGCGGCCTCGTCGAGGTCGTAGGTCCGCGCCACGTCGATTTCGAACTCGCCCGCGCCCATCTGGCCGGCGAGTTCGCGCAGGGGCGCAGAGAGGTCGGGCGTGTTGAACATGCTCATCATCGTCAGCGAGAGGTCCTTGCCGCGGGCCGCCGACGACAGGTCGAAGCCGACTTCGGGGTCGTTCTCGCCGATGCCGACGATGCGACCGCCGGTCGTGGCCACGTCGGCGTCGAACTGGAGGTAGTCGTCCAGCCGGTGGTCGAGCGTCAGGTCCACGCCGTCGCCGGTCGCGGCGTCCACGACGGCGTCGGCGAGGTCGTCGCGGTCGTAGTCGAGGACCACGTCCGCGCCGAGTTCGGATACCCGGTCGTGGTAGTCGGGCGCGGCGGTGGCGACGACGCGGGCACCGGACGCGGCGGCGAGTTGGACCGCGGCGTGGCCCACGCCGCCGGAGCCGCCGTGAATCAAGACCGTGTCGCCCAGTTGCATCCGGCCGTGGTCGACGAGGGCGCGCCACGCGGTGACGCCGGCGACGCCCGCGCCGCCGGCCGCGACGAGGTCCACGTCGTCCGAGAGGACGGCCAGCCGGTCGGTCGGGACGGCCGCGAACTCGGCGTAGCCGCCGTAGTGGTCCTTGCCGATGCCGGTGCCGACGACGCGGTCGCCCTCCGCGAATCCCGTCACGTCGGCCCCGACCGCCGCGACCGTTCCGGCCACGTCGACGCCGGGAATCATCGGCATCGCAAACGGCTGGTACGCCCCCGTTCGGAAGTACGTGTCCACGGGGTTGACGCCCGCGGCCGCGACTTCGACGAGGACCTCGCCCGCCGCCGGTTCGGGCGTGTCGATGTCGTCTACCTGAAGCACGTCGCGTCCGCCGTGGTCGTGGAATCTGACAGCGCGCATGGGGCACGATGGGGTCGGGCGGGTGATAAATTCGGCCGACTCGGAGCGAATCGTGGCGGGTCGGCGCGGCCGTCGCGTCGGCCCGAGCCCCGCGGTTGCCGAAACACACATTTTCCGCCCGGTGAAACGTCGGTTCATGCCGTCCAGAACGTGCCCCGACTGCGACGTGTCGATGGCGTCGGTCGGCCACAAGACGACGTACAACGGCGACGGACTCCGCGTCGACACCGACGGCGGACTGCTCGGCGCGCTCGACATCCGCGGGTCGTACGTGCAAGCCTACGTCTGCGAGTCCTGCGGACTCGTCCGATTCTACGCCGAGTGAGGTGCCGCGTCGAACTGTTATTTCGACCCCGAGTAAACGTCCTGCGGCAATTTTCTCAGTCGTGCCTGAACGGAGATGAATGGGATTTAAGCGCGTGCCTTTCCCTCCCACGCATGGTAATGAAGCTTCACGAATACCAGGCGAAGGATATCTTCGCAGAGGCTGGGATTCCGGTGCCAGAGTCCCGTCTCGCGTCGTCGGTAGATGAGGTCATGGAGGCGGTCGAGGAGATCGGATACCCCGCCGCCATCAAGGCGCAGGTACACGTCGGTGGGCGTGGCAAGGCCGGTGGCATCAAAATCGCCATGGACGAGGACGAGGCCCGGGAGGCCGCAGAGGACATCCTCGGGATGGACCTCAAGGGCTACACGGTCGACCGGGTGCTCGTCGAGGCCGGCGTCGACTTCGAGAACGAACTGTACGTCGGCGTCACGATGGACCGCAGCGAGGGCAAACCCGTCGCGATGGTCTCGACGGAGGGCGGCGTCAACATCGAGGAAGTCGCGGAAGAGACCCCCGAGGCAATCGCCCGCGAGCACATCGACCCCGCGTTCGGCCTGCACCCCTATCAGGCCCGCAAGGTCGTCTTCGAGGCGGGTATCCCCCGCGACGTCGCCTTCGACGTCGCCTCGTTCCTCACGACGCTGTACGACCTCTACGAGTCGAACGACGCGTCGGACATCGAAATCAACCCCGTCATGATCACCTCGGACCGCGACATCGTCGCCGCGGACGCCGTCATGAACATCGACGACGACGCCCTGTTCCGCCACGACGACCTCGCGGCGATGGAAGAGGACGCCTACGAGAACGACCTCGAAGCCAAGGCCGGCGAGTACGGCTTCGACTACGTCCGCCTGTCGGGTAACGTCGGCATCATCGGCAACGGGGCGGGCCTCGTCATGACGACGCTCGACCTCGTGGACTACTTCGGCGGCGAACCCGCCAACTTCCTCGACATCGGTGGCGGCGCGAAGGCCGAGCGCGTGGCGAACGCGCTGGACATGGTGTTCTCCGACGAGAACGTCGACTCCGTCGTGTTCAACATCTTCGGCGGCATCACCCGCGGCGACGAGGTCGCCAAGGGTATCAACGAGGCGCTGGAGAGCTTCGACGAGATTCCCAAGCCGGTCGTCGTCCGCCTCGCGGGCACGAACGCCGAGGAGGGCATGGAGATTCTGAACACGGACCTCGTACAGGTCGAGGGGACGCTGGAGGACGCCGTCCAGCGTGCCGTCGGGAACGCACAGGAGGTGTCCCAATGAGCATTTTCGTCGACGACGACACGCGAGTGGTTGTACAGGGTATCACCGGTGGGGAAGGCAAGTTCCACACCCGGCAGATGGTGGAGTACGGCACGAACGTCGTCGCCGGGACCTCCCCCGGAAAGGGCGGTCAGGACGTCGACGGCATCCCCGTCTACGACACCGTCGAAGAGGCGGTCGACGAGGAGGACGCCAACGCCTCCGTCGTGTTCGTCCCGCCGGCGTTCGCCGGCGACGCCATCTTCGAGGCGCTCGACACGGACCTCGACCTCGTCGTGGCCATCACCGAGGGCGTCCCGACGCAGGACATGGCCAAGGTGAACAAGCGCCTGTCTGAGACCGACACGCGCCTCATCGGCCCCAACTGTCCCGGCATCATCACGCCCGGCGAGGCCAAACTCGGCATCCTCCCCGGCAACATCTTCGAGGAGGGGAACGTCGGCCTCGTCTCCCGCTCCGGCACGCTCACCTATCAGGTCGTCTCGAACCTGACCGAGCGCGGCATCGGCCAGACCACCGCCATCGGCATCGGCGGCGACCCCATCATCGGCACGTCGTTCGTCGACGCCCTCGAAGCGTTCGAGAACGACCCCGACACCCACGCCGTCGTCATGTGCGGCGAAATCGGCGGCGAGGACGAAGAGCAGGCCGCGAAGTTCATCGCGGAGAACATGGACACGCCCGTCGCCGGCTTCATCGCCGGCCGCACGGCCCCGCCGGGCAAGCGCATGGGTCACGCCGGCGCTATCGTCTCCGGGTCGGGAACGGGTACCGCCGAGTCCAAGATTTCCGCCCTCAACGACGCGGGCGTCCCCGTCGGCGACACCCCCAACGAGGTCGCCGACCACATCGAAGACTTCCTCTAACCCGCTTCGAGCGCGGTTTTTTCGGTTCTCTTCGGTTCTTTTCCCTTATCGCAACGCCGCCCCGCACAGCCCACAGCGCCCGCCGTCGGCCGCGTTCGGCACGCCGCACTCTCCGCAGACGGTCGTCCGCCGCCGCGACTTCTCCCGCGCGGACCGCAGGAACGTCGTCGGGTCGAGCGCCGTGCCGGTCGGCCCGCCGCCCTCGTCGACCCTATCGAGGACGCGCTCGACGAGGTCGTCCTCGCGCATGGCGTCGAGTAGCCTGACGAATCCGACGAACAACAGCGACGGCGCGACGATGCAGAAGCCCGCCACGAGCAGGCGGAACTCGGTTTCCATGTGCTCTGCTAGCGCTCGACAAACCTATGGTTGGCGCTCGGGCCGAACCGGCCCGTGGTCCGCGGCCCTCGGAGCCTGTTCGGCCGTCACCGCGACGCTATATTATCTAGTTTGATATTCGGACGCACGGATTTATGCACCGCATTCGGTTCGGTACGGTAATGGCCGAGAATCTCGTTTTGGAGGCCGAATCACGGCTTCCTGATGCGATTACGGAGAGCTACACGCGACGGCTCGTCGCCGCGATGCTGCTCGTCTCAGTCCTCGTCGCCGGCGTCGGAGCCGTCCAGTATCAACAGACGGCATCCACGATTGACGAGAACGCCCGCGCCGACCTGCTCACCGAGGCCGAACGCGAGGCCCTGCAGGTGGACACGTGGTTCGACGAGCGCGAACGCCTCGCGACCATCGTCGCCGACGACCCCGCCGCCGGGAGCACGCTCGACGGGCGGTCCTCGACGACACTGACGGCCGCGAAAGCGGACATGCCCGCGGACGTGGCCGCGCTCCACTTCGTCGACACCGAGACGACGACCGTCATCGGGTCGTCCGAGGAGGGCGCGGTCGGGACGACGCTGTTCGAAGACGGGTCGCTTCCGCTCCCCGCGAGCGCCGACCTCTCGGACGACGGCGTCGAGCGGACCACCGTCTACGTCGAAGACGGCGTCGCCTACATGGGCTTCGTCGCGCCGCTTCCGTCCATCGAGCCGCGTGCAATCGTCCTCGTCGCCGAGGCGTCCTCGCTCGGGGCCGCGCTCGACGGCAACCGCATCGACGGCGGCTTCACCCAACTCGTGACGACCGACGGGAACGTCCTCTACGACGGCGGCGGCGGCCGGTCGAACGTCGCCTATCCCGCGGCCGAGGCGTCCGAACTCGACGACGCCTTCGCCGGCGAGACGGGCGTCACCCGCCTCGCCCCGGTCGAGGGCTTCGTCTCCTCGCCGCACGTCGTCGCGCACGTTCCCGTCTCCGGCGGCGTGCTCCTCCTGCACGCTCCCGCGAGCAGCGTCTTCGCCCTCTCCCGCAGCGTCGGCCTCCAGATTGCGACGCTGCTGGCGCTCTCGATACTCGGCTTCGTCGTCTTCGCGCTCATCGTCCGCGGGAACACCGCGCGCCCGCTCGTCGATCTCGCGTCGACCGTCGCCGCGCTCCGCGACGGCGACCTCGGCGTCGACCTCGAAACCGACCGGAAAGACGAGTTCGGAGAGGTCGTCCGCGGCATCGGCAACCTCCGGGACGACCTCCGCGACCAGCGGACCGACGCCCGGACCTACAGCGAGGCGATGACCCGCGCGGCCGACGGCGACCTCCGCGTCCGCCTCCCGACCGACTCCGAGAGCCGAGACATGGCGACCGTCGCCGCCGCGTACAACGAGATGATGGACGACATCGAACGGACCGTCGGCACGGTCAAGACCTTCGGCGAGGACGTGGCGACGCTCGCCGACCGCGTGGCCGACCGCGCCGACGACGTGTCCGCCGCGAGCGAGGAGGTGTCGGCGTCGGTCCAGCAGATTTCCGAGGGCGCGAGCGAGCAGACCGATAGCCTCGTCGCCGCCGCCGACGAGATAAACGACCTCTCCGCGTCCATCCAGCAGATCGCCTCGTCGGCCGACGAGCTCGTCCGGCTCACCGAGGAGGCCGAGGCGCGCTCGCTCGACGGGCAGACCGCCGCCACCGACGCCCTCGACGACATCGACGCCGTGCGCGCCGAGACGGAGGCGACCGCCGACGAGGTCCGCGAACTCGACGACCGCCTCGCCAGAATCGAGGAAATCGTCGAGGTCATCACCGACATCGCCGAGCAGACCGACATCCTCGCGCTCAACGCGAACATCGAGGCCGCCCGCGCGGGCGAGGCCGGCGAGGGGTTCGCCGTCGTCTCCAACGAGGTCAAACAGCTCGCACAGGAGACGAAGTCCTCGGCGGGCGACATCGAGTCGCTCGTCGCCGAAATCGAGACCCAGCGCGACGCCGTCGTCTCCCGCATCGAACGCATGCAGGCGCAGGTCGAAGAGAGCGCCACCTCGGTCGACGAGGCGCTGTCCTCGTTCGACGGCATCGTCGAGCGCGTCGAGGAGACGACCGCGAGCGTCCACGAGATTTCGGACGCCACGGGCAGTCAGGCCGACTCCTCCCAAGAGGTGCTCTCGATGACCGACGAAATCGCGGGCATCTCCGAGGAGACCGCCGCCGAGGCCGAGAACGTCTCCGCGACCGCGGAAGAACAGAGCGCCGCGCTCGTCGACGTCAACGGTGACGTGCGCGAGCTCTCGTCGCACGTGAGCCACCTCGACGACCTCTTGGACGCGTTCGAGGTCGACGACGGCGGCGACGTGGCCGCGACCGTCGACGACGTGCTCGGCGAGGACGCGACGGGGGGTCCCGACCCGGACCAGGCCCCCGCCGCATCCGAGTCGCGCCCCGACCGAGAACCCTCGCCCGCGGACGACTGAGATGCGCGTCGACGACATCATGACCGAGGAGGTTGCGACCGTCGAACTGGGGTCGAGCGTCGCCGACTGCGCGCGAACCATGCTCCGCGAGGGCGCGGGGAGCGTCGTCGTGATGGCCGACGGCGGTCCCGCGGGCATCGTCACCGAGTCGGACGCGCTCCGCGCCGGCGTGGCGAGCGGGAAGCCGCTTTCGGCGGTCCCGGCCCGCGCGGTCATGTCGAGTCCCATCAAGTGGATTCGACCGGACTCCACGACGCGCGTGGCCGCCGAGAAAATGCGCGAAACGAAGGTGAAAAAGCTCGTCGTCGTCGACGGCTCGGAGATGGTCGGCATCGTGACCGCCACGGACATCGCCTTCCACCTCTCTGACGTGGCCCGCGGCGTCGGCCAGATGATAGAACTCAAGGACAAGTGGGAGTCGGACCGGCGGTTCCGCTGACCGTCGCTGGCCGCTGTCCCGCGGTGACTGGTAGCATCGAACAGTCACCGGCGAAGCGTTGATTACGCCGTCTCGCGTCTAGTCGCGACGAGTGTACGACCGTCTCGCGTCGATTCGTCCCCGCGTCCGGTCCGGCCTCGAACGAGCGTTCGCGGCGGACCACACACCTCACGAGGTGGCCGCCAGCTTCGCGTTCGGCGTCTTCTTCGTGGCCATGCCCACCGCGGGGACCGCCCTCGCGCTGTTCGCCCTCATCGGCTACTTCGTCGAGCGCGCGAGCCGACTCGCGCTCGTCGCCACGCTCGTCGTGTTCAATCCGCCCGTCAAGTGGGCGGTCTACGGCGCGAGCTTCTGGCTCGGCTCGCACCTGCTCGGGCCGGTCCCGGGGACGTCCGTCGCCGACGTGTCGCTCAGTTCCGGCGTCGACATCCTGTTCCGACAGCTCGTCGGCAACACGATTCTCGCCGTCGCCCTCGCCGTCGTCGGCTACGCGGTGACGCTCCAACTGGCGCGCCTGCACCACCGGCGACAGCCGTCTGCGTCGCCGGCGGGAACCGCCGAGAGTCGAAGCGACGACGCCCGACCCGACGTGCCGTCGTGACTACCGCTGTGACTGTTCTTCTCTGCCCTCCTCGAACGCCCGGAGCGACTGGATGAGCTTGTAGCCCAGATAGACGACCGCGAGCGGGATGAGGAGCAACAGGCCGAGGATGACGAGTTCCGGACCGCCGGGAATCTGCAGGAGGGTCATGGTCGGTGTTCGCGGGGGGAAGCCATAGTGGTTGGTGGTGCGGTGTCGAAATGCACAGGAGGGGTCACTAGATGTGTGTTGCGCGTCGATGCACCCGCGGTTGAACTCGCCGTAAATATTTGGTCGCGTTAGTGACAATCTGTTGCCATGTATTTGATGGCACGGGTGTTAGAGAAGAGCGAAGGAATCGCGCCTGAAACAGCCACAAACGCGCTTCGAACAATCATCGGTGAGGCGTACGGTGGTCTACTGTATGCCGAAGCGAGCCGCGGAGTACCAGTCGGAGGCAACTTGCTAGACGGCTTAGTCGTACTAGGATTGGGGGTCGTAGGCTCTGTTGAAATCCTCCGCGACTGATAGTTTGCTGAGGCCGTGCTGCATACAGGGCGCAAGTCGGTCACTGACTATTCAGATTCTGACGAGTGATTCAGAGGACAGAGCTAACAGATAGAATAGGTTGATTGGAGTGTCCCATCCGACTCGTACAAGAAGTAAACATCACCGAGACAATCGGAAATGGAAACCTCAGACTGAGCTTGTCCCTCTGATGTAGTGGCGGATACAGTTACTGACCGAGAGTCTTCTGGCAACGATTCTTCAGTGATACCTGCAACAACTTCGGTCGTCTGTGCATCGACAGTGAATGTATCTTGATATATGATGGTTCCATCACGCTCAACACCGATTGTCAGAGTCACATCGCGGTTTAGCGAATTTTCAATATGGATTTTATGTGGGTAATCTCCATCGCCAGACACAATGAATGAAGCATTATCGATTGGGGTTGGTGTTGGTGTCGTAGATGAAGGCTGACTCTGACTAAGACAGCCACTCAACGCAAAACCCCCACTAATAGTCGTTGCGAGGAATGTTCTCCTTCTCATGGTGTCAACGAATTCACGACTCGCCAAAGGCCTTCTGTTGATTTAAAATCTGGCGAGCAATACACATACCCACCTACCCGTTGGCTCGGGAACTTTCTCTGCGGAACTCACCCTCTGTCTGTGTCACGCGGGTTCTGTCAAGTTCTAAGGAGTTCAACAAAGCCGGGTCGTATTGTTCTACATGCTCGCGCATGTAGAGTCACCCGAAAGTACGCATCACGACGACTGAAACTCTCGAATAACCCATCAAAAGCAGTCGCTCAGTCGAACACCTGATCAACACCAAACTTCGCATCTCCGTCGAAATGACCGAGGACGCCGCTACCGATGATAGAGTAGGATGCGATACTGTGCCGACTGCGTCTAAGCACATGACTCGGGAATCACGCGAGTCACGCTCGCTCCGCTCGCGTGAACCTCACTCGCAACGCTTCGCGACTCACGGCTTCACCGTTCGTTTTACTGCGACACTCCGTGTCGCACGTTGCTCGCTGGTTCAAATCTGCCCGGAACCACGTACACGACGCCGACGCGAGAGACACAGAGGTCTCTCGCGGTCGTGGCGTCGGAGAGGAGTGGGTTGGGGCAGATTTGAACTGCCGGCCTCCTCCATGTCAAGGAGGTGTCATAACCAGACTAGACCACCAACCCGGTGTGTTGCGAACATCGCCGAACGCCGAAACGCGGGAAGAGGAGTGGGTTGGGGCAGATTTGAACTGCCGGCCTCCTCCATGTCAAGGAGGTGTCATAACCAGACTAGACCACCAACCCGGTTACGGTGCTTCCCGCGTCCGTTCGGACGTATCTCTCCGTTGTCCGGGGTTACAATTTAAGCTTTCGAATCGGACTACGTGCGGCGATTCGGGTCACAGCGCGGTCCCGCCGTCCGTCGCGGTCGATTCGCCCCGAGCGGCGACCGTTCGGTGCCGGCGAGTTTCGCCAGCCCGACACGCTTAAGCCGATGTACGGATTTGTACATCATAACCCGAAGAAGTACATCGGTGATTACCAATGCAGGATTATATCGAACGTGTGACCGGCGGTGCGGACCTGACTGTCGAGGAGGCGCGGGACGCCGCGCGGGCGGTCTTCGAGGGCGCGACCGAGGCGCAGATCGGCGCGCTCCTCGCCGCGCTCCGGGCGAAAGGCGAGACAGAGGCCGAAATCGCGGGGTTCGCGCAGGGGATGCGCGACGCCGCCCTGACTATCGAGCCGGAGCGCGGGCCGCTCGTCGACACCTGCGGCACCGGCGGCGACGACTACAACACCATCAACGTCTCGACCACGAGCGCGCTCGTCGCGGCCGGCGCGGGCGCGGCGGTGGCCAAGCACGGCAACTACTCCGTCTCTTCGTCTTCTGGGAGCGCCGACGTGCTGGAGGTCGCCGGCGTGAACGTCGAGGCCGAACCCGAGTCCGTCGAAGCGTGCATCGAGGACAACGGCGTCGGCTTCATGCTCGCGCCCGTGTTCCACCCCGCGATGAAGGCCGTCATCGGCCCGCGGAAGGAGCTCGGCATGCGGACCGTCTTCAACGTCCTCGGGCCGCTGACGAACCCCGCCGGGGCCGACGCGCAGGTTCTCGGCGTCTACGACGCCGACCTCGTCCCCGTCATCGCCGAGTCGCTGTCGCACATGCCCGTCGAGCGCGCGCTCGTCGTCCACGGCTCCGGCATGGACGAAATCGCGCTCCACGACGCGACCGCGGTCGCCGAAATCGACGGCGACGAAATCACCGAGTACACCCTCACGCCCGCCGACCTCGGCCTCGAACGGGCCCCCATCGAGGACGTCGCCGGCGGCACTCCGCAGGAGAACGCCGCCGACCTCGAAGGCATCCTCACCGGCGACGTGACCGGGCCGAAGCGCGACCTCATCCTCGCCAACGCCGGCGCGGCCGTCTACGTCGCCGACCTCGCGGACTCGCTGGAGGAGGGCGTCGAGGTCGCCCGCGACGCCATCGAGTCCGGTGCCGCGAAAGCCAAACTCGACGCGCTCCGGGAGGCGTGAGATGACCCGCGTCAAAGTGTGCGGCGTCACCGACGAGGCCGACCTCGCCGCCGTCGAGGCGGCCGGTGCCGACGCGGTCGGCGCCATCTGCGACGTGCCCGTGGACACGCCCCGCGAGATACCTCGCGAGCGCGCCCGCGAGCTGTTCGCCGCCGCGCCGCCGTTCCTCACGACCGTCCTCGTGACCATGCCCGACTCCATCGACCACGCCCGCGACCTCGCCCGCGAGGTCGGCCCCGACGTGCTCCAACTCCACGGCGACTTCGCGGCCGACGACCTCGACTCGCTCCGCGCGACGGGCGTCGGGGTCGTTCCCGTCGTCGACGCGACCGACCTCGACCGCGCACGCGACCTCGCGCCCGTCGTGGACGCTATCCTCGTCGACACGCCCTCCGCGTCCGGCGCGGGCGGCACCGGCGAGACCCACGACTGGGACGCCTCGCGCGAACTCGTCGAGGCGGTCGACGTGCCCGTGGTTCTCGCGGGCGGCCTGACGCCCGACAACGTCGACGAGGCGGTTCGGACGGTCGAACCCTACGGCGTCGACGTCGCCAGCGGCGTCGAATCCGCCGGCGGCGTCAAGGACCACGACGCGGTCCGCGCGTTCGTCGCCGCGGCGAAAGCGGCCCGCGGAGCGTCCGACGACCACGAGGAGGTCGTCGCGTGACGACCCCCGACACCGACCGCGAGGAGTTCGTCTCCCTCGTCGGCGACGCGGACGAACCGGTCGTGACGCACCTCGTTTCCGACCTCGACGTGTCCGTGGACCCGCTGGCCGCGTACACGACGCTCGCCGACCGAAGCGACTACGGCTTCCTCCTGGAGAGCGCCGAGAAGGTCTCCTCCAGTAACCCGCAAGGCGCGTTCTCCGCGCCCGCGACGGCCGCCGACTCCCACGCGCGCTTCTCGTTCGTCGGCTACGACCCGGAAGCGGTCGTGACGGTCGGCCCCGACGGCGTCGACGTGACCGACCTCGGCGGTCCCGCCGCCGAGTTCGTCGGCGCGGGCGACGGCGACGTGCTCGACTCCCTGCGCGGCGCGCTCCCCGACCTCCCGCGGGTCAACTTCCCCGACACCGACCGCCAGACGCTCACCGGCGGGCTGGTCGGCTTCCTCGCCTACGAGGCCGTCTACGACCTCTGGCTCGACGAGGTCGGCCGCGAGCGCCCCGACACGGACGACCCGGACGCCGAGTTCGTCCTCACGACGCGGACGCTCTCGTTCGACCACCGCGAGGACGCCGTCCGCCTCGTCTGTACCCCCGTCGTCTCGCCCGACGACGACCCCGGCGAGGTGTACGACGGCGTCGTCGCCGAGGCCGAACGCGTCGCCGAAAAGCTTCGCGCGGCGGCCGACCCCTCGCCCGGCGGCTTCGAGCGGACCGGCGAGGACGCCGGCTCCCGCGAGGACTACGAGGCCGCCGTCAGGAAGACGAAAGACCACGTCCGCGACGGCGACATCTACCAGGGCGTCATCTCGCGCACGCGGAAGCTCCGCGGACAGGTCGACCCCGTCGGCCTGTACGCCTCGCTGCGCGAGGTGAACCCCTCGCCGTACATGTACCTGCTCCGGCACGGCGACCGGCGCGTCGTCGGCGCGAGCCCCGAGACGCTCGTCTCCGTCAGGGGCGACCGCGTCGTCGTCAACCCCATCGCGGGGACGTGCCAGCGCGGCTCCGGGCCGGTCGAGGACCGCCGCCTCGCCGGCGAACTCCTCGCGGACGGAAAGGAGCGCGCCGAGCACACCATGCTCGTCGACCTCGGCCGCAACGACGTGCGCCGGGTCTCGACGCCCGGCAGCGTCCGCGTCGAGGACTTCATGAGCATCATCAAGTACAGCCACGTCCAGCACATCGAATCGACCGTCTCGGGGACGCTCGACCCCGACTCGGACGCCTTCGACGCCACGCGCGCGACGTTCCCCGCGGGGACGCTCACCGGCGCGCCGAAGGTCCGCGCGATGGAGATTATCGACGACCTCGAAGACGAGCCCCGCGGCGTCTACGGCGGCGGCGTCGGCTACTACTCGTGGACCGGCGACGCCGACATGGCAATCGTCATCCGGACCGCGACGGTCGACTCCGACGGCGCGGAAGACGTCATCACCGTCCGCGCGGGAGCCGGCATCGTCGCCGACTCCGACCCGACCTCGGAGTACGAGGAGACCGAACAGAAGATGGGCGGGGTGCTCGACGCCGTCCGCCGCATCGAGTACGGGACCGAGGAGGTGTCGCGATGACCGCGATTCGGCTCGTCGTCGTCGACAACTTCGATTCGTTCACGTACAACCTCGTGGAGTACTTCTCCGAGCAGACCGTCGGGGGCGAACCGCTCGACATCGAGGTGCGCAAGAACACCGCCTCGCTCGACGAGATTCGCGACCTCGACCCCGACGCCATCGTCGTCTCGCCGGGGCCGGGCCACCCGAAGAACGACCGCGACGTGGGCGTGACGAACGACGTGCTCACGGAGCTGTCGTCAGAGGTTCCGACGCTCGGCGTCTGTCTCGGCCTCGAAGCCGCCGTGTACGCCTACGGCGGCACTATCGGCCACGCGCCGGAGCCGATTCACGGCAAGGCGTTCCCCGTCGACCACGACGGCGAGGGCGTCTTCGCCGGCCTCGAAGACGGCTTCCCGGCCGGTCGCTACCACTCGCTCGTCGCCACCGAGGTCCCCGACTGCTTCGACGTCTCGGCGACGACCGACCACGACGGCGAGGCGCTCGTGATGGGCGTCCGCCACCGCGAGTACCCAATCGAGTGCGTCCAGTTCCATCCGGAGAGCGTGCTCACGGGGTCCGGACACGGCGTCGTCAGAAACTTCCTCACAGAGATCGCCGGCTTCGACGTGGCCTGAGGCGAGGGGTCGCAAACGCGTCGAGATTCGACCGTCGCCGCGACCTCCCGGGGTCGCGGTCCGGTGCCTGCTCGCCGCGGTTACAGGACGTTGATGCCGAAGAACGAAAGCAGCAGCAGCGCGCCCACGACGATGGCGGCGATGGTGACCAGCCGCCACGCGATTTTGAGGAACAGTCGGCCGACGAGGATGACGACGGCGACGGCCGCGAGCACCACGAGCATCTGACCGAGCGGGCCGGAGAGGAGGCCGCCGAGCTGTAACGGGGTGAGCGCGAGGGAAGTCAGTACCATACCACGATATGACTCCCGTGAAGTGGATAAGCTTGTGGGCGGTCTCGTCGCGCGGTTCCGGCGCGATTTCGCCGCCGAAACGACCGATTTCGGCACCCCTGAGCGACTGGCGAATTTGCACATATGAATTCTGATAGTTGTATGAGTGGTGACTATCAGGCCATCCTTTATAATCTCCCCATTGATGCGAGACACGTCACCATGAGACTAGTTCAGCGGCTTCGTCTCCCCCCTCACATTCTACTGGATATCGACGCTACGTATGGCGATTTCTCGTATCGAGATTTCACTTCCGCTCCGCTCTACCTACGGTTATGTGGTTTCCGTCCGTCCTATGAATCCGTGCACTTCGGGCCCGGTCGTCGGCCGTCGACGTAATTGCACTAATTATGATACGTTCGGCGGTCGAACCTCCGAGTTCGAAGCCCTTAACCAACCACGCAACACACACCAATATCGTCACCAATGAGCGGAATTTCCGGACACTATCGACGCGACCTCGCCCGAACGCGGCTCGGGCGGGAGGAACAGTAAGATGAGCGACGCGAACCTCTCGACGGACGAGCTCGTGCTTCCGGTCAAGCGGACCGAAGGCGAGACCCTCGAAGCGCGGATGACGGGCAACGCCTACAACAACATTCTCCCCGCCCGCTATCTCCGCAAGGACGCCGACGGCGACCTCGTCGAGACGCAGGAGGATCTGTTCCCCCGCGTCGCGAAGAACATCGCGCTCGCCGAGGCCGTCTTCGAGGCCGAAAAGCGCGACATCGAACTCACGGTCACCCCCGACCTCATCAAGCCGGACCACCCGCGCCGCGACGAACTCGCCGCGGAGGTCTTCGGTAAGGGCGTCACCGCCGACGACGACGAGGCCGAGGCGACGCTCTCGGTGTACAACGTCAACAAGTTCGCCTACGACACCCTCGTTCCCGAACTCCCCGAGGAGGTACGCGAGGTCGTCGTCGAGAAGCGCGAGACGTTCGAGGAGCTGATGGAGCAGCTCTCCTTTATGCCGAACTCGCCGACGCTGATGAACGCCGGCGACGAACTCCAGCAACTGTCGGCGTGTTTCGTCGATTCCCCGGGCGACGATATCACCGACATCCACCAGACGGCCAAGGAGGCCGCCGAGGTGTTCCAGTCCGGCGGCGGCATGGGCTACGCCTTCTGGAAGCTCCGCCCCTACGGCGACGCGGTCGGTTCGACCGGCGGCATCGCCTCCGGCCCCATCACGTTCATGCGGACGTTCGACCAGATGTGCGAGACCATCGCGCAGGGCGGCGCGCGCCGCGGCGCGCAGATGGGCGTCATGCGCGTCAGCCACCCCGACGTCATCCAGTTCCTCCACGCGAAGAACAAGGACGTCTCGCTCGCGCACACGCTCCGCCTGAACGACCCCGACGACTTCACCCACACCAAGTTCGTCGACGCGCTCGACGAGGCGCGCGAACTCATCGACGAGGACGGCCGCGTCCCCAAGCACCTCCGCAACGCCGTCGAGGGCCACCTCTCGAACTTCAACATCTCCGTCGGCATCACCGACGGTTTCATGGAGGCGCTGTACAACGACGAGGAGTTCGTCTTCACGAACCCCCGCACCGAAGAGCCGCACGTCGCCACGCCCCAGACGAAGGAAATCTACGACATGTTCGGTCTCGGCGAGTACGTCGAGGTCGGCGAGGTCCTTTCGGTCCCCGCGAAGGAGCTCTGGGACCAGATTATCGAGGGCGCGTGGGAGAACGGCGAACCCGGCGTCGTCTACCTCGAACGCGCGAACAAACAGCACTCCTTCGACGTCGAGAAACACCCCGACCACCGCATCCTCGCGACCAACCCCTGCGGCGAGCAGCCGCTGGAGGAGTACGAGGCGTGTAACCTCGGCCACATCAACCTCTCGACGCTCGTCGCGGAGGACTCCCCCGACTGGCGCGTCTGGTACGACGCCCACGGCGACGAGTACGACTCGCTTGAAGCCGCGACGGACGCCTTCCTCGAAGACGCCGTCGACTGGGAGGAGTTCAACCACCGCATCGAAAACGGCACGCGCTTCCTCGAAAACGTCGTCACGATGTCGGACTTCCCGGTCGAGAAAATCGAGGAGAAGGTCCGCGAACTCCGCAAAATCGGGCTCGGCATCATGGGTCTCGCCCAGCTGTACATCCAGCTCGGCGTCCGCTACGGCTCCGACGAGGGCAACGAGATCGCCCAGCAGCTCATGACCCACATCAACCACGGGTCCAAGCGGGCCTCCCACGAACTCGCCGAAGAACGCGGTCCGTTCGCGGCGTGGGAAGACTCGAAGTACGCGAACCCGACCGAGTACCGCGAGTGGTTCGAACACCACACCGGCGAGTCCGCCGACGACTGGGAAGACGGCTACCCCATCCGCAACCACAACACGACGACCATCGCCCCGACGGGCACCACGTCGATGGTGTCGAACACCACCGGCGGCTGCGAGCCCATCTACAACGTCGCCTACTACAAGAACGTCTCCGACGACGTGCAGGGCGACGAGATGCTCGTCGAGTTCGACGACTACTTCCTCCGCGTGCTGGAGGCCAACGACATCGACGTCGAGGCCGTCAAGCGCGAGGCCCAAGACCAGATGGCCGCAAACGAGTTCGACGGCGTCGCCTCGCTGTCGACCGTCCCGGACGCCATCTCCGAGCTGTTCGTCGTGACCTCCGACCTCGCGGGCATCGAGCACGCGGGCGTCCAGTGCGCCCTCCAGAGCGGCGTCGACTCCGCCATCTCGAAGACCTGTAACTTCCCGAACAGCGCCTCGAAGGAGGACATGGACGAGGTCTACCGCTACATCTACGACCACGGCGGCAAGGGCGTCACCGTCTACCGCGACGGCACCCGCTCGAAGCAGGTGCTCACCACGCGCGCGAAGAACACCGAGTTCTCCGACGACGAGGAGGCCGCCGAGGCCATCGTCTCGCAGATTCGCGACGTGTTCGGCGACGTGGAGGCGTTCCTCGACTCCGAGGAGGTCTCGGACCTCATCGGCAGCGAACTCGAACTCGCCTTCGCCGACTCCCCGAGCGACGTCGGCAAGAAGCGACCCCGCCCGGACGTGCTGTACGGCGTCACCCAGCGCATCGACACCGGCTACGGGAAGCTCTACGTCAACATCAACGAGGACGAACACGGCGAGCCGTTCGAGCTGTTCGCCAACATCGGCAACTCCGGCGGCTTCACCGCCTCCTTCACCGAGGCGCTCGCCAAGACCGTCTCGACGTCGCTCCGCTCGGGCGTCGACCCCGAGGAGATTGCCAACGAGCTGAAGGGCATCCGGAGCCCGAAGGTCGCCTGGGACAAAGGAGAGCAGATCAACTCCATCCCGGACGCCATCGGCACCGCGATGCGCCGGTATCTCGACGGCGACATCGACAAGGGCTACCCGCAACAGCAGAACCTGACCGAGGTCGAAGCCGAGGCCGCCGCGGCCGAAGACGCGGACACCGACGGCGGCGTCGCCGTCGACGACGGCTCCGATTCCGACGTCGTCGCGGACCTGCTCGCGGCGGGCGAGAGCCCCGAGTGTCCCGAGTGCGGCGAGATGGACCTCTACTACTCCGAGGGCTGTAAGACCTGCCAGAACTGCGGCTGGTCCGAGTGCTGAACGCGGGCCAGTAACGTCCGCGGTCGCCGTCTCGTCTCTCTTCCGCTCTGTTCTTTGCGCCGTCTCCCCTCCGAGCCCGTGCGGTCCAGTCTCGCGGACGTGTTCGACCACGTCGTATGCGACCGTCGGAACCGAATGAAACGCCCCGAGAACATGTCAAATGTCCTCAGAAAGCGTCTCTCGAAGGGGGTAGTTAGGGACTTAAACACAGTATAAACATATTAATGTCCTAATTCCGGCTCGAAATTGCCCATTAATCTGGCACGTAGATTTAAGTTATCCCGGAGATACCGGTCGGGTGGACACACCGCGACGGGTGCCGGGCAGGGATGCTGGCAGCGACGACCGCGCCACTAGCGTCCTCGGCGAGCGATACCGTCCCGGGTGTCGGACATAACGCATGCAACTCAAACATCTCTTCACGGAAGACCGTGCAGTCAGTCCCGTCATCGGAGTTATCCTGATGGTGGCGATTACAGTGATTCTCGCAGCCGTCATCGGCACGTTCGTTCTCGGACTCGGTGACCAAGTGAGCGAGACGGCCCCGCAGGCGAGCTTTAGCTTCGATTACGACGGCACCGACAACCTGACGATTACCCACGAGAGCGGGGAGCAGATTGCCGCGAACCAGGTCACTGTAACCGGTAACTTCAGCAACTCCGGAAATAACTGGACCGCTTACGGTGGCTCCGATCCGATCTCCGCAGGTGGGTCCGCCGTCGTAAACAACTCTGATGGATTCGCTGACGGCGACACCGTTCGCGTCGTCTGGAACTCGCAGAGTGGCAGCACGTCCTCCACGCTCCAGCAGTGGACCTACAACGGATAGATGAATTTCAAACAACTCCTCGCTGAGGACGACGCGGTGTCGCCGGTCATCGGCGTTATCCTCATGGTCGCAATCACGGTGATTCTCGCGGCCGTTATCGGGACGTTCGTCCTCGGTCTGGGCGACCAGGTCGGCGACACTGCTCCGCAGGCGAGTTTCGGGTTCGACTACAACGGCACCGCCCTCACGGTCACCCACGAGAGCGGTTCTTCCATCGACGCCACGCAGGTCAACATCACCTCTTCGGTTGCCCTTAACGACTCCACGGGAACTGAACTCGCCGGATCGAGCGGTACGACCGGCACTTGGAACTCGATATCTTCGGATTCGGAGATTACCGCCGGAAGCCAAGTGACGGTTGTCGAGCAGAACGCCGACGACCTCTCAACCGCGACTGTTCGAGTCATCTGGACCTCCGAGAGTGGCAGTAACTCCGCCACGCTTCAGAGCTGGTCCGGTCCCGACGCCTGAACGCAACACCGCCTTTGCGGCATCGTTTTCTTCCGATCCACCCACCGAGCCGCGGCCGACTCGACTCCCGCGGAGCGTGTCCGGCCGCGTCGCTGGCGCGCGCTCAGACAGACGAACTGCGCCGTCGCGAGAACAGCCGGTTCTTCGCCGTTACAACGAGGGATGCGCCGGTCTCAGACCGGGCGGCCGTCTTCGGACGTGCCGACTAGCCACGTTCCGAGGGTGAGCGCGCCGGCACCGAGAACGACCGCGTAGGACATCACCTGTGCGGAGTTCGGTAGCGTTCCCGGCAGCATCGCGATCGTCCCGACGATCATCAGCGCCATCCCGATGACGGCTTTCTTCGAACTGAGCAGTCCCATGTCGGTCTCTCCGGAAGCGTCCGATATGGAACTTCCGCTTTCGCGTCGCGGTTACTCGTAGTCCTGTTCGCCGGCGGGGACGACCACGTCGAGCCAGTTCTCCTCGGGTGGAAGCGGACACTCGAAAGCCTCGGTGAACGCGCAAAACGGGTTGTACGCGAGGTTGAAGTCGACGACGACCTCGTCTAACTCGTCGAGTGGCGCGTCGGGCGTGAGTTCCATGTACCGACCGCCGTTGTAGGTCTGCTGGCCCGTCGTCTTGTCGCGGAAGGGGACGAACAGCGTCGGCGAGTCGTCGTGTTCCTGGCGGTACGCGCCGAGGCTGAGGTCGGCGTCGCGGAGCTCGAAGTGGAACGTGGCGACGCGGAGATACCGGACCTCGCCGTCGGTCGAGGTGTCCATCGTCACCGGCTCGGGGTCGGCGTGCGTCTCGACCGACGCGGTCACGCGGTAGTCCGGGTCCGGGTCGAAGTAGTCGAGGCCGTCGAACTCGTCCCGGTCTTCCGGCGGAATCGGCGACTGCGGGTGCGACCCGAAGAAGTCGTCTTTCTCCTCGCGTTTCGCCCGGAGTTCGGAGACGTAGGCGTCGGCGTCGAACGCGTCGTCGGTCATACGCGACGGTACCCGCCGGCGACACCTACACCTGACGGTTCGGGGGCGCGGCGACGAACGCGCTATCCGGAAACGCGGCGCTTGGCGACCGAGATGCGTTCGAACTGGTCGGGCGTGAGGTCGATGTCCGCGGCCGCGACGTTCTCGCCGAGTTGGTCGACCGTCCGCGCTCCGACAATCGGCGCGGTGACCTGCGAGTGATGCATGAGCCACGCGAGGCTGACCTGCGCGGGCGACGCGCCGACCGCCTCGGCGACCTCCTCGACCTGTTCGAGCGCGTCGAAGTTCGACGGCGTGAGGTAGGAGTCGGCGAACCGCTGGTCGTTCGCCGCGCGGGAGTCCGCGGGCGGGCGCTCGTCGCGGGCGTACTTGCCCGTGAGAAACCCGCCGGCCAAGGGCGACCACGGGACGACGCCGATGTCGTAGTCGGCGCACATGTCGAGGTAGTTCCCCTCTATCTCGCGGTTGACGGCGTTGTACCGCGGCTGGGCGACCTTGAACGGCTCGTAGCCGCGCTTGTCGGCGAGCTCGTTTGCCTTGACGACTTTCCACGCGTTCGGTTCGAGCGTCGAGGTGCCGAGGTAGTTCACCTTGCCGTCGCGGACGAAGCCGTCGAGCGTCCGCATGAACTCCTCGACCGGCGTCTCGTCGTCCCACCGATGGATGTACAGCAGGTCGACGTAGTCGGTGCCGAGTCGGTCGAGGATGCGGTCCATCTGACGGCGGAGGTGTTTCCGGTTGAGGCCGCGGCCGTTGGCGTCCTCGCGCGTGGGCCAGAAGATTTTCGACGCGACGACGAAGTCCTCTCGGTCGCGTTCACCGAGCCAGTCGCCGATGTACGTCTCGCTGGCACCGTCGCCATACATGTCGGCGGTATCGATGAAGTTCCCGCCGGCGGCGGCGTACGCGTCGAGCAGTTCGTGGGCGCGGTCGCGGCCGACCTCGACCTCGCCGTCGTCGTTCCGCCGACCGAACCGCCACGTTCCGAACGCGAGTTCGGAGACCGTCGTCCCGGTCCGTCCTAATGGAACCATCGCGAGCGACATACCGAACCCGAAGACCGGCCCGGGGTAAAGCCACTCGATTCCTGACGGTCGAAAATGAGGAACGTGCGGCGGTGGCGGGTCGACGCATCGAGCGCCCGAGAGCCGCGAGAATCGCGGAGGGAGTCGCGCCGGAGGCGCTTGCGGAGGAGAGACCGAGAGTGTCAGGTGGGAGGATGTGGAGGGACGGAGGGACGCGGAGGTGGAGGGAGAACGCAGGTCGCGTCGGTGCGCGAACCGTCAGGTCGGCGACCGCCCCGCCTACGACCGGGCGTAGTTGTGTCCGATGACGAGCGCGAACGCGTTGAGTGCGAGAAGCACTCCGAAGACGGTGAACTCGCTCGCTTCGAGGCCGCCGAACAGCAAGGGCAGATACAGGAACGGGAGGGCAACAGCGGCCCAGAAGCCGACGAACCGGAGCGGTGCGGCGACGAGCTCGAAGCCGAGGCGAAGCGGCCGTTCTTCCGTGACGACCTCGCGGAGTTGGGAGAGGCGTTCACGGGGGACCGTGGATGGGGAGTTCGACATTGGTTGGGGGGCACCTACGAACACAACATGGTGCGGAGGGGTCATAATTAGGTGCGAGAATTCGATTCGTTTCATACTCGTTTACTCGCGACCGTCGGATAAACGTGAAATTTCATAGGCTGACGAGAAGCGTCCTAATACTTTATACTCTGTTCTAACTCTTTTATTCAGGGAACATTCAGCTGTTCGTGAACAGTCCGGAGATCCTGACTTTCCCGAATTTCGATTGACCAGCCTCGGCGCTCGGTGCGCCGACCCGCGCGGTTCGTCGGTCGGCCGGTGATTCGGCCGCCGTCGCTCCCGCAGGGATTTACCCCGCGAGCGCGACTGTCGGGGTGATGCCCGAACTCAACCGCGTCGCAAAGCGCATGTACAACATCCACCCGAACGCCATGCGTCTCGTCGTCGGCGAGGAGATAGACGGCACGTTCACGCTGGAGAGCGCGGAGTTCTTTCAGACGGAGTTTCAGGCCGAGGGGCGGTGCGTCGACGACGACGCAGTCTATCGGTTCGCGACGACGGAGGACAACGACGCCGTCGTCGTCGGCCGACAGCGCCCCGGCGAGGACGGCTGGACGATGGTCGGAGAAGTGGCGTCGGTCGAGCGGGCGGACGCGGCGGATACGACGGACGCGTAGCCGCGTGTTTCAGTCGGTCGCGCCCGCGCCGTCGCCGAACCGATAGCGGAGTTCGCGCCGAATCGCCCCGCGCTTCAGGAGGACGAACCCGAGGAAGATGAGCGCGAACCCGCCGACCGTGGACGAGGTGGGGACCTCGCTCAGGAACGCCCAGCCGGCGAGCGCCGCGAAGACGGGCGCGACGTACGAGACGAGGTTGATTTCGATGGGGCCGAGCCGCGCGAGCAGGTCGAAGTAGATGAGGAAGCCGAGCGCGCTCGCCGCGAGCGAGAGGTACGCGAGCGCGGCGACCGACTGGACGGTGAGGTCGACCGAGCCGATGCTCTCGCCGAGCCCGACGGACGCGACGTGCATCAGGCCCGCCCCGAGGAGCATCGACCACGCCTCCATCGTCTCGATGGGCATCTCCGAGTCGACCCGACGGGTCAGGACGGAGCCGAGGGCGAAGGCGGCGGCCGCGCCGAAGATGAGCAGTTTCGCGACCGTACCGCCGGCGAGGAGGTTGCTCGGGTCGAGCTCCGAGAGGACCGCGACGCCGACGAGGCCGAGGAGGAGGCCGACGACGCCGAGCGCGGTGAGTCGCTCGCTCGGGAGCAAGAGTCGGGCGAACCCGGTGGTGAGAACCGGGCTGAGACTCACGATGACGGCGGCGGCGGCGCTCGTCACGGTCGGGTCGGTCTCGCCGATGAACAGAAGCGCGTGGTACGCGGCGATGAGAAACACCGCGCCGATGGCGATTTCCGTCCACTCGGCCCTGCCGCGGGGGACCGGGGAGTCGGTGGCGTACAGCGCGTAGGCGAGCATCACGACGCCGGCCACGTCGTACCGGAGGGCGGCGAACAGCACCGGCGGGAAAAAGTCGAGTCCGGCTTTGATGGCCATGAACGCGGAGCCCCAGACGGCTGCGAGGACGACGAACAGTCCGATGTTTCGGTACCGTGTCACAGCGTTGGTGCACCGGGGAGGTGCCTGAACGTTTCGTTACGGGGCGGTTTCGCCGGTGCCGCGAGACGGGGAACGGCCGGGAGCAACACCCGCCGCCCCGCGACCCCGACCGCGACTCAGTCGTCCGCCTCGGCGGCCGCGCCGGCGTTCGTCTCGATGACCGTCACCTCGTCGGAGCCCTCGTAGAGGTGACACGCCGCGGGGTGCGGCGCGTCGCCGACCGCGGGGCGTCGCGTCTCACAGGGGCTCTCGAAGCGTTCCCGAAGCGTCTCGGCGGTGCGGTCCGGGTCACCGTCGGCGAGGTGGCCCAGCGCCGTGTCGACGACGCCCGCGACCTCGCCGCGGAGTTCGGCGTCGACGTGTCGCGCGCGCGCCTCCTCGATGAACGCCTCCGCGTCCTCCCGGTCGGGGTCGGCGGCGTCCCAGACGTGGTCGGGGTTCACGTCGCCGACCGCCAGCGCGTCGCGGAGGTCCATCACGGCGCGGTAGGTCTCCTGTTCGATGTCGAGGTCGTCCGGGGGGATGACCCGCGGGCACCGCGTCCGGAAGCGACAGCCGGACGGCGGGTTTCGCGGCGACGGCACGTCGCCCGACAGCGCCTCGACCCGACGGCCGTGTTCGGCCGTCGAGGGCCGGGGCACGCTCTCCAACAGCGCCTCGGTGTAGGGGTGTTTCGGCGACTCGAACAGGTCGTCCGTCGGGCCGAGTTCGACGATGTTGCCGAGGTACATCACGGCGACGCGGTCGCAGATGTGCCGAACGACGGAGAGGTCGTGGGCGATAAACAGGTACGTCAGCCCGAACTCCTCCTGCAAATCGTCGAGCAGGTTCAACACCTGCGCCTGCACGGAGACGTCGAGCGCCGACACCGGCTCGTCGAGGACGATGAACTCCGGTTCGAGCGCGAGCGCGCGGGCGATGCCGACGCGCTGACGCTGGCCGCCGGAGAACTCGTGGGGGTAGCGGTCGAAGTGGTTCGCGGAGAGGCCGACCCGCTCTAGCAGGTCGGTGACCCTGTCGCGCCGCCACTCGCGTTTGGACTCGCCGTCGGCGGTGTCGGGAATCCCGTGAATCCGCAGCGGCTCGGCGACGATGTCGCCGACGGTCATCCGGGGGTCGAGGCTCGAAAACGGGTCTTGGAAGACGATTTGGGCGTCTCTGCGGAACGACTTGAGTTCGTCGTCGTCCATCTCGAAGACGTTCTTCCCGTCGAACGTGACCGCGCCGCCGGTCGCCTCGCGGAGCCGGAGCAGGGTTTCCCCGGTCGTAGACTTTCCGCAGCCGGACTCGCCGACGAGTCCGAGCGTCTCGCCGCGGACGATGTCGAACGAGATGCCGTCGACCGCCTTGACGCTCGTCGGGTCGCGCCCGAGGAGGCTGTCGACGAGCGAGTCCTGTTCGAAGTAGTACTTCTGGAGCTCCCGAACCGACAGAAGCGGTTCAGTCATCGGCGCTCACCTCCGGGTCGGCCGCCTCGGCCCCGTCGACCGAATCGACGGCGTCCGCGGGGTCGAACTCCTGTTCGGCGAGGACGCACCGGACGCTGTGTCGGCCGTCCAGTTCGTACTCGGGGATGCGGGTCAGACAGTCGGTCATGGCTTTGGGGCACCGGTCGGCGAAGTAACACGCGTCGGGCATCTCCGAGTCGAGCAGACTGGGGACGTTACCCGAGATGGGTTCGAGGCGGCCCGAGGGGTCGTCAACGTCGGGAATCGACCCCAACAGCCCCTGCGTGTACGGGTGGACGGGGTTCTCGAAGATGTCGGCGAGCGGGCCGCGCTCGACGACCTCGCCGGCGTACATGACGCCGACGCGGTCGCACATCCGGGCGATGACGCCGAGGTCGTGGGTTATCATCAGGATGCTCATCCCCTCCTGTTCCTGCAGGTCGCGCAGCAGGTTGAGAATCTGCGCCTGGATAGTCACGTCGAGCGCGGTGGTCGGCTCGTCGGCGATGAGCACGTCCGGCTCGCCGGCGAGCGCCTGCGCGATCATCGCGCGCTGGAGCATCCCCCCGGAGAACTGGTGGGGGTACTCCTCGGCGCGGTCCTCGGGGTCGGGGATACCGACCTGGTCGAGCAGTTCGACCGCGCGGTCCATGCTCTCGTCGTCGACGTAGCTCTTCGAGGGGAGAAGCGAGTCCCTGATGAGCGACGCGAGCCCGTAGCCCTGGGTGCGCGAGCGCGTGCTCCGCGGGTTCGACCGGGCGCGGCGCTGGACCTCCACCGCTTCGGCGATCTGCTCGCCGACGGTTATCGAGGGGTTAAAACTGCTCATCGGGTCCTGAAACACCATGCTGAACGACGGCCCGCGGAGCGACCGGCGGACGCCCTCCGGGAGCCGCCGGATGTCGACGAGGTCGCCGTCCACGGCGTCGGGCTTCGACCCGCGGAACTCCTCGGCGAGGTCGGCGTTGCGGTACCATATCTCGCCTTGGGTCACGCGACCGGGCGACTCGATGAGGTCGATGACCGACAGCGCGGTCACGGACTTGCCGGACCCCGACTCGCCGACGATGCCGAATATCTCGCCGTCTTCGACGTCGAACGAGACGTTTTCGACCGCGTTGACCTGCCCCTCCTCGGTGAAAAAGCGGGTCGAGAGGTCGCGGACGCTGAGAATCGTGTCGGCCATCTCAGACGCCCCCCTCCCCTTCGATGCCGGGGTCGAGCGCGTCTCTGAGCCAGTCGCCGACGAGGTTCAGCCCGATGACCGTCACCACGATGGCGAGGCCGGGCATCGTCGAAATCCACCACGCGGTTGACTGGTACTGCCGGCCGAGGGCGATGTCGAAGCCCCACGACACGTCGGCCCCGGAGAAGCCGAGGAACGACAGCGCCGACTCCAGCAGGATGATGGCGGCCACCTGAATCGTCGCCAACACGAGGATGGGCGTGATGGCGTTGGGGAGGACGTGTCTGAGCATCGTCCGCCCGTCGCTCGCGCCGAGTGCCTTCGCGGCCTTCACGTACTCCTCCTCGCGGATGGAGAGCGCCTCGCCGCGGGCGACGCGGGCGAACCACACCCAGTTGACGAGCGCGACGACGACGATGACCGTCCCCGGGAGGACGACCGTCCCCGGCATGCCCGACGGTAACCCGACCGCCGAGCGGAACGCCGGGGCGAGTCCGGTGGCGACGAACGGGTCGGGAATCGGCGCTTGGGCCTGTCCCCAGACGCCCACGAGGGCGATTGCGAGGACGAGCGAGGGGAACGCGAGCATGATGTCCGCGCTCCGCATCAGGACGTCGTCCACGCGCCCGCGGTAGAACCCCGCCGACAGCCCGACGAGGACGCCGATGAGCGCCGCGAGCGACGTGCCGAACAGGCCGACGAGGATGGACGTTCTCGCGCCGTAGATGACGCGGGAGAGGATGTCCCGCCCGTTGCCGTCGGTGCCGAGCGGGTGGGCGACCGTCGCGTTCGTGTAGACGGTCTGGGTCTCGGTGACGACCTGTCCGTCCTCGATGACGACGCTCCCGTCTTCCGTCTGTGTCACCTCCCGGGTCTCCGTCGTGCTGAAGCCGAGCGGCGGTTGCCGGGCGTTGTCGAGGTTCTGTTGGGACGGGCTATACGGCGAGATAAACGGCGCGAAGATAGCCATCGCCACCACGAGGACGACGACGACGATGCCGAGCTTCGCGAGGAGACTCCGTCTGAGCTCTCGGCGAAGGTTTCTGCGTGTGCGTTCCGATATCATAGAGCGTTAATCGTAGGCCACCTGCGGGTTGACGTAGGCGTACAGGGCGTCCACGAGGATGTTCACGAGGACGAACCCGACCGCGACGACGATGAGCGAGCCCTGTAAGACCGGCCAGTCGCGGGCGTTGATGCTGTTGATGATGAGCGTCCCGAGCCCCGGCCACGCGAAGACGGCCTCCGTGATGACGGCCCCGCCGATGAGGGTGCCGAGTTGGAGACCGATGACGGTGATGACCGGGATGAGCGTGTTCCGAAGCGCGTGCTTGTAGCGGACCAGCGTCTCCGGGAGCCCCTTCGCCCGCGACGCGCGGACGTAGGTCTGTCCGAGTTGGTCGAGCATCCCGCTGCGGGTGAGCCGCGTGATGAGCGCGGTGAAGTACGTCCCGAGCGTGACGGCGGGGAGCGTGATGTGCCACAGCCACGTCCCGAAGCCGCGTATCGCCGCGCCCGGGTCGCCGCCGACGAGAAGCAGCGCGATGCCGTCGAGGCCGATTGGGCGCTGGCTCGTCGGAAACAGGTTCAACTGAACCGCGAGCACGAGAATGAGCATCACGCCCAGCCAGAAGTTGGGCGTGCTGATGCCGACCAGCGAGAACACCGTCGCGCCGTAGTCGGCGGGCTCGTGCCGCCGCGTGGCCGACAGGACGCCGAGCGGAATGGCGATGACGACGGCGACGACGGTCGCCGCGACGGCGAGTTCGAGCGTCGCCGGGAGCTTCGCCACGACGCGAGCCGAGACCGGCGTCCGGGTCACGAGCGACAGGCCGAGGTCGCCGAACGGGATACCGGAGACGAACTCCCAGTACTGCACGTACAGGGGCTCGTTCAGTCCGAGTTCGGCGATGACCTGCGCTCTGACCTCGGGGTCGACGTCGGGGGGCAACAGCACGTTCGCCGGGTCCCCCGGCGAGATGAACCGGAGGCCGAAGACGACCGTGATGACCCCCCAGATGACGAACAGCCCCTGGAGCGAGCGCTTGATGAGGAACCTCGACAGCGACATCGACTACTGCTGGCTCATCGCGTACGCGTCGATGCGCTCGTCGGAGCGGGCCTCCCACGCGATGACGTTGCTGACGCCGTAGACGCTGTACTGCTGGTTCAGGAAGATCCACGGGCACTGCTCGTGGGCCATCGCGTTCGCCTCTTGGAGGGTCGCCTCGCGCTCCTCGCCGGACTGGTTGCCGGCCTGTTCGAGCAGCGCGTCGAACTCCTCGTTTTGCCACGTCGTGAGCGTCCCCTCGGAGGCGAGAAGCGCCTCCATGACGAGGCCGCCGTCGAACGTCGCCTCGCCCCAGCCGATGAGGAACCACGGCGGGCGGGCCTCGATACTGCCCGCGAGCAGTTCGTCGACGAGCGACCCGAAGTCGCGCTGGCGGACCGTCGCCGTGACGTTCGGGAGTTCGTCGATGTAGCCCGCGACCGCCTGCGCGACTTCGAGGTCCTTCAGGTAGCGGCCGACCGGCGTGTGAAGCTCGATTTCCGCGCCGGCGTAGCCGGACTCCTCGACCAACTGCTCGGCTTGGTCCGGGTCGTACGGGTACGGGTCGATGTCGGGGTCGTGGCCGACGAACTCGGGGAGGGTGGGCTGGCCCGTCTGCGCGCCGAAGCCTCCGAGGACGTTCTGGACGATGCTTTCGAGGTCGATGGCGTAGTTCATCGCCTGCCGGAACTCCATCGAGTCGAACGGTTCGACGTCGTAGCGCATCCCGTTGTAGATGATGCGGGTCGACGGGGCCGCGGCGACGCGGGCGTTGTCGGAGTTGGTGACGCGCTGGACCTCCTGCGGCGGGACGTTGACGATGAGGTCGGTCTCGCCCTGCAGGAGTTGGTTGACGCGCGTGCTGGCCTCCGACGCGGCGCGGAAGGTGAGCGTGTCGACCGCCGCGGGCTCCCGCCAGTAGTCCTCGTACGCCGTGAGGACGACCTCCTCGTCTTCGGTGTACGAGTCGAGTTGGAACGGTCCCGTGCCGTTCATGTGCTGGCTGATGTACGCCTTGTCGTTCTCCTCGACCCACGACTGCTGCATCACGTCGAGGTAGGTCGCGAACTCGGAGAACACGATGGGGTTGAGAGAGGCGTTGTTGACCCTGACCGCGTTCTCGCCCTCGATGACCTCCGCGCCGGCGACGCCGGCGAGTTGGTCGCTCTGCGGGCTGGCGAAGCCGACCTCCTCGTCGACGACGCGGTTGATGCTGTAGGCGACGTCCGCGGGAGTGAGTTCGTCGCCGTTGTGGAACGTGACGTCCTCGCGGAGGTCGAAGCGGACCGCGTTCTCCCCGTCGATGCGCTCGTAGTTCGTCGCGAGCGAGGTCTGAATCGACCCCGCCGCGTCGCGGGTCAAGACGCCCTCGTACGCGTGGAGGACGACGATGTCCGTCGTCGTCTCGCGGTGGTCCTGCGGGTCGAGACCGGAGGGCATCTGCCCCTGCGTGATGGTCACGTCGAACGAGCCGCTGTCGTCGGTCGTCGTCGTGGTCTCGTCGGTTTCGGTCTCCTCCCCGCCGGTCGTCGTCTCGGTGGTCTCGGTCTCCTCGCCGCCGCCACCGGAACAGCCCGCGAGCGCCGCCGACGCCGCCGCGCCGCCAGCCAACTTAATGTACGACCGTCGACTAATGTGAGAATTGGTATCAGCCATCGAAGGTAGATTGAGTCGGTCGTTCTTATATCCATTGCCTGAGATTCGGCCCCCGCATAGCGTTCTGACAATATATTGTGCGCAGTTATGCTCCCGAGGCATCGCCGCTGAACACGTGGACGCATCACCCCCCAAAGACGGGGTACGTTTATTACTGCCCATCGCGGAATCATTCGTATGGCCGTGACCGGCCGTCCCACACTTCGGGACTTGTTCGACGAGTCGCCGACGCCCCACATCGCACACCCGCCGCGAACGCATCAACGACACTTCTACGTCGCGACGGACGGGTCGTACCGCCCGAACGGCGGCGGACTCGGTGCGGTGATAGAGACCCGCGACGGCGAGCGAGTCGCCCGTATCGCACTCCCGGACGTGCCGCCGGACAACAACGTCTCGGAGTATCGCGCACTGCACCTCGGACTTGACGTGCTCGCCCACCGCGCGCCGCCGGGCGCTCGCGTCGGCGTCCTCGTCGACCACGACGACCTCGCCGCGAACGTCAACAACGCCGTTCTCGCCGGCGACCACCCCGACTGGAAGTCGCCGAAGCGAATCGTCGTTCCCGCCGGAAGCGAACACCACTGGCGGGGGATTCAGGCCCGCATCGCCGGGTTCGGCGAGCTACGCGCCGCGCGAATCGACAGCCGCGAGAACCCCGCCCATCCGCTGGCGAACGCGCCGGGTGAGTACGAACACGTCAACCGGCGCGCCGACCGCTGTGTGCTCCCCGACCCCCCGGAGTTCGAGACGGACTCCGGCACGGACGTGAGCTACCTCCCGCCCTCGCGGTTCGAAGGGCGCGCGAGCGACTGAGCGCGAGGCGTCGGCGACGACCGCACTCGACTCGCCTCCGCCGGGCGAGTCGCCGAGCGCGAGCAGTCCCACAGGGCCGTCGCCTTCCCGGGGCGCGTCACCCGGGCGGCCGTCCCGCCGCCGGCCGGTCTCCTCACCGTCACAAAGTTGACAACGCGGAGCGACGACGCCGGACGTATGGACTCCGCGGAGACCGTCGACGCGTTCGACCCGCGGCGACGCGGACTCTCGCCGCTCGGCGCGACCGCGAGACGCCACGCGACACGACTCGTCGCCATCGATCTCCTGACGGCCGTCTCCGTCTTCGCCGCCGTCCGCGACCCCGGACTCCTCTCGCCGACCGGCGGGCTCCCGCCGACTGCCGGCGTCTCTCCGACCGCCGGTGTTTCGACAGCTGTCGTCGGCGTCGGCGACCCGACCTTCCTCGTCCGTCTCGAACTGGGCGTGCTCGCCGGCACTCTCGCCGCCGGCGTCTCGCTCGTCGCCCTCGCCGGCCGCGACCCCGCGGTCGACCTCCGCGCCGCCTCGGGGTGGTTGGCGGTCGCCGCCGCGGGCTTCCTCGTCGGGACCGTCGCCGCGCGGCAGTTCGCGCCGGCCCTCGCCGGCCTGCTGGTCGAATGGGGCCGCGTCGCGGCCGCTTCCCGCCAGTCGGCGCTCGAACTCGAACTGTTCTTCCCGGTCGCGGTCGGCGGCGGCGCGGCCGTCGCCCCGCTCCTGCTCGGACTGCGCCGCGCCGGCGCGCTCTCCCGCCGACTCACCGGAGCGACCAGAGGGCTGTCGCTCCTCTGTCTCGTCGCCTTCGCCGCGTGCTTCTCGCCGCCGGACTCGACGACCTTCGCGCTCTACGCGGTCCCGCCGGCGGTCGGACTGGGCGTCGCCGTCGCGTGGGTCGAGTTCGGGTAGCGATTCGAAGAAAAACCGAAGACAGACTGCGCGTTACTCTTCCTGCGCGTCCACGACCGCCGTCGCAGCCAGGTCGAACGACCACCTTTTTTCGGTTCGGGTTCGCTTCGCTCACCCTCTCCCGAAAAAGCTGGACCAAAAAATCCCTCGCTTCGCTCGGGCCCGTTACTCTTCCTGCGCGTCCACGACCGCCGTCGCAGCCAGGTTGACGATGTCTTTGACCTCGTCGCCGCGCTGGAGGACGTGGACGGGTTTGTCCATGCCGACGAGCATCGGGCCGATGGCCTCCGCGCCGCCGAGGCGCTGGAGGAGCTTGTAGCCGATATTGCCCGCTTCGAGGTTCGGGAACACGAGCAGGTTCGCCGGCTCGTCGAGTTCCGCGAAGTCGTAGGTACCTTCGAGGATGTCCTCGACGAGGGCGGTGTCGGCCTGCATCTCGCCGTCGACCGGGAAGTCAACGTCGGGGTCGTCCTGCAGGAGCGCCGCGGCGTCGCGGGGCTTGCGCGTCCCCTCGTTCGTGACGCTCCCGAAGTTGGAGTACGAGAGCAGCGCCGCGCGCGGCTCGACGTTGAACTGGCGGGCGAGGTCCGCGGTGTGCTTCGTGATCTCCGCGAGAATCTCCTCGTCGGGGTCGAGGTTGACCGTCGTGTCGGCGCAGAAGACGACGCGGTTCTTGAACGTCATCATGTAGACGCCGGCGGCGTAGTTGGCCTCGTCGGCGGTGCCGATAATCTGGAGCGGCGGGCGGAGCGCCGACGGGTAGTGGTGGGTCAGCCCCGTCAGCATCGCGTCCGCGTCGCCGACTTCGACCATCACGCTGGCGAAGTAGTTCGAGTCGCGGCGGACGAGTTCCTCCGCCTCGGAGTTCGTGACGCCCTTGCGCTGTCGAAGCTCGTAGAGGCGGTCGACGTAGTGGTCCCACTCGCCGTCGCGGGGGTTGGCGATGGTCGGGTCGAAGTCGAGACCCAACTCCTCGGCCTTCCGCAGTATCGTCGTCGTCTTCCCGACGAGGATGGGTTCGGCGATGCCCTCCTCCTGCATCTGGTAGGCGGCGCGAATCATCTTCTCGTCTTCGCCCTCCGCGAGGGCGACGCGCTTGGGGTTCGACTTCGCCTTGTTGAGGACGACGCGCATCATCTCGCGGGACTTGCCGAGGCGGGCTTCGAGGCGCTCGCGGTAGGCGTTCATGTCGAGGCGCTCGCGGGCCGCGCCGGAGGTCATCGCCGCCTGCGCGACGGCGGGGGCGACCTCGAACAGTACGCGGGGGTCCAGCGGCTTGGGGATGACGTAGTCGGCACCGAACTGCAGCGGGTGGTCGCCGTAGGCCTTGACGACCGCGTCGGGCACGTCCTGTCGGGCGAGTTCGGCGAGCGCCTCGGCGGCCGCGCGCTTCATCGCCTCGTTGATCTCGGTCGCGCGCACGTCGAGCGCGCCGCGGAAGATGAACGGGAACCCGAGGACGTTGTTGACCTGATTCGGGTAATCCGACCGGCCGGTGGCCATGATGACGGTGTCATCGCGGGCGTTCTTGGCGTCCTCGTAGGTGATTTCGGGGTCGGGATTCGCCATGGCGAAGATGATTGGGTCGTCGGCCATCGACCGCACCATCTCCTGGCTGACGATACCGCCGACCGAGAGGCCCGCGAGCACGTCCGCGCCCTCCATCGCGTCCGACAGCGACCCCTCGCCGACCGGCTGCGCGAACTCGGCTTTGTACTTGTTGACGTCGCCCTCCTCGACGCGCGACTCGGTGATGATGCCCGTGGAGTCGCACATCGTGATATTCTCCTTTCTCGCGCCGAGGGAGACGTAGAACCGCGCCGTCGCGAGCGCGGACGCGCCCGCCCCCGAGAAGACGATATCGAGGTCGTCGAGGTCCTTGTCGGCGATGTCGGCGGCGTTCAGAAGCGCCGCGCCGGAGATGATGGCCGTGCCGTGCTGGTCGTCGTGGAACACGGGGATATCCATCTGTTCGCGGAGCTGTCGTTCGATTTCGAAGCACTCCGGGGCCTTGATGTCCTCCAAGTTGATGCCGCCGAACGTCGGTTCCATCGCCTTCGTCGCCGCCACGAAGTCGTCCACGTCCGCGATGTCGAGTTCGACGTCGAACACGTCGATGTCGGCGAAGCGCTTGAACAGCACGCCCTTGCCCTCCATCACCGGCTTCGACGCCTGCGCTCCGATGTCCCCCAGCCCGAGGACGGCGGAGCCGTTAGAGATGACGCCGACGAGATTCCCCTTCGCCGTGTACTCGTAGGCGGCGTCTTCGTCGTCGGCGATGTCGAGACACGGCGCGGCCACGCCCGGCGAGTACGCCAGACTCAGGTCGCGTTGGGTGTTCGTCGGCTTCGTCGTCGCAATCTCGATTTTTCCGGGCGGGTCCTGTCTGTGATAGTCCCGTGAGTCGTCGTCCAGTCCCATGACCCACACGTCCTCACGCAGGGGGCAAAAAGCTATTCAACAACGTCGAATTTTGACTTCGACAATAGTCGAATCCTCACCGGACGGCGGCGAGGTCGCGACGGCGAATCGACGCCGCTCCGGTCGAAAAATTACTCCGTTTCGATGTGAAGAATTTCCGGCCGTTCGAGTTCGACCGTCTCGTCGGCGTCGGTCACGGTCCGGGTCGGCCAGCGGCCGGTCGTGGTCAGCGGCTCGACGCCCTCGTCGGTGACGAGCGCGGTGCCCTCGCTTTTCGCGCCCTGAATGGTCGGGTTGTAGGCGTAACCCATCGGCGCGCGGACCTCGTCGTCGGCGTCGGGCGTGGCGAACCACTCCCGGCCGGCGAAGCCCGCTGCGCCGCCTTGGTGGTGGTTCAGCCACTCCTCGGACTCGCCGACCGCGTCGTAGGCGTCGCGGATGGCGTCGAACACGTCGCCGGCGGTGCCGCCCTCCACGGCGGCCTTCCGGGTCGCCGCCAGCGCCTCCGTCTCGACCCGCATCGCTCCCTCGTGGCGGGTTTCGAGCCACTCCGGCGCGTCGAACGCGACGGTCCGCGTGCAACTCGCGTAGAGACCGCCGCGCTGGGCCGTCACCGAGACGAGGGCGTAGTCGCCGAGTTCCTCCTGTTTGGGCGTGTAGTGGCGGTACTTCTGGACGCGCCGACCGCCGCCGACGAGCACCACCGGCGCTTCGATTCCCATCGCGCTGAGCGTGACCTTCAGACCGGAGGCGACCTCGTGTTCCGTGTCGCCCGGCGCGAGTTCGCGGCAGACCCGCTCGACCGCGCTCGCCGCGTCGCGGCCGAGTTCGCGGTAGGCCTCGATGTCGGCGTCCGAAAGCGGCTGGCGGACGGCCGCGGCGTCCACGTCCTCGAAGCCGGGCACGTCGAAGTCGGCGGCGGCGGGTGTCGGAGACACCGCCTCGACGCCGGACGCCAGCGAGCCCTCGTACCACTGGAATCGGTGGACGCGAACGTCTTCGTGGGGCAGTTCCTCGTGGAGCAGGCGGTTCGCTTCGATGTTGTCCGTCACGACGTGGAACTCGTCGCCGTCGTAGCCGGCGGCGGCGACGCCCAACGGCGAGTCGCGGTCGACGACGCTGTCGCCGCCGAGGAGCCACGCGAAGGAGTTCGGTCGGGCGAACCAGACCGCTTCGAGGCCGTTGTCGTCGAGGTAGCCATCGAGTCGGTCCGCTCGGGAGTCGAGTCGCTCGTCCATGTTCGCGCGTCCAGCCGAATCGACTTGAATGGGACGGCTCGGACGGGTCGGTCACGGTCGAAGCACTCGAAGCGGTCGCCCCCAGCGCGCGAGACGGCTCCCCGCGGTGACACCTTCGAGGACCATACCGACGAGATATAAGTTCGCGCGGTCCCGACCCACGCGTATGACACCTCGGCTTCGCCGCCTCCTCGCGGGGGCCGCCGCGATGACCGGCGTCCTGATGGTCCTCGGCGTGTACACCGCCGCCGCGGGCGCTGGGCTCACCTGCGCCGGCCGCTGGCCGTTCTGCGACGGCTTCCTCGGCCTGTTCCCGGCCAACTGGGGCAGTTTCCTCGAATGGTTCCACCGCCTCGTCGCCATGCTCACCGGCTTCCTCATCCTCGGGACGACCGTGCAGGCGTGGCGCGAGGGCGTCGCGAAAGGCGTCCGCTACGCGCTCGTCGTCGCCACGGTCATCCTCCCGTTCCAAATCGTCCTCGGGGCGCTCACCGTCACCGAGTACGAGTGGGTCATCCTCACCGCCCACTACGTGGTCGCGACCTCCATCTTCACCGCCGTCGTCGCCGCCGCCGCGTGGGGGCTCGCCGACCGCGGCATCCCTCGCATCGCCGACGCGGTGGGACTGGCGCTCGTCGGCGCGCCCGTCATGCTCGTCCTCGCGCCCCACGCGTTCGTCTCCTTCGGCCCGACGACGCAGGCCGTCTACTACGTCGTCGGCCTCGCGACCTACGCCGCGCTCGTCGCGGTCACCCTCTGGGCGAACGCCGCCCACGGCCCGCGGGCGGACGCCTACGACCGGCTCAGATTCGTCACCGCGCCCGCGAGCATCGTGGTCGTCGCGCTCCTCATCGCCGGCCGGCAGGTGTACGGCCCGGTGCTCGAACTCGCCCACCTCGGCGGAACCGTCCTCGCGCTCGTCCTCGTCGTCGGCGCGGCGCTCCTCGTCCGCGGCGGCCTCCCGGTCCCGCAAGCCGGCGCGACGAACGACGCCGACTGACGAGCGGGCCGCGACCTGATTCGTCGTGAGCTCGCCCGCTTGTCGGAGATGCCTTCAATACTCGTTCTAATCGCGGCAATATTTACAACAGTATTGCCAGAAGTTGTACGATGATTCGAGACCCACGGACGGTCTGACTCCGTTTCGCGGTTGGAGATATATCCCACCCATCTACACAATTCCCGGATATTTTTCGTCAATATCGGAACGAATTGACGGCCGGACCGAAGAAGTGTTATACGGTGCTGTGCTACCTGCGTGCTGTTATGGAACGTCGTACCTTTCTGAAGGGCTCCGCGGGGGCCGCGGCCGCGTTCACGCTGGCCGGCTGTCTCGGCGGCGGTGGCGGCAGTAGCGAGACGATTACCATCGGCTCGGACATCCCGTACCGGCCGTTCGAGTACGAGACGACCGAGGGCGAACTCGTCGGCTTCGACGTCGACATCGCCGAGGCGGTCTTCGGTGAACTCGGCTACGAACACGAGTTCCAGAAGACGAGCTTCGACAGCATCATCCCCTCGCTCAACAACGGGAACTTCCGCGTCATCATGTCCGCGATGACCATCACCGAGGACCGCGCGGAGCAGATCGACTTCTCGGACCCGTACTTCACCGCGTACCAGACGGTCATCGTCCTCAACCAAAGCGACATCTCCTCGAAAGAGGACCTTCAGGGCGTCACCGTGGGCGTCCAGAAGGGGACGACCGGCGAGAGCGCCGCGACCGGCCTCAAAGAGGAGTTCGGCGGCGACCTGACGATTCAGAGCTACGACCAGGTGACCGGCGCGTTCGACGCGCTCCGGAACAACCAGGTCAGCGCGGTCGTCAACGACAACACCGTCAACGCCGCGTTCGTCGACCAGAGCGACAACGTCCGGTTCCTCGAAGGCCCCGGTGCCGCCGAAGAACAGGGCAAGGAGAACGCCCCGCCGTATCTCACCCTCACCGTCGAGGAGTACGGCATCGGCTTCCGGCAGGACGACGACGACCTGCGCGAGGAGGTCAATGGCGCGCTCCAGACCATCCGCGACAACGGCACGTACGACGAGATTTACTCGGAGTACTTCTCCGGGTAACTCGACAGGACGCGTTTTTATCCCACTACTGTGAGAACTACTACCAATGGCTGATTCCTACTCCCAGGGACGCACCGGAGACGGTGAGTACCAAGAGCAGTTCTTGAACGACAAAACGCTCAGGCGACTGGGTGCGGCCATCGCGGGGGTATTCACGCTCGGAGTCGGCGGCTTCATCGCGGCGATTATCTTCACGCAGGTCGATTTCGAACTCCTCGTCGAGATTATCCACCCGCAGTTCGTCAACGCGTTCCTACGGGTGCTCGGTATCGTCCTCGTGGGGAGTCTGTTGTCCGTCACCGCGGGCGTCTTCGTCGGCCTCGGTCGGGTGTCGAACACGAAATTCACGAACGCCGTCGCGACCGCCTACGTCGAGTTCTTCCGGGGCACGCCGCTCCTGTTCCAGTTGCTCGTCATCTACGTCGGGATTCCGGCGTTCTGGCCGCCGGGGCAGTTCCCCATCTCCAACTGGGCGATTCCGACCGCGATTATCGGACTGACGCTCAACCACGCCGCCTACGTCGGCGAGGCCGTTCGCGGCGGCATCGACGCCGTCCCGGAGGGACAGATGGAGGCCGCCCGCTCGCTCGGGATGTCCTACGTGCAGGGCATGCGCGAGGTCGTCCTCCCGCAGGCGTGGCGCAACGCGCTCGCCGCCATCGGCAACGACCAGGTCATCCTCGTGAAGGACACCTCGCTGCTGACGGTCATCGCTATCCCGGAACTCATCAGCGCGTTCCGCAACGTCAACTCGACCACGTTCGACCCGTGGACGCCGATTATCCTCGTCGCAATCGCCTATCTCATGATTACGATTCCGCTCGGGAAGGTCGTCAGTTACCTCGAAGCCCGCGCCGACTGGGGAGGTGACCGCCGATGAGTCTCCTCGAATTCGACGAGGTTGACAAGTACTTCGGCGAGACGCACGTCCTGAAAGACGTCGACCTCGACGTCGAAGAGGGCGAAGTCTGCGTCGTCATCGGCCCATCCGGCTCCGGCAAATCGACGCTGCTCCGCTGTGCGAACCGCCTCGAAGAGATTCAGGGCGGCGAGATTCGCCTCGAAGGCCAGTCCATCTCCGCGGCCGACGCGGACATCAACCGCCTGCGCCAGCGCATCGGCATGGTGTTCCAGAGCTTCAACCTCTTTCCGCACAAGACGGCGCGGGAGAACGTGACGCTCGCGCCGACGAAGGTGAAAGGGCTCAAGAAAGGAGACGCCACGCGCCGCGCCGACGAACTGCTCGACCGCGTCGGCCTCGGCGCGCAGTCGAACTCCTACCCGAACCAGCTTTCGGGCGGCCAGCAACAGCGCGTCGCCATCGCTCGCGCGCTCGCCATGGACCCGCACGTGATGCTGTTCGACGAGGTCACGAGCGCCCTCGACCCCGAACTCGTCGGGGAGGTGCTCGACGTGATGCACGACCTCGCCGACGAGGGCATGACGATGCTCGTCGTCACCCACGAGATGGGCTTCGCCCGCGAGGTCGGCGACCGCATCGTCCTCATGGCCGACGGCAAGATCGTCGAGGACTCGCCGCCCGAGGTGTTCTTCGAGAACCCGAAGACCGACCGCGGCAAGCAGTTCCTCTCGAAACTCCTCTGAGGCGAGGTAGCCGGGCACACACCCGGATTCTTCCAACAAGCTTATCCCCCGAAGCGCCGCTTCCTGCGGCATGAACTGCGCTCCCCGCGAATTCAGTTACGAACCGCCCGATAGCGAACGCACCAAGGCCGTCCTGTTCTGTCAGACCTGCGGCCGCGCCGCCGGTATCGACGAGTGGCCCGAACAGACGCGCGACGGCCGCGCGGTCCGACTCGACTGCCCGGACTGCGGCGAGGTCGTCTGGCGCGGCCTCGCGGACGACGAGGCGTCCGAGAAACGCCGAGCGCCGATGCCGACGCCCTGAGCCGGCAACGAGCGACCGACCCGCCGAGCCCCGTTTTTACGGAACCATCACTTCGACGCCGACGGTGTCGTAGTCGGTCATCGCCGCCAGTCGCTCGGGAACCTCGTCGAGCGAGACGGTCTTCGTCACGAGCGACCCGGGGTCGACCGCGTCCGACGCGAGCAGCGAGAGCAGGTCGTCCGCGTTCGTCGGCGGCATCCCCCGCGCGCCGAGGAACGACACCTCGTGTCTCGTCATCCAGTCGGTCGGCAGCGACACGTTCCCCTTTTCGGCCTCGGTCGTCAGGCCGACCTGCACGTGCGAGCCTTGCGGCCGGACCGAGCGAACCGAGTTCCGGCAGGTCTCCGCGACGCCGAGCGCGTCGAGCGAGACGTGCGCGCCGCCGTCGGTCAGCCCGCGGATGGCGTCCACCGGGTCCTCCGCGGAGCCGTCGACGACGGCGTCAGCGCCGAGGTCGGCCGCGGCGTCGAGCGCGGATTCGCGCACGTCGACCGCGACGACGCGCGCGCCGAGGACGGTCGCCACCTGAATCGCCGAGAGGCCGACGCCGCCGCAGCCGTGGACGGCGACCCACTGGCCCGCGCGGAGGCCGGCGCGGGCGTCGAGGGCGTTGTAGGCCGTCATGAACCGACAGCCGAGCGCGGCCACGTCGGTCGGCGAGACGCCCTCGGGGAGTCGAATCGCGTTGTAATCGGCGGACGGGAGATGCACCAAGTCGGCGAACGCGCCCTGCGCGGAGAGCTCGAAGCCGAGGGCGTGCGGATGGTCGCCGGTGCAGACGTTGCCGTGGCCGGTCTGACAGTAGCCGCAGGAACCGCAGGCGAGGTTGAACGGCAGGGCGACGCGGTCGCCCTCCCGAATCGTTTCGACGCGGTCGCCGACCTCGACGACGCGGCCGGCGGGCTCGTGACCGAGAATCTGGCCGGCGGGGACCGCGTCGTCGGCCCACTCGCCGTGACCCATCCACGAGTGCCAGTCGCTCCGGCAGATGCCGCAGGCCTCGACCTCGACGACGACGCCGTCGGGGTCGCACGTCGGGTTCGGGACTTCTGTCACGTCGAGTGGTTCACCGTGCTCGCGGAGGACTGCGGCTCTCATACGCGCGGTTCGACGGGCGGCCCCAAAAACCCCCGCGTGGCGTTACTCTCGGGCGGCGGCGCGACAGAACCGCGGCGGGAACGCGGCTGGAACGCGGCGGACGGTCCCGCTCAGAAGAAGTCGTCGAGCCCGGACTGCCCGTCGTCGGTCGAGGTGTCGTCCTCGCCGCTCTCGGCCGCGTCGTCGGCGTCGGCGTCGCGGTCGAGCACGTCGTCTGCGCCGTCGCCATCGCCGTCGGCGGCCGCGGCGTCGCCCTCGACGGACACGTCTTCCATCCCGGCGAACGCGCCGCCGGCGTGTTCCTCGACCAGTTCCTCGCGGAGTTCGCCGGCGTCCTCGACGATGGACTGGACCTTGTTCGTCGTCTCGCCGCTCCCGGTGACAAAGGAGACGTGGGACTCGTCGAACTCGTAGTAGGCGGCCATGGCGACGGTCAGTTCGCGGGGCTTGCAGTGGTGGGTGATGGCCGAGAGGTACGGCAGGACCTCGCGGCGGGCGGTCGCCATGCTGAAGCCGCCGTGCTGCGCGATTTTCCGCACCACGGTGTCGCGGGTCTTGTCGCGGGTCGAGCGGTAGGGCGCGCCGCCGTAGCGGGTCCACCCGCCGCGGGTCCGGTCGCGGGAGGCCGCGACGCCGGCGGCGAGGTTGTCGGTCGCGTAGCGCCAGTAGGAGTAGTTCTGCGTGGCGCGCACGCGGCCGAGCCAGCGGTCGGCGTTGGCGAGGAAGTCGTAGGCGCGGGCGAGTTCGTCGGGTTCGTAGACGAGCGACACCTTGTCCTCGACCCACTTCGTGAGGTCGTCGGGCGTCTCGTCCACGTCGTAGGCGGTGTACAGCGCGTCCTGCGCGGACTCCTCTTTGAGGACGGCGTCGAGGAACTCGAACAGGCCGACAGAACGGTCGCGGTCGCCCATGACGACGTCCTCCTCGGTGATTTTCTCGCGGCCCTCGGCGATGGCCTGGAGGTCGTTGACGGCCGACCGCAGGTCGCCGCTGTTCATCTCGGCGATGCGGTCGAGCGCGTCGGATTCGAACGCTAACTCCTCCTTGCGGCAGATGTCGCGGAGGACGGGAACGATAGAGCGGGCGGACACGTCGCGGAACTCGATTTCCCGACAGGCGTTCCGGAGCCCGCGGCTCATGTCGTAGAACTCGTTGGCGATGAGGACGATGGGCTGGCTCGACGACTTGACGAGCCGGGTGACGGCGCTGGCTCCGCCGCGGTCGTAGTTGCCGTGGATGTTGTCGGCCTCGTCGAGGATGACCAACTGCCGGGTGGACGTGCCCGTCGACGAGCCGGCGAGCGTCGCGTTCTTGGCGGCGCGGCCGGCGAAGCGTTCGATGACGTCGCCGGTCCGCTGGTCCGACGCGTTCAACTCGACCGTCTCCCAGCCCATGTCGGCGGCGAGCGCGTGGGCCGCGGAGGTCTTTCCGATGCCCGGGCTCCCGTGGACGACGACCGCCTCTCGATGGTCGTCCCACGTCTCGGCCCACTCCGCGAGGGCGTCGCGGGCCTTGTTGTTGCCGCGGACCTCGGAGAGCGTCGATGGGCGGTACTTCTCCGTCCAGTCTACCATTACCGGAAGGAGGACCGAGGCGCGTTTAGTGGTTGCGGAGCGCCCCGCGCCGCCAGTTCACGACTCACCACGCCGCCCGCCGCGCCCGGTTCCGAGCGTCGACGAGCGACCAGCCGAGCGCCGCGAGCGTGGCGAGACAGACGACGAACAGCGCCACGACGACGCCGACACGTCCGAGACCCGCGTAGTAGCCGGCGCTGTCGATGACGCCGGCGAAAAGCAGGCCGAACGCCACGAGGCTGAGCGGTCGCGCCCACAACTGTCGCCGGACGAGTCCTACGCCCGCCGCCAGGAGCGACACGCCGGTCAGTCCCCCCAAGACGAGCGACGCGAACAGCGCGAACGGGTCGGTCCGCGGTGCCATCACCGAACCGCCGTCGACGGTCAACGCCCAGATGGTCAGCGTCGCGGCTCCCATGACGAGCGCGTAGCCGCCGACCGCCCGCTCCCAGTCCATCGCCATCCCGCTTATCAGACGTGCTCCCGGCACAAATACGCACCTCCGGGTTCTTCCCCGGCAGAACGTGTGCGCGCCCGGAACGTGTTCGAATCCGACCGGTCCGAGGACCGCGGCCGCCCCCGGCGGTGTCACGTGCTCTCACCTGTCAATGATCAGAAAACTTATTAGCGCCCTCCGAGTGGACTCCGTTCCATGTTCCCCGACGAAATCGTGACCCCGCGGCTCAGGCTCCGCGCCCTGTCGCGGGCGGTCGTCGACCCGTTGGACGCCTACGAGCAGTTCGCCGCCTCGCGGTCGGACACCATCGAAGAGGAGACCGAGTTCGTCACGTGGAACCCCCACGAGACGCCCAAGGAGACGCTGGAGTTCATCGAACGGGCCGAGGACGGCCACGAATCGGCCGAAAACGCCATCTACGCCGTCTTCCCGCGGGACGGCGAGGACGGCGCGGGCGAGTTCGCGGGCACCGCCGGCTTCAACCCCGAGTGGGACAAGCGCCGGGCCGTCTTCGGGATGTGGCTCCGCAAGGAGTTCTGGGGCCGCGGCTACTCGGGCGAGCGGGCGGCCGCCTTCTTCGCCGCCGTCTTCGACGTGCTCGACCTCGACGTCGCGCTCGCGTACGCCATGCCCGAAAACGAGGCGTCGTGTCGAGCTATCGAGAAGTACACCGACCGGTTCGGCGGGCAGAAAGACGGCCTGTTCCCCAACGAGACCGTCGACGCCGACGGCACGCCGCGCGACGTTCGCGGCTGGTCCGTGACCCGCGAGCAGTGGGAAGCCGCCACCGGCGGCGACTACGACGCCGAGTTCCGCTGGGAGGGCCGCGAGTGAGCGACCTCTACCCCGAAGTCGTCGAGACGCCGCGACTTCGACTGGTCGCCCGCCGCCCGAAATACGTCGGCGTCCACGAGGCGTACGACCTGTGTTCGGCCCCCGAGATGGACGACGTGACGCGGTACATGCCGTGGTCGCGCCACGAGACGCCGAAAGTTACGAAGGAGTTCCTCGACCGCGGGGAGTCGAGTTGGACCGACGCGGCGAGCGCCGACTACGCGATTATCCCCCGCGAGGGCGAAGACGGCGCGGGCGAGATTGCGGGGTTCGGCGGGCTCCACACCGAGTGGGACCGCCGCGTCGGAGAACTCGGCCTGTGGCTCCGGCCGCGCTATTGGGGTCGCGGCTACTCGGGCGAACGCGCCGCGGCGCTGGCGGCGCTCGCGTTCGACGCGTTCGACCTCGACGTCGTCACCGTCTCGCACATCGCGGACAACGAGAAGTCCCAGCGCGCTATCGAGAAGTACATGGCGGCGCTCGGCGGCGGCCTCGACGGGCGCGAGCCGAACAGCATCGTCGTCGACGGCGAGCCGACCGACGAACTCCGCTACAGCGTCTCCCGCGAGGACTGGCTGGCGACGACCGGCGGGGACTACGACGCCGAGTTCCGCTGGGACGTCGACCCCGACGACGTTCGCTGAGCCGCCGCTTATTCGCCGTCGGGAACCGCACCGGGGACCGCGCCGGCGACGACGCGGCCGCCTTTCAGGACCGCCGTCGGGTCGTTCAGCACCGTCAGGTCCGACAGCGGGTCGTCGTCGAACACGAGCAGGTCGGCGTACGCGCCGGGTTCGACGACGCCGCAGTCGTCCAGTCCCACCGCGTCGGCGGCCGTCTCGGTCATCGCCCGGATGGCGTCAAGCGGCTCCATCGCGTGTTGCGCCATGAACTGCACTTCCGAGGCGTTGCCGCCGTGGACGTTGAACGGCGTGCCGGCGTCGGTGCCGCCGGCGATTCGGACGCCCGCCTCGGCGGCCATCTTGAACGACTCGATGTGGCGGTCGTAGACGAACTCGGTCTTCGTCACGTCCTCTTTCGTCGCCGCCTCGGTGTTCCGGACGATGTGGTACGGCGCGGAGAGCGTCGGCACGAGCGTCGCGTCGCGCTCCAAGAACAGGTCGACCGCCTCGTCGTCGAGGAACGTCCCGTGTTCGACCGTATCGACGCCGGCCCGGATGGCCGCTTTCACGCCCTCTCCGCCGTGGGCGTGGGTCGCGGTGTGAACGCCCCGGCGGTGCGCCTCGTCGACGAGCGCGTGGAGTTCCTCCTCGGTGAACGCCACCGCGCCGGGGTCGCTGCCGGGCGTCGTCACCCCGCCGGTCGCCATGAACTTGATGAAGTCTGCGCCGAGTTTCACCTGTTCTCTGACGGCCTTCCGCGCCTCGGTCGGGCCGTCTATCTCGCGGCCCATGTGGTGGCCGTGGCCGCCGGTAATCGTTATCGACCGACAGTTGGCGACCATGCGCGGACCGGGCACGTCGCCGGCCTCGACGGCGCGCTTCAGCGCCACGTCGATGTCGCGCGCACCCATCACGCGAGCGCCCGTGACGCCCGCTTCGAGCGTCTTCCGGGCGTTTCGCGCCTCGACCAGCGTGAGTTCGGCGTCGGACATACCGACCACGTCCTCGACGCTCCGCTCGCCCGACAAGGAGAAGTGGACGTGCGCGTCCACCAGTCCGGGCGTGACCGTCTTGCCGGAGAGGTCGACGACCCGCTCGTCGCCGCGGGGGTCGAGGTCGCCGACGGCCTCGATTCGCCCCGTCTCGGCGTCGGTTCGAACGTCCGCCTCGTCGGTGACGCGGTCGCTTCGAATCACCCGCGCACCCCGTAGTAGCATGCCCATCGCTATCTCCTCCCGCGACTTGAACGTGGCCCTCTCGCGTTCGCCGGCCGTCCGGTGGTTTCCGGACGCGTCGCAACCAGTGTGAACCGTCAGTACGCACCGCGAGACGCCGTCTCACGCCGGCCACGAGACATTTACGGGAGAACGATAATGTGTCTCGACACAATGTCATCGACACCTCACTCGACGTCCGGCGCAGACCCGTCGACGCTTCGGTCGGTCGGGAGCGGCGGCGTCGCCGGTCTCGGGGCGGCCCTCTTCGGCTACCTCGTGACGTACCTGCTGTCCTCCTCGACCATCGAGAACTCGACGGCCAGTCAGGTGCTCGAAGCCCTCGGCTCCGACATCGCGACGTGGAAGGTCGTCGGCTGGGTGTTCATGAGCGCCCACGGCGTGACGACGCGGTTCCCCGGCCTGTTCGGAACGACCTCCAGCGCGAACCTCATCGAGAACGTCGAGGCGTTCTCGCCGGTGCTCTACGTCGTGCCCGTGGTCGCGCTCCTCGCGGCGGGCGCGCTCGCCGCCGTCGTCAGCGGCGCGTCCTCGACGCGGGACGGCGCGCTGGCCGGCGCGGGAACCACCGTCGGCTACCTCGTCTTCGCGCTCGCGGGTATCGCGCTTTTCACCGTCAGCGTCGGCGACGCGGCCGTCAGTCCCGACCCGGTCACGTCCGCGCTCCTCGCGGGCGTCGCCTACCCCGCCGTCCTCGGGACCGTCGGCGGCGTCGCGGCCACGGCGCTCCGGTAGTCACGGACCTCCGCTCGCTCGGTTCCCCGGTTGCTCGTTTTCCCGACCTCAGAGGTCGCGCGCGACGAGTTCGCCCCAGTGGTCGAAGCCGTAGCGCTCGTAGAACGCCCGCGCCCGGCCGTTCGCCTCGTCCACGTCGAGGACGATTCGGTCCAAGGGGAGGTCCTGCGAGCGCGCGTGGTCCAGCGCGGCCCCCATGAGTTCGTCGGCGACGCCCGTGCCGCGGTAGTCGGCGTCGAGAAACAGTTCGTTGAGCACGGCCGCATCCCAGATGAACGTCATCTCCTCGGGGAGCGCGAAGGCGTAGCCGACCAGATCAGCGTCGTCGTCGACCGACACCGCCTCGGCGACGACGACGCACCCGGGGTCGTCGGTCGCACAGCGCTCGACCCACGAGAGATATCGCTCGCGGTAGTCGTCGGTGAGTTTCGCCTCGTACGTCGACAGTTTGTCGTCGCCGCCGGTACCCTCGCCGATGCCGAGTTCGAACCCGCGTTTCAGTTCCCAGAACGCGTCCGCGTCGCCCGGTTCGTAGGGTCGAATCTCCACGCCGTCGGGTGTCTCGCTCATGGACGCCGATGGGTTGCCGCCGGTTATGAACGCTCGGAGTCGCGGCCGGGTTCCTGACTCAGTCCGCGCTGGCTCACTCCGCCCGCCCGCGCAGGCGCTCCGACAGGAGCCGCCCGCCGACCACGCCCGCCCCGAGAACGACGAGCAGCAGTTCCAGTCCGGACGAGGCGAGCGGGGCGATTCGCTCGACGTTCTCGGGTTCCGCGCCCGGCGACGGGTCGACCACGGTGCTGTAGTGGAGCGTCTCCGTCGTCGGCGGCGGCGACGCGGGCCGCAACTCGACGAACGTCTGGACGAATCCGCGCGTGCTCGACCACTCGGCGCGCCCGTTGATGGAATAGAAGGCGTCGTGGAGCGGGTAGAAGGCGTTGACGCCGTTGGTGAACAGGTCGGGAAAGATGCCCCCACAGAGGAGCGCGGCGATGCCGACCCACGCGACCGCGACGCCGCGAGCGCCCCACCGGCCGCGAATCGCGGAGCGCTCGGGTGCCCGAACCCGCGTGTCGTAGGCCACGACGGCGGCGAGCGCGAGCGGAAGCAACAGCGTGTGAAACAACGCGCGGTGGCTCCCGGGCAGGAGCGTGCTGGTGAACGAGTCGAGGTCGGGGACCGCGGCGGCGACGAGCGCGACGCCGACCGAGCGGGCATCGAACCAGCGACCGAGGAGGGCGGCACCGACGAGTCCGCCGACCGCGACGTGGACGAGGGTCGATGGCATACCACGTAGTGGTCGGGCGACGGCCTTCAGGGTTCCCACGGAGTTCGTCAGGCGACGACTACCACTTTCGACACGCTTTTGCGGGACACTCGCGCAGGTTGTCCCATGATTCACTCGTCGGCCGGACCGAGGTGCTCGCGGTGACCGCGGCACCGCGCGACGACCTCGCCCGCCGCATCGCGGGCGAGATCACCCTCTCGGACGACCCCGGCGCGACGCTCCGGAAGTGGCGGACCGACTTCGACATCTCGCAGACGGCGCTCGCCGAGCAGTTGGACGTGTCGTCGTCCGTCGTCTCGGACTACGAGAGCGGCCGCCGCGAGAGCCCCGGCATCGGCGTCATCCGCCGGATGGTCGAGGCGCTCCTCGACATCGACGAGGCCCGCGGCGGCAGTCGCATCCGGCAGTACGCCCGCGTGCTCTCGGCCGGCTTCGAGAGCGACATCGTCCAGGACCTCCGGGAGTACCCCACGTCGATTCCGCTGGACAGCTTCTACGACGCCATCGGCGCGACCCCCATCGTCGACGGCGACCAAGACCGCATCAGCGGCCACACCGTCATCAACAGCATTCAGGCCATCACGCGGCTCTCCTCCGAGGAGTTCTACCGGCTCTACGGCCAGTCGACGAGCCGGGCGCTCGTGTTCACCGGCGTCACCCGCGGCGAGTCGCCGCTGGTCGCCATGCGCGTCGTCACGCCGACGCCGAACGCGGTCGTCCTCCACGGGCTCTCGGAGGACGACCTCTGGGAGCACGCGCCCGCGCTCGCCACCATCGACGGCTTCGCGCTCGCCGTGACCGACCGCGACCTAGACGAGATGCTCGAAGACCTGCGGAAACTTCCCTGACCGATCGTTCTGAATAATAGTGAAAAATAAGAAGGGGCTCGGCGCACACGGGCACATATGGAACGTAGTGACCTCCAGTCGTTCCTCGAAACCGAGTTCACCTATCCGGTGAGCACGTCTCGCGTGGTTGAACGGGCCGGTGACGTCGAAATCAGTGCGCCGAACGTCGACGACGCGGAGACAGTCGAGACGATTCTCGACCCGCTCGGCGCAGAGACCCACAAGTCGGCGAGCGACCTGTACAACACGATACTCGGCGGCGTGAGCGAGAGCTACGTCGGACGGAAGTTCTACGATGACAGAGGGTCGAACCCGGCGGAAGCGTGGTCGATTCGAAACGACCAGCCCCGGCCGTTCTGACGCTCGTGCGGACGGTCCCCGCTACTCCACGTATTCGTACTTCCGAAGCACCTCACCGGCGCTTCGTCTCCGCACTCGCTTCGCTCGTGCGGACGGTCCCCGCTACTCCACGTATTCGTACTTCCGAAGCACCTCACCGGCGCTTCGTCTCCGCACTCGCTTCGCTCGTGCGGACGGTCCCCGCTACTCCACGTATTCGTAGCGGCGCTCGTTCATCCGACCCCAGCCCGTGAAGACGAACTCGGCTTCGGGCTGGGTGAACTCCTCGACCTCGATTTCCTTTTCGTGGTTGTGCACGTCGTGGATGAGCTCGTAGTCGTCGAACGAAATCTCGGTGCGGGCCGCGAGCTGGTCGTCGACGTCCACGGCCTCGATCTCGTCGAGCCACGTCTCTTGAACCGTCTCGGCGTGAATCTCGGCCTGCGCGCCGGAGCCGTAGGAGCCGACGAGAAGCTGCTTGCCCGTCATGTCTTTCCCTTCGTCGGCGGCGGCGATGAGCGCCGATAGCCGGGCGATGTGGACCGAGCCGGTGTACCAGTTGCCGACGCGGCTGGAGATGTCGAGCGTCGGCTCGATGACGCGGCCGTACCAGTCGCGGTACTGCTCGGTCGTCTTCAGCTCGTCCATGTAGCCGCGGATGGCCTCCTCGTAGTCGTCCCACGTCTCGAAGTCCTCCTCGCGGGGCTGGCGGCCGATTTCGGCTTCGAGGTCGTCTTCGATGTCCGTGTCGCGAGTCATGTGACGGAAGCCCAGAAGCGCCGCCTTCCGAACCATGCCGGGGAACGGCGTGTGGAACGGGATGTACTCGAACAGGTCGGGGTGGGTGCGACCCGCGACGCTCTCGTAGTCTTCGAGCGCCTCGCGCATGCGGGCGAGATACACCTGCATGGAGCGCTTGCCGTCCACCGAGGGGAACTGCTGGTTCGGCTTGAGGAAGTCCGTCTCGTCCATGCTGCCGTAGCCCTGTTCGGTCGAGAGTTCGACGAGGTCCGGGTCCTCGTCGATGAGCATCGCCACCGCGCCCGCACCCTGCGTCGCCTCGCCGGGGTCGCCCCGCTCGTAGAGGGCGGTGTCGGTGGCGATGACGAGCGCCGCGCGCCCGCGATTCCGACCCGCCTTAATCCAGTTGTAGGCGTCGTCGAGGCTCTGGGTGCCGGCGATGCAGGCGAACTTGCGCTCGCCCTTGTTGGCGTGGCGGAAGTCGCCGTCGTACACCTGTTCGAGACAGCCCGCGATGTACGTCGACACCGGCTTGGAGTTGTCGAACGCCGACTCGGTCGCCACGTCGATTCGGCCGATGTCCGCGGGCGTCAGGCCCTTCCGGTCCATCAGTTGCTTGGCGGCGTTCGCCCCCATCGTGACGATGTCCTCGTACACGTCCGGGAACGACGACGTGTGGAGACCCAGCCCCTTCGTGTACTTCTCCGGGTCTTCGCCCTTCACCGGCGCGAAGGTGTTGGGGAGGTCTAACACGAGTTTGCCCGTCCAAATCTCCATGGCGTCGATGCCGACGGAAGTCATGGTCGATGCTACAGAACCGAGGGATAAGGTTTTGTCGATGGGGAGTTACGTCGGTTGTCGAAGAATCTGATGAGGGCGGTCAGGCGTTCTTGTCGCCCGCGATATCCGAGAGGACGTATCGGTCGACTACGATACCATCGTCGTCCACGACCCGGACCTCGATGTCGTAGGTGTTCCCGGTCCCGTAGGTTTCGGTGTATTCGAGGTTGTTCTCGCTCGGCTCCGAACTTCGGACGACCCCGCTGGCCTGCGGTTGCTGGCGGTTTCGGAAGTACACCTCAACTTCGGCGAACTCGCTCGTCCCGATAACGTCGTAGTCGACCCAGTAGCGAACACGATTCCGGTTCGTCTGCGACTGATCCGACACCGACACCGAGTCGAACGCGGGGCTTCCCGCGCGGGAGAGTCCGTCGTTTCCGGACGGGTCAGTCCAGTCCGCGTCGTCGGTCACGATGCGCTCGTCGACGACGACGCCGTCGGCGTCGAGCAACTGAAGCCGGATGCGGTAGGTCATCCCGAACGTCCCGCCGTTGTCCTCGGCGGCGAAGTCGTCGATGGTGTTCCGCGGGTCCGCGCTCTCGTAGATTCCCTCGGCGTACGACGCGTCCTCGTTCGAAACCCATAGCCTGACCCGGCCGAACTCCGCCCGGTCGGTGACGTTGTACGAGGCCTCGTAGTCGGCCTGCGTCATGCTCAGGTCGTCGATGATTGTGCCCTCGAACGACGGGCTGGACGCCCGAGTCAGGTCGTCGTTGCCGGCGGGGTCGACGCCGTCGGCCACGTCCGAGATGACCCGGCGGTCGACGAGCACGCCGTCCTCGTCGAAGACGCGGATGACCGCCTCGTAGTCGTCGCCTTCGGTCCCGTCGTACGCCGAGTAGCCTGCGATGGTCCCGCGGGGCTCAGTTCCGCTGAGTTCCGCGGTCGCCGAGGGCGCGTCGAGGTTGTCGAACTCGACGCGAATCTCCGAGAGGTTCGACGCGTTCGTGACGTTGTAGTTCAGTTCGTACGCCGCGCCCTCCTGGGTCAGGTCGATGAGCGCGGCACCGCGAATCTTCGGGTCGTTCGACTCGGGGAGCCCCGTGTTTGCGTCGGGGTTGTCGCCGTCGGCAACGTCCGAGATAGTTCGGGAGTCGAGCACGTTGCCGCCCGCGTCCAGCGCCGCCACCGTGATTCGGTAGCGGTCGCCGACGCCAGCGCCGATGTCGTAAGTCGCGAAGCCACGGGCGTTCGTCTCGGTGACCGTCTGGGTCGCCCACGAGGAATCGAGGTTCTCGAAGGTCACACGGACGCGGTCGAAGTCCGGCCCCGCGGCCACGTCGTAGTCCACGCGGTAGCCGGCACCGCCGGAGTCGGTCGTCCGGTCTTCCACGTGTACCCCGTTGATGGCGGTCGATTCCGGGGACATCGAAGTGGTCGTGGTCGTCGTTGCGGTCGTCGAAGTTGTCGTCGCCGTTGACGTGGTGGTCGCGGGCGGGCTCGTCGTCGGCCGCGGCGTCGGCGCGGGCCCCGGCGTCTCCGTGACCGCGCCGAGCGTCCGCTCCGCGCGGTGGATGACGGTGTTGCTCGGTTCGTGGACGACCAACACGAGGTACGGATCGGTCCCGTCGAATCCGACAGGGGTGGTCGGTCGCCAGCTATCACCCGGACCGAACTGCGACTCGCTCGTCGTCGCTCGGCGGTTGATGTCGCCGTCGGCCCCGAGCGAGTACCGGGTCGTCGTGTCCTCGCTCCGGGTGACGACAGCCACGTCCCCGGCGCGGAGGGTGTCGCCGGCGCGGTGCGTGAGCGTCAAGTTCGATCCGTCGACAGTCACATCGAGTTCCACGAGCGGAGCGTCATCTCGGTAGTCGTCGACAGCGGCGAGCGCGGCGACGCCGCCGACCGTGACGACCACGACGACGAGTCCTAACAGGAGGACCATCCCGACCGTCTCGCTCTGCGCGCGCGAATCGACCTGCACGACTGAACGCAGGCGGGTGTGATATAAAAACGTACGCGGCAACAGACCTTTATCAGTCGGACCAGTTGACCACCCCAATGGAACTCCTCGACAGCGAACGGGGGCAGGCGGTTCAGGTCGGCGCAATCCTCCTGTTCGGCTTCCTCGTTATCGGCCTGTCGCTCTACCAGGCGACGGTCGTTCCCCAGCAGACGAAAGCGACGGAGTTCGGGGCCTATCTGGACGCCTCGGACGACCTCGTGTCGCTCCACAACGACGTGCTGGCGACCGCGACGAGGGGAGTTCAGTCGGGCGTCACGGTCCAGACCGGCGTCCAGTACCGCCCGCGTGCCGTCTTCATCAACCCGGGTCCGCCGACTGGAAGCCTCACGCTCACAGACTCGCGAAACGTCACTATCGTCGGTGCCGACGCCGTCGACGGTGAACCCGAGGCCGTCCGGACGTTATGGGACGGTGGGGAACAACGCTACGAGAGCAAGGTCCTACGCTACTCGCCGGACTACAACGAGTTCGACGGCACGCCGATTACGGTCTCCGGCGTGTCGGCCCAGCGCGAGGCCGGCGCGAACGTGGTCCCACTCAGTGGCCAGACGCTCATTTCAGGGAACCGAATTACCGTCATCTCCATCGATGGGCGAATCGGTCAGACTTCGACTCGCACTTCACTGACCGTCGCTCCGAAATCGTCGGCCACGCGGACGGTGACCGTGACGAACGAGTCCGACGAGAACATCACCCTGACTCTCCCGGTCGGGTCGAATGCGACGGCGTGGAGTCGTTCCGTGACTGCCGAACAGATGGAAGACGAGAATGGTCGCGTGCGATCAATCACCGACCTCGGCGACGGCGCGGACCCGACCAACAGCCTCGTCCGCGTCACCCTGAACGGTTCGTACACCTACGAACTCCGACTCGCCAAGGTGGAACTGTCGTCCTCGTCGGCCGCCTCGACGGTCGCTAGCCCCGAAGGGAAGTATCTCGTCCCCGTCACGACGGGAGCGGCCGCCGCGCCCGGCGAGGCGACCGAGGTCGTCGTTGAGGCACGTGACGGCTACAACAACCCCGTCGAAGGCAAGCTAATCGACTTCACCGTTACCGAAGGTGACGCGTCACCGACGAGTCGGACTATCACCACGGCCGACGATGGCCGGGCTGGGTTCACCTTCACGCCCGACGCCGACGCGGGCGGGCCGATAACCGTCCGTGCCGAGAGCGACCTCGACGACGACGGGATAGTCGAGCCAATCGAGCAGACGACCTACACCATCCCGCTCGTCAACGGGAGCGGCGGCGGCGGCACGGGCGCTGGAGACGACGGGTCGACGGGAGAGATCAACCCGCCGAACGACTACGAAGGCGACGTGATTCTGGTGAATGCGAGTGAGCTCCGTCCGAACGACGCTAATCAGGTCGAACTTCGACTCAACAACACGGGAGACACGCGGACGATCACTAACTTCCGAGTCTCATTCCACTACCCAGACAATAGAAATGAGTTTGCAAGCGGCATTGAGTTCAACGGGTCTCCCGAGCAACCGATCGGAGGGCAAATGTACTCACTCGGTCCCGACAGCGTGACGCTTCTGGGGAATCAGACGACTACGATTCCGATGACGTTCTCACCAGGACGCGTTGATAGTGACGGCGACTTCTTCATCCTCACCGTTCAGTTCGACGACGGCGAGTTCGCAACGTACTTCGTCGCGGTCCCGTAGGGGGCTTGTCGTCGGAAAACGGTCGGAGCGGGTCCGGGAGCTCTCGGCGGTCGAAAAGCGAAACGAAAAACAGCGTGAGAGAGGCCGAGTTCAGTCTTCTTCTTCGACGACTTCGGGCTCCGACAGGCCGCTCTGGAGGCTGTCGAGGCCGTTGACCCACTCGGTGACAAGTCCGAATTCGAGTTCGTCGAGAACTTCGATGTCGAGTTCCTCGCCGTCGATGACGCGGGTGCCGACCTGGACGATGTAGCCGAGCGCGCTGTCGAGGTCGTCGGCGGCCTCGGCGTCCGCGGCGGCGCGGATGTAGGCGTCCATGCCGTCTTCGAGTTCTGCGGGGCCGGCGACGATGAACTCCTCGGCGGCGAAGAAGGCACACGAGAGGCTCGTCTGGACGCTGCCGATGAGGATTTCGGCCTCCTCGTTTTCGGACTCGAACTCGGGTTCGGCCATGACGATGTCGTGGACGGTCGACAGTTCGTCGAGCGCTTCTTCTTCGCCCAGCGTGTCGTCGTCGTAGGCGGTCAGAATCTTGGCGATGGCGATGGCCGCGTCGTTCTGGATGTTCATCAGGAGACGGCCGGTCTCCTCGCTTTCGAGGTCCAGGTCCTCTTCTTCGACGCGCGTCAACCAGTTCTGCCAGCGTTCCGGCGAGTAGTATCGTTCCTCGGCCTCGGTCATACCTACACCCTCCCGTGCCGGACTCAAATGCCTTTCTTATCCTGCCTGTGACCGTGTGAGACGACGACGTGGGAGGAGACGGCGCGATTCGGCCCGTGCGTCGGTCTCGGCGGTCGTCCCGCCTCCCGGGTCAGTCGGTCCGCCTCCCCGCCTATCGTTCTCTCGCCCCGGCTATCGGTCGAGCGTCGCCTCGGTGTCGACGCCGTAGACCAGCGCGGGCGTCTCGACGTGCGCGTTTCGGACCGCGTCGTCGCGGCCCGCGTCGAGGAGCCAGTCGACGCGCCGGGGGACGGTCTTCGGCCCCATCACCGCGCCGGGGCGGTCGGGGTCGTCGATGAAGTCGGTCTCCATGAGGAACGGGTCGCCCCGCTCGGCGGCGTCTTCGAGGCGGTCCTTGTCGCTCATGACGCTCGGCGTACCGCCGGTCAGGTGGCCCTGCGCGTAGTGTTTGACCACGCGCTCGCCGGGGACGCCGCGCTCGTCGGCCCACTCGGCCACGTCCGAGAGGTCGGTCGTCGACTCCGTGTGGAGTTGGAGCGCGCAGTCGCACTCGGCGGCGAGGTCGAGACCGTGTCTGAGGACGGCGTTCGAGGCCTCCCAGACCGCGTCGGTGACCTCGTAGTGCGGGCGGCCGGACTTGAGCGCGAGCGCGTCGCCCTCGCGGACGAACTCGGCGGCGGTGTCGAGACCCGCGCACATCAGGTCGCGGGCGGCTTCTGGGTCGAACCCGCGGTCGTCGACGAGCTTCGAGACGAGACCGGGGTGGACGCCGAGGACCGGCCACGCGCGCCCGGGAAGTAGCTCGGTGGCCTCGCGGACGACCTCGACCGTCGTCTCGAACACCGGGCGGAAGTCCGCGCCCGTCTCGACCTCGTGGCCGAGGAGCCACGAGGGCTTGTTGACGACGAGGAGGTGCGTGCCGCCGCTCCGGGCGAAATCCTTCACCGCCTCCAGCCCGCGCCCGTGGTCCGGGTCGAGGTGGAGGTGGTCGTCCACGACCGGCGTGTCGAACTCCTGCATGGACGTGTGGTCGGTCGGGGGAGGAAAAAGCGAACCGTTCGCGGTCGGTGCGGTGTCGGTGCGGCGACGCTCTCGCCGGCGGTCGGCGTCGGGCGAGGCGGTCCGCGCCGCCGGCTCGTCGCCGACTCAGTCGCCGCCGTCCGCGGATTCGTCCAGCGTCATCGCGTGGGTCGCCGCGTTCTGGAGCGCGTCTGAACGGCCGTAGCTCCCCGGCGCGATGGCGACCGTCCGCAGGCCGTAGGCGTTGGCCGTCTCAAGCGCGGGCTTGAAATCGGTGTCCCGCGAGGCGACCGCGACGACGTCGGCGCGGTCCTCGACGGCGTAGCGCGTGAGGTCGACCGCGAGCTTCACGTCCACGTCGCCGCTCGTGACGACGACCTCGAACCCGCGCGCCTCCGCGGCCTGAATCAGCCCCGGCGTGGCGTGCTCGTCGAGGTAGAGCCGCGCCGCGCTCAACTGGTCGCCGAGCGAGCGCCCCGCCGCCCGGATGTCGTCTAAGTCCACGTCGAACTCGTCGCGGAGGACGTTCGGCCCGTCCACGAAGAGCGCCACTCGGCCCGAGGGAAGCCCGTCGGGGCCGACCAACCGCCGCAGGAGGTCCATACACCACCTCACCCGGTTTCGGGTTTATAAATTTCGAGGGAGGAACGACCGAAGCAGGAACGACGATTCAAGAATCTGTCGAGGATTTATTTCGGTTTACGATTCTGTTCCGAATTACATCTGAAGAACAGGCTGAAATTGAAATTTCAGTCAAGCTAACAAATATTGCCACGGTCTCCCGAGTCATGTGTGCCGATGACAGGCACACCGAACTTCGACAGACGGACTTTCCTGAGACTCGCCGCGGCCGCCGGACTGACCGGCGCGGCCGGCGTGACCTCCGCGACGCCCGGTCGGTCCCCCGGCCCGAAGAAAGAAGAGATCCTCGTCGGCGTTTCGAAGACGGCCGACAGCCCGCGCAAGGCAGTCGAGAAGCACGTCCCCGGCAACGCGACGGTCGTCCACGAGAACAAGACCCTCAGTTACGTGGCGGTCAAGTTCCCGTCGGTCGCCGCCGAGCGCGCCCGCGAGAACTTCATCTCGGCGGTCACGAAGCGCGACGAGGTGAAGTACGCGGAGAAGAACGTCACCCATCAGGCGCTCTATACGACGAACGACCCGCAGTACGGCAGTCAGTACGCGCCACAGCAGGTGAACGCCGACAGCGCGTGGGACACCACGCTCGGCAGTTCCGACGTGACCGTCGCCGTGGTCGACCAGGGGGTCAAATACGACCACCCCGACCTCTCGGCGCAGTTCGGCTCCGACAAGGGCCAGGACTTCGTCGACGCCGACGGCGACCCGTATCCGGACGTGCTCGCCGACGAGTATCACGGCACCCACGTCGCCGGCATCGCCGCCGGCTCCACCGACAACGACGAGGGCATCGGCGGCATCAGCGACTCGTCGCTCCTCTCGGGGCGCGCGCTCTCCGAGTCCGGCAGCGGCTCGACGAGCGACATCGCCGACGCCGTCGAGTGGGCGGCGGACCAAGGCGCGGACGTCATCAACCTCTCGCTCGGCGGGGGCGGCTACACGTCCACGATGAAAAACGCCGTGTCGTACGCGACCCAGCAGGGGAGCCTCGTCGTCGCCGCCGCCGGCAACGACGGGAGCGGGAGCGTCTCGTACCCCGCCGCCTACAGCGAGTGCGTCGCGGTCTCCGCGCTCGACCCCGACGAGACGCTGGCGACGTACTCCAACTACGGCACCGACATCGACCTCGCCGCGCCGGGGACGAACGTGCTGTCGTGTTGGACGACCGACACCGAGTACAAGGAGATATCCGGCACGTCGATGGCGACGCCGGTCGTCTCGGGGGTCGCCGGGCTCACGCTCGCCGTCTACGACCTCTCGCCGGCCGACCTGCGGAGCCAACTCAAGAACACCGCGGTCGATATCGGCCTCTCGGAGACCGAACAGGGCGCGGGTCGCGTGGACGCCGCGAACGCCGTCACGACCGAGCCGGGAAGCGGCGGTGGCGGCGGTGGCGACTCGACTACCTCGACCATCGACGACTCGCTGTCGTCGTCGTCGGACTCCGACTGCTGGAGCTACGCGTGGGAGTACGGCTCGCCGTCGCAGGTCGTCGTCGACCTCAGCGGCCCGACGAGCGCCGACTTCGACCTCTACGTCAACGAGGGCTCGGGGACGTGCCCCACGACCGGGTCGTACGACTACCGCTCGTGGACCACGAACAGCGAAGAGCAGATAGTCGTCGACGACCCCGACACGTCGGCCGACCTCTCGGTGCTGGTCGACAGCTACTCCGGCAGCGGCAGCTACACCGTGACCGTCACCGAAAAGGAGTAACGGGGACCTCGACCGCCCGCGAGGCCGCCTCGCGAGCGAACCGACAGCCGACTTCATGAGCGGGTGACCGTCGCGCGCGACAACGCGTCGCGCGGCGTCACATTCCGATTCTGCGGGACCTCGCGATGCGCTGATGCGACCGGAACGCGTAGTCTCACCCATGGGTGGGGATGCACAGACGGTCACCGTGGGGGTTCTGGGGTTCCACGACAGCAGGGAGACGAAAGCCATCAGCAACGCGGTCGCGGCGCTCGGCCACGAGGCCGTCTGGCTCCACGAGGAGGCGGTCGGCATCGAGGTGTCGCGGTCGGGCGTCGCGCTGGACCCCGACGTCGACGTGGTTGTCAACCGGCTCCTGCTGTCGAAATCGACGAGCCCGCTCGAAGACCTCTCTATCGCCAGTTGCTACGCCGCGGTTCGCCCCGTGCTCAACGACCCGCGGAGCGTTCTCTTCGCCGTCCACAAACACGCGACGGCGAGCAGGCTGGCCGCCGCGGGCGTCCCGGTGCCGCACACGTACATGGCCACCGCGGACGCCAAACTGAACGCCGCGCGAGACGCGTTCGGGACGCCGGTCGTCTACAAGACCGCAATCGGGACCAACGGCGGGGGGACGTGGTTAGTCGACCACGACCGGGCCGTCTCGGCGACCGTCGACGGCCGCCGAGCGTTCATTCAGGAGTACGTCGACGCGGGCGAGCGCCACCGCGACCTCCGAATCTACGTCGTCGACGACGAGGTCGTCGGCGCGATGTACCGCTACGCCCCGGCGGGGGACTGGCGGACGAACGTCGCGCTCGGCGGCGACGTGGAGGACGCGACCGAGGACCTCCCGCAGCGGGCCGCGGGGGCGGCGCTCCGAGCGACGCGAACGCTCGGTCTCGATTACGCCGGCGTCGACCTCATCGAGAGCGACGGCGGCTGGCTCGTCCTCGAAGTCAACCCGACCGCGGGGTTCCGCGGCCTGTTCCGCGCCACCGGGCGGTCGCCCGCGGCGGCCATCGCCAGCCTCGCAATCGAGCGCGCCGGCGGGCGCGTCGACCCGGCGCTCGTCGAGCGCCTCGGCCGCGACCTCGACGGAACGCCGCCGGCGGACGCCCCCTCGCGGGTCCGCGACGAGCGGGTTCCCGTCGTCGGCCACGCGGAACGCGTGACCGTCACCGGAATCAGCGGGTCGAAAGAGGTGCTCGCCCGCATCGACACCGCCGCGTCGACGACCCGAATCGCGCCCGACTTGGCGGCCGACCTCGGGACCGAACCACCGGTCGCGGTGGAAGACGGCGCGCCGCCGCGGGTGGACGTCGTGGTCGAACTCGCGGGCGAGCGGCGGACCGTGACCGCGGTGCTCGACGAGGACGTCGGTTCGGAGACGCCGCTTCGAATCGGCCGGGACGTGCTCCGCGACTACTACGTCGACGTGCGTCGCGGGGTCCGCGACGACGCGGGCCACTAATGAAACCGGATATATCAAGCCATTCGGTTAATTGGTTGCTCCGCCTAGGGTGACTGCGCCCCGTCCCCGATTCGAGAGGCCGTACTTACGCGATGCAGTTCGTTTCGACGATCAACCCGCGCTCGACAGCGTGGCCGCGTCGCGTCACGTCCCACGCCGGTCGCAACCCAACACCGGCGCACGGCGCGTCGAGTCGACCACCGGACGCGGGCCACTCTCGGAGAACCGACAGACGGCGAGCGGACAGTGTCGTCCGGGTTACAATCAAGATATAGTTTATAATGATTTACTAAACGCGATGGCAGGTTTTATGGTTCTAATTAACATATAGTCGAACATGTCCGAGACAGCGTCCAGAAATAATCCGAATACATTCACAATCGTGAATGAGGTCAACGACCACGGTGCGGCGACGCTCCGCGGCGACAACGGCTCGACGTACCACGTCACGTCCTACGAGAACAGCAGCTTCCGCGACTACCTCGCGAACCACCACGCCGGCGACCGCGTGCGGATGGATATCGTCAGGGCGGGCGTCCGCGCGAACGTCTGGCAGGTGTCGGCGCTCTACCCCGGCGCTGACGAGTGACGCCGGACGCGACGAACGCTCGCGCGCCGTTTGTGACCAATCGGTCGCCGGCCGGCCGCGTGGACGGCGCGGCCGCTGTCGCGGCGGTGACGCGAAAAATCCGAGGTCGGGACCGGGCGCTACTCGTCGACTTCGAGCACTTTGCCGGCCGCGATGGTCTGTCCCATGTCGCGGATGGCGAAGCTCCCGAGTTCGGGGATTTCTGACGACGGCTCGATGCTGAGCGGCTTCTGCGGGCGCAACGTGACGATGGCGGCGTCGCCGGCCTTGATGAAGTCCGGGTTCTCCTCTGCGACCTCGCCCGACGCGGGGTCGAGCTTCTGGTCGAGCGACTCGAACGTGCAGGCCACCTGCGCCGTGTGGGCGTGGACGACCGGCGTGTAGCCCGCCGTGATGACCGAGGGGTGTTGCATCACGACGATCTGCGCCTTGAACGTCTTGGCGACGGACGGCGGGTCGTCGGCCGGGCCGCAGACGTCGCCGCGGCGGATGTCGTCTTTGCCGACGCCGCGGACGTTGAAACCGACGTTGTCGCCGGGGCCGGCCTCCGGGACCTCCTCGTGGTGCATCTCGATTGTTTTCACCTCGCCGCCGGCGTCGGAGGGCATGAACCGGACGTTGTCGCCGGTCTTGAGGATGCCCGTCTCGACGCGACCGACCGGGACCGTCCCGATGCCGGAGATGGTGTACACGTCCTGAATCGGGACGCGGAGCGGGGCGTCGGTCGGCGGCGACGGCTCGGGGAGATTGTTCAGCGACTCCAGTATCGTCGGGCCGTCGAACCACGGCATGTTCTCCGAGGGCTCGGCGATGTTGTCGCCCTCGAACGCCGAGATGGGGATGAAGCTGGCGTCGTCGGAGCTGAACCGCACCTGCTGGAGGAGCTGTTGGACCTCCTCTTTGACCTGCTTGTAGGTGTCTTCGCTGTAGTCGACGACGTCCATCTTGTTGACCGCGATGATGAGCTCCTCGATGCCGAGCGTTCGGGCGAGGAAGACGTGCTCGCGGGTCTGCGGCGCGACGCCGTCGTCGGCGGCGACGACGAGAATCGCGTGGTCGGCCTGCGACGCGCCCGTGATCATGTTCTTCACGAAGTCGCGGTGACCGGGCGTGTCGACGATGGTGAAGTAGTACTTGTCCGTGTCGAAGCGCTGGTGGGCGATGTCGATGGTGACGCCGCGCTCGCGCTCCTCGGCGAGGTTGTCCATGACGTAGGCGAACTCGAAGCCCGACTTCCCCTTGGACGCCGCCTCCTCGCGGTGCTGTTCGATGATGTGTTCCGGCACGCTGCCCGTCTCGAACAGGAGCCGGCCGACGAGGGTGGACTTCCCGTGGTCGACGTGTCCGATGATGGCTAGGTTCTGGTGTGGTTTGTCTGCCATGGGTATCAGGGCGGTGTCGCCCAGTTTGGTAGAATATGACACCCAAAGGTAAATCCGTTTTCCCGGTCTGAAACGCGTCTCGCGCCGGCTCCGACGGGTCGCGGAAACGGGTTATCAGGAAACGCGAAAACTCAGGGACGCCGTCACGTTGCGACGCCGTCGGGCGAACCGAGCGGAGAATCGAAGCGGCGGACGACGGGTCAGAACCCACGCATCGCCGCGGCCATGTCGGCGAAGGTGGCCGTGCGGCGAACGGACCGCTCGCGAGCGTCGGACGCATCGGTGTTGTCTTTTACAACTATCATAGTAACTAATTATATCGGATGGGAAATAAATCTACCGCCGGGACGAGACACCGCGGCGACCGCGCGATATCAAAGGCTAAAGTGCGCTCCACCCCGAGGAAGGGGTATGGCCGGCGAGGATATCGACGACGTGGACAGGGCGATTCTGTACGCACTCCAAGAGGACGCCCGGAACATGTCGTCCGGGGACATCGCGAAACGAACTGGAACCTCGGACAGCACCGTCCGCAAGCGCATCCAGCGGCTCGAATCCGAGGGCGTGGTCAAGGGCTACAGCGCGAGCGTCGACTACCAGAAGTCGGGCTACCCGCTCCGGATGCTGCTGTACTGCACCGCCTCGATTCCCAAGCGGGGCGAACTCGTCCCCGAGATTCTGGAGATGGACGGCGTCGTGGCGGTTCAGGAGCTGGTCACCGGCGAACAGAACCTCCTCGTGACCGCCGTCTGCGAGACGGACGACGACATCACGGCCATCGCGCAAGAACTCCTCGACATGGGCGTCACCGTCGCCGACGAGGTGCTCGTGCGAACCCACGAGACGACGCCGTTCGGCAAGTTCGACTCCGAACGGCACGCCGAAAACGACTCCTGAGCGGTCGCGGCGTCCCCGCGACGAACGGAGCGTTCACGAATCGCTCACCGAGACCGACGAGGACCGCAGTCGCCGGTCGCCGCGACGGGCCGACGCCCGCAGGGCCGGCGTTCCCGATTCGTTCGCTCACATCGCTTCATCGGGAGTGACGAGCCTCGAACAAGCCGTTCTCCGTGGATTCGACCGTTCAGCGTCGGCTGTCTACGCCGCTCCGAACCCGCGAAACCATAATGTTCTTTAATGGCTAATTTGCGAACGATTTGTGAATGTAGGTAGATTTAATAGTCAATCTGTTCTCGGATGGGCGTAAGGACGACCAGTCTCGGACCCCGATGCGGTCTCGGCGACCGGACTGGTCAACGACGAATCGAACGATGTCAGGACACAGCTCGAACCCGACGGTCGGAGCACTCCCGGACGCGGCGGCGGACTCGCCGCTCGCGCCCGTCGCACTAACGCGGCTCGTGTGGGCGCTGTTCGCCGCGAGCGTCGCCGTGCTCTTCGCCCGAGTCCGACTCGGGGGTGCGTGGGAAGTTCCCGGCGTCGTCGCCGTCGACGGCCTGACCGTGCTTCTGTGGGTGGTCGTGACGTTCTTCAGCGGCATCGTCCACAGCTACTCGCGCCGCTACATGGCCGGTTCCGCCCACGAGACGAAGTTCTTCGCGACCGTGTTCGGCTTCACGGTGGCCGTGATGGGTCTCGTCGCGGCCGACCACCTCGCGCTGTTCTGGCTGTGCTGGCTCGCGATGGGACTCGTGATGGCGAATCTCATCGGCGTCATCGACGGCTGGCCGCAGGCGCAGGCCGCCGCGAGCGTCGCCCGCAGGTACTTCCTCGCCAGTAGCGCGTTCCTCGGCGTCGCGCTCGCGGCGCTGTGGTGGGCGACCGGCGCGACGACGGTCTCGGGAATCGCCGCGAACGCCGACGGACTCGGCGGCCCGGCGTGGCTCGTCGCCGTCGTCGCGCTCGTGCTCGCGGCGATGATTCAGTCCGCGCTCGTCCCGTTCCACGGCTGGCTCCTGTCGTCGATGACCGCGCCGACGCCCGCCTCGGCGCTGATGCACGCCGGCTTCGTCAACGCCGGCGGCATCCTGCTTCTCCGGTTCGCCCCGGTCGTGACCCTCGACGCCACGCTCATGCTCGGTATCGTGGCCGTCGGCGCGACGAGCGCCCTCGTCGGGAAGCTGCTCAAGAACGTCCAGTCGGACGTCAAGAGCGAACTCGGCTGCTCGACCATCGGGCAGATGGGCTTTATGATCATGCAGGCCGGTCTCGGCTTCTTCGGGGCCGCCATCACCCACCTCATCCTGCACGGCTTCTACAAGGCGTACCACTTCCTCAGCTCGGGCGGCGCGGTCGAACGGACCGCCCCGACCGACCACGGGAACCCGGACACCGGGGTCGCGGGCACGGCCGTCATCGTGGCGACCGGACTGGCCGGCGGCGCGCTGTTCGCGGCGCTCACCGGGAAGGGAACGCACCTCGACAGCGGACTCCTGCTCGTGGCGTTCGTCGTGCTCACCACGCTGCACGCGGCCCGCAACGTCGTCGCGCGCGCCGCGCTCCCGTCGACGGCCCGCTACGGCGCGGTCCCGCTCGTCTCCCTGTCGGCCATCGCCGTGTACGCCCTCGTCTACGAGGGGATTTCGAGCGTGCTGTCCGGACTGCCGGTCGTCGAGGCACCCGCCGAACTGAGCGCGCTCCACGCGCTCGTCGCCGGCGTCTTCCTCGTCGTCTACGCCGCGATAGAACTCGGCGTCCACGAGCGGAGTCGCCGCCTCTACGTCGCGCTGTTGAACGCGAGCCAACCCGCGTCCAGCACCGTGCTGACCGCCACGGAGGAATACAATGAGTACTGAACACAGCATCGAAGACAGCATCGACAAGGCCGCGACCACCGTCGGCTCGGTCTGGCCGGTCCACTCGTTCGTGACGGCCAACCCGCTTTCGGGCTTCGAGGACATGCCGTTCAGCGAGGCGGTCACGCAGGCCGCGGACCTCGTCGGCGGCCGCGGCTACCCGACCCCGGAGACGTTCGAAGCGGCACTCGAAGGGGGCCAAATCGACCCCGCGGTGCTCGACGCGGAACTGACCGAGCGCGGCTACGAGGGCGACCCCGAAACCCTGCTGAAGCGCATGGACGCCGGCGACGAGTCGGGCCACGCGGACGCCGAGACCGCGGCCGACGCCGATGCGGACGCCGCGCGGGTCGACCGCGTGCTGACGAAGTGGCTGTCGGCGTTCCTCGACGAGGGGCAGGCCCACTGGCCGATGCCGGACCGCGAGGACGGCTTCTACAGCGCCTTCCGGTCGATGGCCCCCCACGACGGTCAGATTCCCGACGACGGGGTCGTTTCCGACCTGCCCGAGTCGCCGGTCGAGGCCATCGAGTCCGCGTTAGCGCCGTATCCCGAGAGCCAGTGGGTGCCGATATTCGAGGAGCAGCTCGCCGCGCTCCCCGGCTGGACCGGCTTCATCAAGCAACGCGCCGCCGACGGCGGCGAGTGGCAGTCCGCGTACCCGATTTCGCTCGACGGCTACCTCGCGGCCCGCCTCGCGCTCCTCGACGCGTTCGGCGTCGACATCGCGCCGTCGACCGGGTCGAAAAGCGACGAGGCCGAGGCGGCCGACGACCTCGCCGACGCGTTCCTGAGCGCGTGGGAGGCGAGCTACCGCGGCGAGGTCGTCGACCGCGTCGCCGCCGAGAGCGAGGCGCTCGAACACAGCGACTCCGGCGGTCGCCCGGACGCGCAACTGGTGTTCTGTATCGACACGCGCTCGGAGGTCATCCGCCGGCACATCGAGGCCACCGGCGACTACGAGACCCACGGCTACGCCGGCTTCTTCGGCGTCCCGATGGAGTACCAAGGCTACGACACCGAGGTCGCGGTCGACGCCTGTCCACCGATTGTCGACCCGCAGCACCGCGTCTCCGAGGTCCCGACCGACAGGGAGACGGAGGCGAGCCACGACCGCTGGTCGCGCCTCCGCGAGGCGGCGAGCGAGGCCATCGAGGCGCTGAAGACCAACCCCGCAACCGCCTTCGGCTTCGTCGAGAGCGCGGGGAGCGGCTACGGGGTGGCCCTCGCGGCCCGCACGCTCGTTCCCGGCCGCGTCGCCGACCTGCTCGGTACCGCCGACGACGCGGTCCCCGACAACCACGAGTTCTGCGACCCGGTCGTCCACCACCAGCACTCCTACGTCGGCGACCTCCCGGTGGGGTTGACCGACGAGGAGAAAGTCGAGTACGCCGCGAACGCCTTCGACCTGATGGGGTGGGAGGAGTTCGGCCGCCTCGTCGTGTTCACCGGCCACGCCAGCGAGACGGCCAACAACCCCTACGATTCGAGTCTGGACTGCGGGGCCTGCGCCGGCAACCCCGGCGGCCCGAACGCCCGCGTCCTCGCGGCCATCTGCAACGACGAGGCGGTCGCGGACGAACTCCGCGACCGCGGGTTCGACATCCCCGAGGACACGGTGTTCGTCGCCGGCCAGCACAACACGACGACCGACGAAATCGAACTGTACGACGGCGACGTGCCGCAGAGCCACGCGGACGACCTCGACCAGTTGCGCGCGGACCTCGCAGTCGCCCGCGAGCACGCGGCCGCCGAGCGGACGGGTGCCGACGGCTCCGCGGCCGTCAGCGAGGCGGAGCGCCGCGCCGCCGACTGGGCCGAGACGCGCCCCGAGTGGGGGCTGGCCGGCAACGCCGGCTTCGTCATCGGCCCGCGCGAACTGACGAGCGACCTCAACCTCGACGGGCGCGCGTTCCTCCACTCCTACGACCACTCGACGGACCGCGACGGCGACGCGCTCGAAGCGATTCTCACGGGGCCGATGGTCGTCACCCAGTGGATTAACATGCAGTACTACTTCTCGACGGTCGACAACGCCGCCTACGGGAGCGGGTCGAAGGTGACCCAAAACCCCGTCGGCAACGTCGGCGTCTATCAGGGCAACGGCGGGGACCTGATGACCGGCCTCCCCCTCCAGTCGCTGATGGCCGCCGACGAGACGCCGTACCACCAGCCGCTCCGCCTCTCGACGATTATCCACGCGCCGGTCGACCGCGTCACCGACGTGCTGGCAGACCACGAGGAACTGACCGAACTGCTCGACAACGACTGGCTCTCGCTGACGGTCGTCGACCCGACGCGGGACCACCGCGCGTTCCACTACGAGGAAGAGCTGACGTGGACGCCGGCGTCCGAACGGGTCGAAGCGCGCCCCGAACCGGAGACGCCGCCCGCGCCCGCCGCCGCTGACGACTGAGCGGGCCGCGTTCGAGTCGGACACTCGCCGGCGACCGTTTTTCCCGGACGATTCGCCACGGATAGCGGCCTCGCGGCGTGTCGTCGACCCTCCCCCCACATCGGAATTATATATCGCAGTAATTCGTTTATCGCGGTGCGTGCCGTCTCCTTCCCAACCGCGTCCGAACGGCATATTTCGCCATCTGGTTGCGGGTTCGTGGTGTTTTCCCCCGTATCTCTCCCCTGATTAATGCACGACAGTGAACAGACCGAGCGAACAGATACCAAAGCATTACTTATCGCAGTTCGCAGGGGCCTGTATGGGCCTTCGCAAGCCGCCGTTGTACGACGTCCACGCGGACGCCGGGGCGACGTTCACCGAGTTCGGCGGATGGGACATGCCTGTGGAGTACGACTCCATCAAGGCCGAACACGCGGCCGTCCGCGAGTCGGTCGGCATCTTCGACGTCTCGCACATGAGCGAGATAGAGGTGTCCGGCCCGGACGCGACCGCGCTGATGCAACGCCTGACGACGAACGACGTGACGGCCCTCGAACCGGGTGACTCGCAGTACTCGGCCATCGTGAACGACGAGGGCGTCATCGTCGACGACACCGTCGTCTACCGACTCCCCGACCGCGACGAGCGGGTCTATCTCTTCATCCCGAACGCCGGCCACGACGAGGAGATGTACGACCGCTGGACCTCGTTCCGCGACGAGTGGGGCCTCGACGCCGCCGTCGAAGACGTGACCGAGGAGTGGGCGATGTTCGCGGTACAGGGCCCCGACGCCCTCGACTCGGTCACCGCCGCCGCGCCCGGCGCGGCCCTCGGCGACCTCTCGAAGTTCCAAGCGAGGTTCGCCGACGTGGCGGGCGTCGAGTGCTGGGTGGCCCGGACGGGCTACACCGGCGAAGACGGCTTCGAGGTCCTCTGTCCGTGGGACGACGCCGAGACCGTCTGGTCGGCGCTCGACGCGACTCCCTGCGGGCTCGGTTCCCGCGACACGCTCCGCATGGAGATGGGCTACCTGCTCTCGGGACAGGACTTCGACCCCGAGACGGAGCCCCGGACCCCCTACGAGGCCGGCATCGGCTTCGTCGTCAAGCTCGACACCGAGTTCGTGGGCCGCGACGCCCTCGAACAGCAGTCCGAGGCCGGCGTCGAGGAGACGTTCGTCGGCTTCACGCTCCTCGACCGCGGCGTTCCCCGACACGGCTACGACATCGCCGACGCGGACGGCGAGGTCATCGGCGTCGTGACGAGCGGGACGATGAGCCCGACCCTGTCGGAACCCATCGGCCTCGGTTACGTTCCCGTCGAGTACGCCGCCGACGAGACCGAGATTTCGGTGCTCGTCCGCGGCCGCGAGAAGCGCGCAGTAATCGTGACACCTCCTTTCATCAACTGACAATGTTCGAAATTCCCGACGACCGGAAGTACCTGGAATCGCACGAATGGACCACCACCGAGGGCGACGCCGTCAAAATCGGCATCTCCGATTTCGCACAGGACGAACTGGGCGACGTCGTCTTCGTGGAGCTCCCCGCCGAAGGCGACGAACTCGTCGCCGGCGAGGAGTTCGGCGTGGTCGAGAGCATCAAGGCCGTCTCGGACCTCTACGCCCCCGTTTCGGGCACGGTCACGGCCGTCAACGAGGAGCTGTTCGACGCCCCGGAACTCCTCAACGACGACCCTTACGGCGACGGCTGGATGCTCGAACTCGAACCGGCCGACGAAAGCGAGTTCGACGACCTCCTCTCCCCCGAGGAGTACCGCGAGCAGACGGAGTGAGATGACGGCTGGAAACGGACGGCGGGCCGGAAGCCCGTACGCCCCACACACCGACGCCGACGAGGAAGCGATGCTGGACGCCGTCGGCGTCGACAGCGCGGAAGACCTCTTCGACATCCCCGAGGAAGTCCGCTTCGACGGCGAGTTCGGCGTCCCCGGAACCGACGAGCGCGAGCTCAGAGACGCCATGTCCGACCTGTTTTCGCGCAACGAGGAGCTGACGGAGTTCCTCGGCCGCGGCCATCACGCCCACTACGTGCCGGCGTTGGTCGACGACCTCTCGCGGCGCTCTGAGTTCCTCACCTCGTACACGCAGTACCAGCCCGAAATCGCGCAGGGCTTCCTGCAGGTGCTGTTCGAGTACCAGTCGATGCTGGTCGAACTGACCGGGCTCCCGGTCGCCAACTGCTCGATGTACGACGCCGCGACGGCGCTCGCCGAGGCCGCGCTCCTCGCGAACCGCCTCCGGCGCGGCGCGAGCGGCCACCGCGTGCTCGTCCCCGAACACCTCCACGAGGGCCGCCTCGGCGTCCTCGAAAACTATCTCGACGGCGCGGCGATGGAAATCGGCGAGTACCCGATGGCCGACGGCGCGGTCGACGTCGAGGCCCTCGCGGACCTCGTCGACGACGAGACCGCGATGGTGTACGCCGAGACCCCGACGGTCCGCGGCGTCATCGAGGAGCGACTCGCCGACATCGGCGACCTCGCCCACGACAACGACGCGCTGTTCTGTCTCGGAAGCGACCTCGTGGCGCTCGCGCTCCTCGAAGAGCCCGCGAGCGTCGGTGCCGACGTGGTCGTCGGTGAGGCCGGCGCACTCGGCCTCGGAACCGCCTACGGCATGGGACTCGGCATCTTCGCCACCCGCGAGGAGTACCTCCGACAGGTCCCCGGTCGCCTCGTCGGCGTCTCCGAGGACAGCGCGGACATGCGGGCGTTCACGCTGACGCTCCAGACCCGCGAACAGCACATCCGCAAGGAGCGCGCGACCTCGAACATCTGTACGAATCAGGCGTGGGTCGCGCTCCGGACGGCCATGCACATGGCGTGGCTCGGCCCCGACCGCCTCGTCGACCTCGCGGAGCGAGCGGTCACCGACGCGCGCGACCTCGCGGGCCGACTTGACGACCTTTCGGGCGTCAAAGCGCCGCTGTACGACCGCCACCACTTCCGGGAGTTCGTCGTCCGGACGGACCAGCCCGCGCCCGCCATCACGAACGACCTCGCGGGCCGCGGCTTCGCGGTCCACGCCCTCGACGACCACCACTTGCAGGTCTGTATCACCGACGCGAACGCCGACGCCGCGGACGGACTGGTCGCGGCCTTCGAGGAGGTCATCTGATGAACTTCGACCAAGCCCGATTCAGCCGCGACGACGAGTACGAACCGCTCCTGTCCGAGAAGGACAGCACGACCGTCGAGGTCGATTCGGAGAGCGTCCTCCCCGACGACCTGACCCGCGACGAACTGACGCTCCCGGCGCTGTCGGAGCCGCAACTGGCGCGCCACTACACGCGCCTGTCGCAGATGAACTACAGCGTCGAACTCGGGCCGTACCCGCTTGGGTCGTGTACGATGAAGTACAACCCCTCGTTCACGGAGGACGTGGCCGCGGACCCCAACGCCGGGGTTCACCCCGACCGCTCCGACCGGACGATTCAGGGGACGCTCGGCCTTCTCCACGGCCTGCAGGAGTACCTCGCCGACATCGGCGGCATGGACGCCGTGACGCTCCAGCCCCCGGCGGGTGCCGCGGGTGAGTTCACGGGCATCCTCGTCGCGAAGGCGTACCACGAGTCCCGCGGCGACGACCGCTCGGAGATTATCATCCCCTCGTCGGCCCACGGGACGAACTTCGCGTCGGCCGCGATGGCCGGCTACGACGTGGTCGAACTCCCCTCTGACGACGACGGCCGCGTGGACATGGAGGCGCTCGACGCCGCCGTCTCCGAGGAGACGGCCGCGCTCATGCTCACGAACCCCAACACGCTGGGGCTGTTCGAGCGCGACATCGTCGATATCGCCGAGTTGGTCCACGACGCGGGCGGCCTGCTGTACTACGACGGCGCGAACCTCAACGCCCTCTTGGGCCGCGCCCGCCCCGGCGACATGGGCTTCGACATCATGCACTACAACGTCCACAAGACGTTCGCCACGCCCCACGGCGGCGGCGGCCCCGGCGCCGGCCCGGTCGGCGTGGTCGAGGAACTCGCCGAGTTCCTCCCGAGTCCGATGGTCCGCGAGACGGCCGCCGGCTACGAGCAGTACGAACCCGAGTCCTCCATCGGCAAGGTCCACGGCTTCGCCGGCAACTGGCTCGTCCTCGTGAAGGCGTACGCCTACATCGCCCGCCTCGGCGACGCGGGCCTCGCGGACGCCAGCGCCAAGGCCGTCCTCAACGCCAACTACCTCGCCTCGCAGATAGACCTCGACGTGCCCTACGGACCGTTCCACCACGAGTTCGCGGCGACCTCGGGCGACCGCGACGCCGCCGACGTGGCGAAGCGCATGCTCGACTACGGCGTCCACCCGCCGACGACGAAGTGGCCCGAACTCGTCTCGCAGGCGATGCTCACGGAACCCACGGAAGTCGAGGACAAAGCCTCTCTCGACGACCTCGCGCACGCCTTCAACGCGGCGTACGCCGACTCCGACGAGGCGCTCGAAACCGCGCCCTCGAAGACCAGCGCCCGCCGCATCGACCAGGTGTCCGCCGCGCGGAACCCGCGGCTCTCGTGGCGGGCGCTCGGCGACGACGAATAACGAGAAAAACCCTCTTTTCGCGGTTACGCTTCGGCCTTCGCGTACGTCTCGATGTCGTCCGTGATGTGGACGTAGCCGTAGTCGCACTCCGTGCAGTGCCACTTCGTCTTCGTGCCGAGGTGAATCTCCATGCTGGCGGCGAGGTAGAACGTGTCGTTGCCGCAGGCCGGGCACTCGCGCTGGATTTCGAGGTCGCTCATGGGGTCGAATCCGTGGTAGTCGTTGTTGAAGATATTGGTTCGCGGACGCTGTGGCCGGTTCGATAAACCAACTACTGCGATATGAATTCGGAGTTTTCGTCGGCAACCCGCTCGTCTGTCCGCTCAGGAGGCCGTCCGCCCCGCCGAACTCCGAGGCCGCGATGGACCGGAGCCCTCCGGGTCGTCTGTCAAAGTATATGCAGTTCCGGACACAGTCGTCGACCGTGTCTTCCCGCATCGCCGAGCGCCCCCGCGTACTGTTGTTTTCCCTCCTCGTCGCCGCCTCGGGTGGGCTGACCGTCCGGGCCGCCGTCCGCGGTCACGACCCCGTACAAGTGCTGCTCCTCGCCTCGCTGACGGGGGCCGCCGTGACGATGCTGTTGTTCCACCGGGTTCCGAACGTCGAGCGACTCGCGGCGGTCCCGCTCGGCGTCGTCGGCGTCGCCGCCCACGCGGTCGGCGCGCCGACGGACCTCCCGGTGCTGTTGGTTCTCCTCGGCGTCGGGGGAACGGTCGACCTGCTGTGGGACCCGACCGGGAACCGCTACGGGAGTCAGTCGGACTGACCGCCGCTTGAGGAGGCAGCGTGTATGAGACACCCGCAAACGCGGTTGGCGAACGTGACGGATCGCGGGGGAGCGACGACGCGACAGTGGAGACGCCGCGGTCGGACCAGTCGGCGTGCAAATCTCTTTGGGTCGGCGCACCCAACGGCGGGGCATGGGAATCGAACTCTACGCGCTCGACGGCTGTCCGTACTGCGAGAAGGTCCACGACGCGCTGTCCGAGGCGGGCATCGATTACGAGACGCAGTGGGTCGACGCGCTCCACTCGGACCGAAACGAGGTCAAGCGCGTGAGCGGCCAGCGCGGCGTTCCGGTCCTCGTCGACGGTGACCGCGGCGTGACGATGTCCGAGAGCGAGAACATCCTCCGGTACGTCGACCAGACGCTCGCATGAAGATATACACCGGTCGCGGCGACGAGGGGATGACCGACCTGCGGGACATGACCCGCGTGTCGAAGACGAGCCACCGCATCGAGGCGTACGGAACGGTCGACGAGGTGAACGCCCTCGTCGGGACCGTGCGCCCGACCGGCCACGGCGACGTGGACGACGTGTTGGAAGCCGTCCAGAACCACCTCCACATCGTGCAGGCCGACCTCGCCAACCCCGACCCCGACGAGGGCGACCCGCGGATAGCCACCGACCACGTGGACGAACTCGAAGCGTGGATAGACGAGGCCGATGAGGAACTCGACCCGCTCACGTCGTTTATCCTCCCCGGCGGGAGCGAGACGGGGGCGAAACTCCACCACGCCCGCGCGGTGTCGCGGCGGGCCGAGCGCCGCGTCGTCTCGCTCGCGGCCGAAGAACCCGTCAACGAGGAGGTCGTCGCCTACCTCAACCGCCTCTCCGACGCGCTGTTCGTCTTCGCGCGACTGGTCAACAAGCGCGACGGCGTGCCCGAGGAGTCGCCGACGTACTGAGTCGAGCCCCCGGTTCACCCGCGGCGTCGGCGGGTCGGCGCGGTCGCTCACGAGGATAATGGGACCAGGACGGACGAATCGTGCCCACGGTATCGCCGTCCCGGAAGGGGCCAGACGCTAACTGGGACCGACCACGAAGCGTGGCCTGCGTTCCCAGTTTTAGGTATGCCTAAGAATCACTAAAGTGTATCGCTCTTTCTCAGACATATGAGATTCGGTACCGCGTGACATAACCGTTTTCTCGTCCGCGGGACTATCCGGAGGTATGAACCGACATTACACCGACGCGCGGTACTACTTCCGACGAGGGTTCGAGCACCTGTACGCCGGGCTCGACGAGGAGACGGCACCGCTCCGTCGCCGCCTCATGGCGGCGCTCGGGCGCGAGGTCGAGGACGAGCCGGAGCCCGCGCCGCGGACGCGGCGGGAGCGCGTCGAGTACGGCGCGCGCCGGGCGGCGACGCGGAGTCGCCGGGCCGCCGGGCGGGTTCGGCGTCGCGTGCGACGGCCCGAGTAGACGCGTTTGCGCCCCCCGAATCCGGGCACAACGTAAGTCTTAATTGGCGGCGCGGGAAAGCAGAATCGTAGCCGGGTTGGTGGTCTAGCCAGGTTATGACGGCTCCTTCACACGGAGCAGGCCGGCGGTTCGAATCCGCCCCAACCCACTTTCTGAATTCTCGAAACGATAAGTGACAGCGAGGAGTCCGTGGAATCGAAAGTGGTCACGGTGGATTCGAAGCAGGGAGCGAACGAAGTGAGCGACCGAGGTTCGAATCCGCCCCAACCCACTTTCTGAATTCTCGAAACGATAAGTGACAGCGAGGCGTCCACAGAACCGAAGCTGGTCGCCGTCAGTTAACAATCAAAAACAAAAGGACACGCCCGCCGAGCGCCTACGCGATATCGTCCAGCGAGACGGCGCTCCCCCGGTCGACCGTAATCCACGAGGTCGTCAACTCCTCCGATTTCGGTGAGAACACGGTTAGTTCGCTCGGGTTCTCGGGGTCGTCGTAGATGCATTCGAGGTCGAACACCGGCGCGTCCGCCAACTCGTCGGAACTGTGGGGTGCGGCCGTACTCATCAGATAGAGACGTCCGCCTTGCAACTCGCACACAGCGCGTCGCCGACCGCCTCCTTCGGGACGGAGGTCCCGCATCGAGGGCACCGGGAACGGGTGCGCGAGTACTCCGTGTACGGTGCGATCCGCGAATTCTCGTTGGATTCGCTCATACACGTCCAAATACGACACGAGTACAAGAAGTTTTGGATATTGTGGTCGCGATTGCTCATATTCAAACCCGAATGTAACGATAATCTCGATTGTAGTTCGTACTCATCAATATCAAAAGGAGATTGGTACTCGGGTGGGAAATCGGTCGAGTCGTCCGGAGCGGCCCCGCGAGACGGCCACCAGTTCGATACCGTTCCGGTTTCGAAACGCTCAGCCGGCCCCGTCACTCATCCTGTCAAGAATGTCGAATAAACGAGAGGCTACCCTGTTAGCTTCGGTGACGTAATCGCTTTTCTGACAGTTAACGCGTAGCGTCTCGAATGAAACATCGTGTTTCGCGAACTGTTGCGGAAAAACTGGTCAATACGCCCCCAGTATCGGAATCAGAGACAGACTAACCGCCTACACCATCAGGTAAGTTGACAGCCGGAACGCGAAACTATTGAAACTATCTCGTCACCTTTTGCCGGCGGCGTCGGTAGATTGTCATCGAAGACACATGAGCACACGAACACGTATCGCCGGCGTCCTCGTCGTCGTCGCCCTCGTCGCGGCGGCGGGGACCGGTCTGGCGGCGTCCGACGGCGTGCAGTCGGTCGCCCAGCCGGACGCGCCGGCGGTCGACACACGGCAGGCACAGGTACAAGAACAGACGCAGACACAGATGCAGACGCAGTACTGCACGTACCCGAGCAACGGGACCTACGAGTCGTTCGACGTGAGCAACCTCTCCGCGCCGTCCGGCGTCGAAGCCGGCGAGCCGGTGACGGTGTCGGCGAACATCACCAACCCGAACGACGTGCCGATGATCCAGTGCGTCGAGTTCCGACTCGAAGGCGACGTGGTCGAGCGGACCGGCTGGGCGCTGAACCCCAACGAGACCGAGACCATCGAGTTCGACGTCAACACGACGGGTCTCGAAGACGGGACGTACATCCACGGCATCGAGACGCGGGACTTCGGCGAGCTGACGACGCTCACCGTGGGCGAACAGCCCGAACCCGAGGAGCCGACCGCGACGCTCCAGTTCGACGACCAGGAGTCCGACGGGAGTAACGTGACCGTCGCGAGCGCGAACCTCTCCGAGGGCGGCTACATCGCCATCCTCGACGAGAACGGTTCCGTCGTCGGCGCGACCGACTACCTCGAATCCGGCGAGCAGGAGAACGTCTCCGTGCCGCTCCTCGAACCGCTGAACGAGAGCGCCAACCTCACGGCGCAGGCGCACCTCGACACCAACGACAACCAGACGCTCGACTTCCTCACCTCCAACGGAACCGAGGACGGCCCGTACACGATGAACGGGACGCCCGTCACCGACGACGCGGTCGTGACTGTCGGTGAGGAGCCGACCACGGAGACGCCGACTGAGGAGCCGACCACCGACGAACCGACCACTGACGAACCGACCACTGAGGAACCAACCACTGACGAACCGACCACCGACGAACCGACCACCGACGAACCAACTACTGACGAACCGACCACCGACGAACCAACCACCGACGAACCGACCACTGACGAACCGACCACTGACGAACCGACCACCGACGAACCGATGAGCGAGACGCCGCCGCCGACCGAGACGCCCATCGACAACGAAACGGAGAACTGAGCCGACGACCGCCGACCGACTCGGACCCACCACCGGGTCGGTCCGGAGCTATTTTTTGACGGCGAGCGCCGGCCCGACCGGCCAACCGAAGTCAGCGACCGAGCGCCGCGAGCAGGCCGTCGGGAACGGTGAGGAAGCCGAACCAGACCAAAAGCACCACGAGTGCGGTGTAGCCGACCGAGATGGCGAAGTCCTTGGCGAACCGCCGCGCGGTGTACGGATGAGGTTCGGCCGACACAGCGTCGACCGCGCCCTTGTGGAGCAGGACGAACCCGGCCACGTTCGTCAGCCAGTAGCCCGCGACGACGCCCGGGAGAAACCAGCTTCTGGAGATGAGGCTCACCGCGACGCCGAACGCGTAGGCCAGCGGGAGGTTGACCACGAGGTCGTTCCACCACGAAAGCGGGGACAGAACGAACCCGATAGCGGCCAGGATACCGCCTTTCACGCGCCGCCGTTCCATCCGACTAGATGGACGGCAAGTAACATCAGCATTGTGAACTGATGGCATACACCGTGCCGGGAAGCACGCCGGAACGCGTCAGTCCGCCGTCCCGCTTTCGTCGCCGACGAGCGCGTCGACGAGCGTCGTGAGGTCCGGGACGGTGAGGTCGGGTTCCGGGCCGAACGGTTCCCACGGGGAGTCCTTGCGGTCGACCCGGACGCCCTGCATTCCGGCGTGTTGCGCCCCCATCACGTCGAACCAGCCGGCGGTCGCGTGGGCGAGTTCGTCGATGGGCGTCCCGGTTCGGGCGGCCGCGTGGCGGTAGAGTTCCGCGTCGGGTTTGAACACCTCGACCTCGTCGGCGCTGACGACGCCGTCGAGGAGGTCGCGGATGTCCGCGTGGTCGACCATCGAGTCGAGCATCTCGGGGTTCCCGTTGGAGACGACGTAGCAGTCGTAGCCGGCGTCGCGGAGGCGGCCGACCGCGTCGCGCACGTCGTCGAACACGTCGAGTTCGTGGTACACCGAGAGAATCTCGTCGCGCTCGCCCGCCGAGACCGACACGCCGTGGGCGTCCAGCGCGTACTGGAGCGCCGCGCGGTTGACCTCGTAGAAGGGTTCGTACTCGTCGACGTGGTTGCCGACGAAGGTGTATTCGAGCGACCGCGACCGCCACAGCTTCGAGACGGGTTCGGGGTCGTCGACGCGCTCGGCGAGCGCCTTCTCGGCGGCGTCGACGTCCACGAGGGTGCTGTACGAGTCGAACGTGACCGTCGAGACGCGGTCGGGGTCGAACGACATGCGCGGCTCTACGGCGGCGCGAGTGTTAACGATACGGCGGTCGCGCGGACGCGGCGGGAAAAAAGACCGAAGAATGGGTCGGCGCTCCTGACGAGCGCGGCGGGAGGGAGTCGGCCCGCTCAGTCGTCCCCCTCCTCGTCTTCCCAGAGGGTCACGAGGATGACCACGTCCTGCATGTCGAAGGCGTTGCTCCGCGGGTCGGTCGTCCCGAGTTCGAACAGGAAGATGGCCTGGTTGTCGGCGAGGGACATGGTTCGTCCGTCGGCGCTGATGTACGGCGCGACGAACTCGGCGACGTCGTCCTGTCCGTTGTAGCCTCGTATCGCCGGGACTGGGTCGCCGTCGCGGAGGACCGCGACCTGCCGGTGGTCGACCGTCGAGTCGGCCCTGACGTAGCCCCGGGCGGTGGCGACGATTGAGAGTCCGTCGCCGTCGTCGCCAGACAGGGTGAACGAGTGGGACCGGCGGTCGTTCACGTTGTTCCAGTCGCGCGGGTGGTGCGACTCGCGGTCGGCGACGAAGGTGACGGAGACCGGCACGTCGCCCCAACCGTCCCGGATGGCGCTGCCGAGCAGTTCGAACTCGCCCGTGAAGGCGTTCGACGGGACGACCTCGCCGTCGTCGATGCTGAAGTCGTCTTCGGGCTCCGGCGTCGACGGCGTGGTGTTTCTGACCTCGTAGGTCTCGCCCATCCCGCGGACTTCCAGCGGGATGGAGACCGTCGCGCCGGGGCCGGACGCCCCGTCGAGGGCGACGGTGACGGTATCGTGTTCGATTTCGGTCACGCCGGCGGGCGCGGTGTAGGTGAAACTCGCGCGGCCCGACTCGTCGGTGACGGCGGTCGCCCCGTCGACGGGGGCGACGGTGCCGCCGAGCGGCGTCGGCGAGGTGGCGGTCAGCGTCGCGCCCGCGGCGGGCGCGCCGTAGCGGTCGAACGCGCGGACAGTGAGCGTCTCGCGGCCGCCCGAGGGGACCGCGGCGTCCTCGCCTTCGACCGCGATAGCGTAGGCGGCGGGGTCGGGTTCGACGGCCTCGCCGACGCCGAGGCGGGCGACGCGGAAGTCGTAGCGGACGCCCGCGTCGAGTTCGATAGTGACGACCGCGTGGTCGCCGCTGGCGACGTGGGAGACGACCCGCGCGTGGGGTTCCTCGGCCATGAGGTCGACCCACGCGTCCTCCGAGAGGTAGGTCGGCACCGAGATGCGAACCGGGTCGGTGGCGTTGTACACCGGCAGCGACTCGCTGCGGACGGAGACGGGCGCGAGCGCCACGGTGTCGCCGGCGGTCGTGTGGCCGTCGAGGTCGCCCTCGAAGAACACGAGCGTGACGGTCGTGCCGCGGACGAGCGACTGGCGGTGGACGACGGGGTTCCCGTCGGTTTCGAGGTACGAAACGCCGCTTTCGAGCACCATCCGGGCCTCGTCGCGCTCGGCGTAGTCGGCCTCGTAGACGATGGCCTCGGTCGCGTAGGTTCGGGTCGACCCGTCCCAGAACACCGCTTCGGGACCGACCGCGGACGCGCCCGTGACCGTCACGGCGTCCGCGCCGTCGACCCGGAACGTCCCGACGCTGTCGGGCGGCGACACCACGAGGTAGCGCTCGGGGTACGACACGTCGGAGTCGACCGCGACGCGGCCGCCGGACTCGACGCCGGAGGCCCGGAAGAACTGCGAGTCGAGCGACGCGAGGTCGGTCGAGACGCTGGCGCTGTGGTCGGCCTCGTCGCCGGCGGTCCAGACGGGCGTGCCCGCGAGTTGGACCACCGCGATGACCGACACGACCAGCCCGAACGCGAAGACCAGCCCGAGGATTTCCGAGACGCCGCGGGAGTCGAGAGAGGGGTGAGACACGGCTCAGACCTCCTTCTCGGGCGCGTTCAGTTCGGGCGTGTCCTCGTCTTCGATAGAGGAGTCGGGCAGGTAGATGCGGACCGCCGCGGTGATGACCACGTCGTCCTCGGCGGAGATGGCGGCCTCGCGGCCGCTGACCATCCCGCCGTCGGAGGTTATCTCCACGTCCGTCTTGGTCGAGGCGATGTTCGCGCCGACGACGAAGACGTTGCCCTCGGCGTCGACGACGATGTCGCCGTCGCCGAGCATGACCACGCCGTTGAGGTTGACCCCGCCGCGCGCGGAGGCGACTTCGAGCGCGCCGTTGTCCTTGACCCCAGAGAGGCCGGCTCCGGCGAGGTCGACGCCGTCCGTGCCGTCGATGCGGATGTCGCCTTTCCCGCTGATGTCGGCGCTCCGGGCGCTGACGAAGCCGTTCGTCGAGACGATGCGGAGGCTGTTGCTGTCCTGTGCGACCGTCACCCCGGCGTTGTCGAGGTCGACGTCGCCGCCGGCCTCGATGGAGAGGCCGGCTTTGCTTCCCTGCGTGACCGACGCGCCCGAGAGGTCGATTTCGTCGCCCGCGGTCACGGTGATGTCCTTCCCCGACACCGAGGTGACGCTGACGCCGACAGCGGCCAGCGAGCCGCTTCCGGCGTCGATGTCGATCCGGCTGTTCGAGCCGGTGGCGACGACATCGACGTGGAGCGAGACGCCGTCGCCCGCGAGGTCGATGTCGCGGTCGGAGACGATGGCCCCGGTGCTCGGCGGGACGACGAGTCGGTCGGTGCCGGCGTCGTACTTCACGTCGCCGCCCGTGCCGGTGTCGTTGACGCGGTAGTCCGCGCCGTCGAACTCGCCGTTGCCGTCGACGTCCGCGTAGACGAAGCCGGGGTCGTCGACGGCGGCCACGAGCCCGCGGAGCGGGTCGGTGACCCCGCCCTCGCGAATCTGCACGTCGAAGGTCACGCGGTCGACGGTCGCGCCCGCGGCGTCCTCGGCGACCACGTCGAACTCGTCGTTGACGACGCCGTCGACGCTTCCGGGCGCGGTGTAGACGAACGTCGCGCGGCCGTCCGAATCGGTGACGGTCGAGACGGTTCCGGTGTCGCGCGCGACGACCCGCCCGCTTTCGGCGGTCAGGCCGGGGCTGGCCGTGACGACCGCGTTGGGGACGGGGTTGTTCTGCGCGTCGCGGACCTCGACGACGGCGCGGTGGCTCGCACCCGGCGGGACGACGGCGTTGTCGCCCTCGACGTCGACGATGTAGGCGGGGGCTTGGAGCGCGCCGGGGGTGTCGATGCCGACCCGCGAGAGCCGCAGGTCGTAGGTCTTGCCGGGCGCGAGTTCGACCGTCAGGGTGTTGTAGTCGGTGCCGGTCGCATACGAGATAGACCGGACGTTCGGCTCGTCGGCAAGCAGGTCGCGCCACGTGTCTTCGGAGAGCCGAGTGGGGACCGAGATGGTGATGGGCGCGCCCGCGTCGGTGACCGTGATGTAGTCGGTGCCGGCGCTCAGGGGGACGACGCCGAAGGTGGTCGCCTCGCTCGTCGCGGTGTCGATGTCGCCTTCGAGGAAGACGAGCGAGACCTTGGTGCCGTCGACGAGCGACTGGGTCGCGCCGACCTCGCCGCCGCCGTAGGCGGTGTACTGGGCGGTCCCCTCGTGGACGAGCGAGGGCTCGCTCTGGAGGTAGCGGTAGTCGGGGCGATAGACGAACTGCTGGGTGTCGAACGCGTGTTCGGAGCCGTCCCAGTAGGTGCCGGTCTCGCCGGTCGCGACCGCGCCGGAGATGCGGGCCGTCGCGGGGTCGGTCGTCCGGAGGCTGCCGGAGCCTGCGGCGGGCGAGACGAACAGCGCGCGGGTCGGGTAGTCGACGCCGGCGTCGAGGGTCGCGCGGGTCTGCCGGCCGTCGACGGCCTTCGAGACGCTCTCGTCGAACGCGGCGAAGTCGGTCTCGGCGGCCGTGAGGTGTTCGAACTCGGTCTGTTGGTTCCACGCGGGGACCGCGGAAACCTGCACCATGGCGACGAGCGAGACGACGAGCGCGAACGCGAGCATCGTGCCGAGGATGGCCGAGGCCCCGCGGCGGTCGCCGCGGAGGTGCGAGCCGCGGCGGGCCGCGCCCGCGACGAGCCCGCGCAGTACGTGCCTGCGGGGCGATTGCGTGTGTTGAGTGGGAGTGTTGTGAGTCATGGCCTTACACCAGTGCGAAGGCGACGAGCGCCAGCGCGGACAGTCCGAGGGCGTACTTCAGCCCGCTGAGGGCGCTGTTGTCGGCGAGTTTGCCGGCGAGGAGGCCGCTGCCGACCGCCTGAATCAGCGCGGAGTGGAAGAACACCACGTGGAAGTTCGCCAGCGGGACGGAGCCGATACCGATGGGGAGCGCCTGCCCGTTGGACGCCGTCGTGGGCGCGGTCATCTCGGCGAGGGGGGCGAGGTAGCTCGCGCCGAGCATCAGGATGACGAACAGGTAGACGAAGTACCCGATGACGACGATGGCGATGTACGAGCCCATCGCGCGACGGCGGGACTTCTCCAGTTTGTAGCGGTTTCGCGTGTCTTCGGCGGCGACGCTGAGGACGCGCGAGAGGTCGCCGCTGGTGCGGCCGCCGCTGGCGATGAGCCGGATGACCCGCGAGAGCTGCGGGACGTTGAGCCGGGTGGCGAACGCCATGAGCGCCGCGTGGGCGTCGTGGTTCCAGCGGATGTCGTTGCGGAGCGCGCGGAGTTCGTCCGCGAGCGCGCCGGACGACCAGCGGGAGACGAGCGCGAGCGACTCGACCAGCGAGATGCCCATCTGGTTGGCGCTCGAAAGCAGGTTCAGCGTGTCGGGAAAGCGCCGTTCGAGGGTGCGCTCGCGGCGGGTCCGAAGCTCGTGGAACACCGTCAGCGGGACCGCCACGATGGCGAACGGGAGGACGACGTACCAGACCGTCGTGTTGTACGGGTTCGTGAGCATCGCGTCGAGGCTGGGCGTCGCGAGGCCGAGCGCGTAGACCGCGACGACCGACAGGAGCGCGACGGGAACCGTGAGGGCCGCCGAGAGGTACGGCTGGCGGCGCATGATGTCGAGCGGGTCGCCGACGAGCGTCCGAAGCTCGTACACCGCGTTTTCGAGGCGGTAGTCGTCGAGTCGCTCGTCGACGACGCCGCCGTCGGAGGCGATTCCGTCGCTCCCCCAGCGGGCCTCGCGGGCGCGCTGGACCTCGCGGCGCACCGCGCCGAGGAAGTCGAGCGCGACCGTCCGAATCTCTTCGAGGACGGTCACGTCGTGTTTCGTCCGGACCGTGTCCTGGGTGTACGGCGAGGAGAGCACGTCCACGAGGAGCAGGAACAGCCCCATCCCGAGGGGGAAGATGAGGTAGTTCAGCGCGTACAGTTGGACGAGGGTGTCGCCGCCGAGGAAGCTGATGACCATCAGAGTGACGATGAGCAGGAGCGGCGCGGCGACGAACGCGGCGACGAACACCTCAGAGAGCATCGACAGCGTCTCGATGAAGTCCTCCTGTTCGTCGCGGGCCTCTTCGAGGTACGTCGCGGACTCGCGGTCGAGGAAGGCGGTCACGTCGCCGCCGGAGTCGAGGACCGAAAGCAAGTCGTCGAGGAACTGCTCGAAGTTGATCGACGGCGTCAGGTTCCGGGAGTTGCGGAGCGCCGTGAACAGGTCGTTACCGAACAGGTCCATGTCGCGGGCGATCATCTCGAACTCGCGGGACACCTCGCCGTAGTCGGGCGCGTCGGCGACCGAGCGGATGACTTCGAGGAAGCTCATCCCGCCGTGGCTGAGCGCGTACATGTAGACGATGGCGTGCGGGAGCAGGATGTCGATGCTCCGGCCGCGCATCTCGGCGCGGCTCTTGGGGAGGTAGTACCGGGCGTAGTAGGTCCCGGCGGCCGCTAACCCGCCGACGAGGCCGACGAGGGCCACGCCGAGGATGGGCACCTTGTAGGGGGTGAGCGGGGCGACGTACTGCGCCGCGATGCCGAGGCTCACGGGGCTCGACGCGTTCGCCAACACGCCCGTGCGGGCGAGGACGAACGTGAGCGCGAGCCCGACGAGCGAGCCGAACGCCGCGGTGACGACCGCCAGCTTCACCGACTGGGTGAGATACAGGTCGTAGGTCGTGCCCACGCGGGTCTGGTTCAGCCAGCGCTGGAGGTCGCGGTGGCCCGCCGGGTGGCGCTTGAAGTACGTGCGGACGTAGCCGTAGCGCTGGCGGAGTCGCTCGACCTCCTCGGGCGACTCGTCGAAGTGTTCGCGCGGGAAGTACTGCTCGACCTCGTAGTCGGGCAGGGGAACCGACGCCGACGAGTCAGCGGGCATCGTCGGCCTCCCGGTCGGCGTCGGTCGCGGGTTCGTCGGCCTCGACGTCGTCCGAGCCATCCGAGGCGTCCGAAGCGTCCGAGGCGTCATCGGCCGGCGCGGGGCCGGCCTCCGCGATATCGTCGAACTCGACGGCGTCTGCGACGACAGCGGAATCGGCTTCCGCGTCGTCTGCGCCGGCATCAGCGTCGTCGCCGACTTCCCAGTCGGTCCCGACACCGTCGGGGTCGCCGGGTTCGTCGGGGGCGTCGGCGTCGTCGCCGTCCGCGTCGTCTAGCTCGATGTCGAACAGGTCCGCGAGGAGCCGTTCGGTCTCGGGCGAGACCTCTATTTCGTCGTCGAGGTCGTCGGTCGCGGCGTTCTCGCCGGCCGCGGGGTCGTCGCTCTCGTCGGCCTCGTCTTCGACGGAGACCAGCGAGGTCTCGGCGTAGACGTGCGCGAGGAGCCCCTCGCGGTCGCGCTCGAAGCGGCGAATCATCGCCGAGACGGTCAGGTAGTCGTCGACGCCCGAGGCGGCGATGTACCGGAGCACGTCGGCGCGAACGTCGAGTTCGTACTTGAGGTCGGCCTTCGTCCAGCCGCGCTCGGCGGCGATTTCGTCGAGGACGACCGAGTCGCCGACGCGCTCGTGGGCGTCGTTCTCGGGGTTGCGCTTGAACACGTCGCGGAGTTCGACCTCGCCGTCGTCGTCGACGCCGGCGATTTCGGTGACGGCGATGTTCCGGCGGGTCCGGTCGCCGTCGAGGTGAATCTGCTTTTGGACCGAGATGATGTCGAGGTCCGAGAGCATCTGGGCGGGCACGCCGAGGGGCTCGTTGCGCATGCGGTGGACCACGCCCTCCGAGGAGTCGGCGTGGAACGTCGTGTACGCGGTGTGGCCCGTGGCGATGGAGTGGAAGAACGTCAGGGCGACGCGCTCTTCGGTGCGAATCTCGCCGACCAGCAGGTACTCGGGGCGCTGGCGGAGCGCGGCCTGCAGGAGCGCGTACATCGACACCTCGCCGCGGCCGTCGGCCGTGAACGTGTCGCGGGTGACCGACTGAATCCAGTTGTCGTGCGGGAGCGTGATTTCGCGGGTGTCCTCGATGGAGACGACTTTCGCGTGGCCGGGGACGAAGAACGACACCGCGTTCATCGAGGTGGTCTTCCCGGAGCCCGTGCCGCCCGCGAAGATGAGAGAGCGGTTGTTCTCGATGGCGAGCCAGAAGTACGCCATCTGCTCGACGCTGAAGGTGTTCCAGCGCACGAGGTCGACCGGCGACAGCGGCACGTCCGAGAACTTCCGGATGGTGAAGTTCGACCCGCGGGTGGCGATGTCGGAGCCGAGGGTCAACTGGACGCGGGAGCCGTCCGGGAGGCTCGCGTCGACGAGCGGGTCGGAGACGGTCACCTGCTTGCCCGCGCGCTGCGCGAGGCGGATGGTGAACGACGAGAGGTCGCCGTCGTCGAAGACGACGTTCGTCGGCACGTCCCGGTAGACGCTGTGGAAGACGTAGACGGGCACGTCGTCGCCGTCGCAGGAGATGTCCTCGATGCCGGGGTCGCGCATCACGGGGTCGATGCGGCCGAAGTGGATGAAGTCGCGGAGCAGGAAGTAAAACAGCTTCCAGAGCGACCCGTCTTCGACCGTCGCGGCGTGTTCGGTGATTATCTCGCGGGCCTCGTCGTCGAAGACGTCCTCGCGGTCGCCGTCGGCGTCGAGGTCGCGGTACAGGAGGCTGTTGCGCAGAATCTTCGTCAGGTCCTCGCGCACGAAGTCCTCGAAGGCGTCGAGGCGCGGCTCGCTCACGTGGTACCGGTGTTCGCGCTTCTCGTGGTCGTACAGGATGGAGACGAACGCGAAGGGCTTGTTCACCCAGTAGTGTTCGACGGCCTCGACGCCTTCGAGGAACGCGAAGTCGAAGAACCTGTCTTCGATGAACGCCTCGGAGGGCGCGGGCGCGAACGCCGTCTCGTCGTCGATTTCGGCGAAGAACGCCTTCACCTCGCGGAGGACGGCCTCCCGGAGCGTTTCCGGGCGGTCCTCGTCTTCCGCCTCGCCTTCGACGGGGTCGGCGGGGCCGTACTCGATGCGGTCCGACGCGGGGACCGGAAGTTCACTCGCGCGGGCGGCCATCGCCTCCGGACCGGTCGTGGGGACCAGTTCGGCGGTGCCACCGTCTGCTCGGAACGATTCTTCGCCATCGCGGCGGTCAGTCTGGGAGTTCTTGTCAGGAGACGCCATTCTCTGGAAATACTGAACGGTAGGAACGGCTGTAAGTATGGAGCGACTAGATGTCCGAACTCGGCGGGTTAGGCCCGAACTACCGCCGGATTCAGGAATCTAACTGGTTCGGTCTCGGCGGGGAAGTTAGACCGACACGCCCCCGGAACGACCCGGCAACGGCTGACAACCAACTGAGAGTACTGTCCCTCGCGGACGGTGCCCCCGGCCGACGCGTCGGCGAGAAACGGCGACATTCATCGAAATGTGAGTGTTAACAATGGTCATAGGCCGTCTGCCGGCGGAATTCGCCCCTTCAGTCCCGTCGTGGCCTTGCGATTTCGGTCCTTCCTAGCGGGTGGAAACGGGACGAACCTTCAAGAGACGAGGCGTTGTATGTAAGGATGTATTATGGATATTGCTGATATCGCCACTCCTGATTTCATCGAGGTCGACGTTGACGAGCGATTAGGCAAAGTCCGCTCCATCTTCGAGCGGGAAAACCCTAAGGGCATCATCGTCCAGGACGACGGCGAGTACGCGGGCGTCATCGGTGAGAAACAGCTCATCAACTCGCACGTCGAAGACAGCACCAAAGCGGCCGCGCTGACGAAGGCCGTCCCCAAGATAGACCGTCACGAGAACGTGCGCGAGGTCGCTCGCATGCTCGTCGAGGGCGACACGAAGGTCGCGCCGGTCTACGAGGGCGAAAAACAGTACGGCATCATCACGCAGGACGCCATCCTCGAAGCCGTCCTCGACAACCTCGACGCGCTGACCGTCGAGCAGATTTACACCGACGACGTGATCACCGTCGGCGAGCGCGACCACCTCGGGCAGGCCATCAACCGCCTCCGCGAACACGGCGTCTCGCGGCTCCCGGTCGTCAACGACGAGGGCCGCCTCGCGGGTATCCTGACCACCTACGACCTCGTCGAGTTCATGGTGCGCGACGAGGGTCGGCAGGGCAAACAGGACCGCCGCGGCGACACCGACCGCATGCTCGACCTCCCGGTCTACGACCTCATGACCAGCCCGGCGCGCACGGCGACGCCCGACGAGAGCGTCCGCGACGCGGTCGCGCGCATGCTGGAAAACGACATCGCCGGCCTCGTCGTCACGCCGGCCGACGACGACGGCGAAGTCCTCGGCGTGGTGACCAAAACCGACGTGCTCCGCGCGCTCACCTACACCGAAGAGGAGCAGATGGACGTGCAGGTCACGAACATCGGCCTCCTCGAAACGCTGAGCCGCGCCGATATCAACTCGGCTATCACCGAGGTCGCGGACAAGTACCAGCGGATGAGCGTGCTCCACGCCCACGTCCGCTTCCACGAGCACAAGGAGAAGCTCCGCGGCACGCCGCTCATCCAGTGCCAGATTCGGCTCCGCACGAGCCACGGCCAACTGGCCGGCAGCGGCGAGGGCTACGGCGCGGAACACGCGTTCCACGTCGCGCTCGACAAGCTCGAACGCAACGTGCTCGAAGTCAAGGGCTTCGAGGCCGACGAGCGCTACCGCGGCCAGCTCCTCCGCAAGCTCAACGAGCTGTAACGCCGCCGAGTCGCCGGGGCGCACACCGAACGCCCGAGCTGAAACGGAAATCGAACACAGGAGCGGGATTCGGCCGGGGCGTCCGCCCGGCCGCGTCGACCCTTTTTCTACACGTCAGACGCGGAGAGCCCGCGGTCCGTTATCTTGAACGTCGCCGTCTCCCCGGCGGGTTTCGCGCGATGTTTTTCGAGCGTCGCCCGGCGGTTGCCGCCGCGGAAGCGGTCGAGGCGGACGACGGTGCCGGTCCAGTGTTCGAGGGTGTGGCCGCCGAGCGCGCGCGTCCGGTCGGTGTCGGGGTCGGCGTACACCTGATTCGTCAGGACGACCGCGAGGTCGTGTTTGCGCGCGAGCGACAGCAGGTGCGTGACCTGCCGTGCCACCCGGCGGAGCGCCTCGCCGCCGTCGCCCTCGGCGGTCCGTTCCAGCCGGTAGAAACCGGTCGCCGAATCGAGGACGATGAGGTCGGCGCTGGCGGCGAACTCTTCGGCGTCGCGGACGGCCTGTTCTTGGTCCTCGAAGTCGTACGCCTCGCTTATCATCAGCCGCGAGGTCACAGACTCCACGTCCTCGGGGGCGACCGCCTCCGCGAGCTGCTGGAAGCGGTCGACCGACAGGCCCTCGGTGTCGATGTAGACGACGGTGCCGCCCGCGGCGGCGACCCGGACCGCCGCCGAGAGCGCGACGTTCGTCTTGCCGGCCGCGGAGGGACCGTACACCTGCGTGACGGTGCCGCGTTCGAACCCGCCGTCGAGGAGGTCGTCGAGCGCGTCACAGCCGGTGGAGACTGACTCTGTCACGTCAGGTGGTGGGTGCCACCGGCCGAAAAAGACCCCGGTCGCCGCGGACGGTCTCGGGGGCACTCGCAGTCGCGCGACCGACCGCCGCCTCGACGCCGGTCCGCGGCCGCCACGGCGACTCGCGCACGACGCTTTATTCGTCGCCGTCGCCAAGGGACCTCCGTGATAGTCGTCGCCACCGCCGATTTCGACCTCTACCACGAGGCCGTGTCCGAACTCCGGAGCCGAGGTGTCACGTTTACGACCGTCGAGCCGGGCGACCCCCTGCCCGAGCGGGCCCGGGTGCTCCTCACCGGCCCCGACGACGACCTCGACGGCACGGGGGCAGACGGAACCGTGACCCGCGTGACCGCGACCGGCGACGACGTGCGCCGCGCCGTCGACGAGGCGCTCGCCAGCCTCCGCGGCGACGGCGGACGGACCGTCGTCGGCGTGGACCCCGGAACCAGACCGGGCATCGCCGTCCTCTCGGGCGAGACGGTCGTCGCCGCGTTCCACGTCCCGCTTTCGGACGCCGTCGACGTCATCCGAGAGGAGACCGACGACGCGGTCGACCCCGTGGTCCGCATCGGCGACGGCGCGCGTCTGCAGGGCGCGAAGCTCATCAACGAACTCGACGGCGTCGCGGTCGAACTCGTCGACGAGACCGGGACGACGCCCTACCTCGGAAGCGGCGCGCGCGGCATGGGCGACGTGCTCGCCGCGGTGAACATCGCCCGCCGGGACGGCGAGCGCATCGAGTCCCGCGAGATAGAGCCGACCGAGGGCGAACTCACGCGCATCAAAGCTCGGTCGCGGGAGGCGTCGGCCGACAACCGCACCATCGACGACGGCCTCGCGCGCCGCGTCGCCGGCGGGGAACTGAGTATCGACGAGGCGCTGGACGAACACCGTTCGCGCGAGGAATGAGCGTCCACGTCGGCGGTTTCGATGCCGTTAACGCCCGCCTAACGCCCCGCTACGCGACCGAGAGAGAGCCCCGCGTTCCGAGTGGTCGGCGGGGAAAGAACGGTCTTAACGCGGCTCTCAGTTTATGAGACGCACCGTGCCCGATTCATACCTACGTTCTCCCGGTGCGTATTCCGTGTCGCATGAGCACATCACGCACCCCCGAACTCGGGCGACGGACGTATCTGAAGGCACTCGGCGCCGGCGCGCTCTCGGTCGGCGCGTTCGCCGCGCCCGCGGCGGCCCACGGCGGGGCGCTCCAGCGCGAACTCGCGTCGGTTCGGGCGGCCACGTCCAAGTACGCCGACGTTCGGAAGGCAATCGCGGACGGCTACGTCCTCGGCAGTCCGTTCGTGCCGGGCATGGGCTACCACTACGTGAACGAGAACTACGTCATCGAGAACGACGACGACGAGGTCGATATCACCAAGCCCGCCGCGCTCGTCTACGGGAAAAACGAGGGCAACGGCAGGGAAACGCTCGTCCTCGGCGCGGTGGAGTACCTGTTCGACGAGGGAGAGACGTACACCGGCTCGTTCCCGGACCCGTTCCACGGCGACGGCGACGACGGCATGTGGGGCTTTGCGGCGGGACACTGGGGCCTCCACGCGTGGGTCCACGTGAACAACCCCGCGGGGACGTTCGCGCCGTTCAACTCCCGGCCGCAGTTCAACGAAAAGGACGCGTGACCCGGCGTCGATAGCCGCGGCGGTTCGTCTATTTTACTGCCCGTTCGAGTCGTCTGAGTCGGAGTCGGACCCGGTAACCGCCGCGTCGGCCGACGCCACCGCGTCGACGGCGCGGCGCATGACCTCTCGGACCGGAAGCCCCGTCTCTTTCGCCACCGCCAGCGCGTCGTCGTACTCGGCGCTTCGGTCGTAGACGACGCCGTCGGCGTCGCTTCCGACCTTGACGCTCACCTCGTAGTCGTCGCCGTCGATGTCGAGCGTCGCGGTCTCGAACTCGCGGCGGGCGGTCCAGCGGTGGCCCGCGCCGTGCTCGCGGACGCCGAGCGTGCCGGTCTCGACCGCGAGGCGGTAGGCGACGCGCTCGGCGTCCTCCGGCTTGACGACGGCCTTGACGAGGTGGCCGGGCCGGGACTTCTTCATCGTCGTCGGGACGATGGTCACGTCGCGCGCGCCGGCGTCCGTCAGGGTCTCCTGTAGCCCGCCGAGGACCTCGGGCGTGGCGTCGTCGAGGTTCGTTTCGAGGACGGAGATATCGTCGCGGACGAGCCGCGAGCCGCCGTCACCGACGACGGCGCGGAGAACGTTGGGGTGGTCGGGGAACCCCCGGCCGCCGGCCCCGTAACCGGACGACTCGACCGACATCGACGGCAGCGTCTCGACGCCCTCGGCGAGGTGCGCGAGGATGGCCGCGCCCGTGGGAGTGAGCAGTTCGGATTCGACGGGACCGCCGCGGACCGACCAGTCGGCCGCCGCGGCGATGTTGACCACGGCGGGCGCGGGGACCGGGTAGGTTCCGTGGCTCATCTCGGCCTCGCCGCCGCCGACGGCGACCGGGCCGGTGACGACCCGGTCCACGTCGAGGTCGTCGAGGAGGAGACAGACCCCGACCACGTCGGCGACAGCGTCGTCCGCGCCGACCTCGTGGAAGTGCGTCGCGTCGAGGTCGGTGCCGTGGACCTCGGCCTCGGCCTCGCCGAGCACGCGGAAGATGGCCGTCGCGTCTTCGACCACGCCCGCGGGGAGGTCCATCGACTCGACGAGGTCGACGACCTCGGGAAAGGTCCGGTGCGGGCCGTGGCCCTCGGCGTGGGTGTGGCCGTCGCGAGTGTGCGAATGCTCGTGGTGGTGATGGTCGTCGTGAGTGTGCGGGTGGCCGTGGTCGTGCGAGTGGGAGTGGCCGTGGTCGTGCGAATGCTCGTTGCCGTCGTCGCGGTGGTGTGTGTGCTCCTCGTCGCGAGCGTGGTCGTGCCGGCGGTACTGGTGCTGGTGGCTGTGCTCGGCGTCGACGCCACCCCCGCCACGCCCGTCGTCCTCGTCGCCGTCGCCGCTCTCGGGTTCGGGCTGGTGTCGGTGGTCGTCGCCGTGGCCCTCGCCGCGGGGGTCGCCCCCGTCGGCCTCCGGGAGGAGCACGTCCACCTTGGTGGCGAGGATGCCGTTTTTGTCGACCTCGTGGACGCGGTAGGTCACGTCGAGGGCGTCTTCGACGGGCGAGAGGACGGACTGGTCGGCACCGGCGGCGACGAGCGCGCCGAGAAGCATGTCGCCGCTGGCACCCATCCGGCCGTCGAACGCGAGGAGTCGCATGCGTGAACCGTCGTGTTCGAGCGTAAAAACGCCGGCCATCGACGCGCCGTCACCTGTCCAGTCGGTAGGGATTAGTAGCGGCCCGCCCTACGGTGTGCTAGGCTGTAACCACGAGAGGACGGTGCCTCGGGCCGACCGGGGAAGGACTTATCCGATGGCCTCTCACAGGTATCAGCATCCCCGCGAGGTAATCATGAACGAAGTCCAACTCGAAGTGGCGAAAGCGTACCCGAACGACTCGGGGCGCGGCATCGCCCGTCTTGATCCGGACACCTTGCTCCATCTCAAGCTCTCGCCGGGAGACATCATCGAGATAGAGGGAGGGAAGACGACCGCCGCGAAGGTGTGGCGGGCAGACCGGCAGGACTGGAACACGGATACGGTCCGCATCGACGGGTTCACCCGGCAGAACGCCGACGTGAGTATCGGCGAGCGGGTCACCATCCGCAAGGCAGAGGCCACGAAGGCCGACAAACTCGTGCTTGCGCCGCCGGAGGAGGCGAGCGTGCAGTTCGGGTCCGACGCGGCCGGCATGGTCAAACGGCAGATTCTCAAGCGGCCCGTGGTCGAACGCGACATCGTCCCGGTGATGTCGAGCACGAACCACCCGTTTATGCGGTCGCCCGGACAGGCGATTCCGCTCATCGCCGTCGAGACGAAGCCCGACGGCGTCGTCCTCGTCACTGAGGACACCGACGTCGAACTCCGCGAGGAGCCCATCTCGGGCTTCGAGAAGGCCGGCGGCGGCATCACCTACGAGGACATCGGCGGGCTGACCAACGAGATTCAGCGCGTCCGCGAGATGGTCGAACTGCCGATGAAACACCCCCAGATATTCAAGAAACTGGGCATCGAGCCCCCGCAGGGGGTGTTGCTCCACGGGCCGCCGGGCACCGGGAAGACGCTTCTCGCCCGCGCGGTCGCCAACGAGACGTCGGCGAGTTTCTTCTCTATCGCAGGGCCGGAGATCATCTCGAAGTACTACGGCGAGTCCGAACAACAGCTCCGCGAGATATTCGAGGACGCCAAAGAGGAGTCGCCGAGCATCATCTTCATCGACGAACTCGACTCCATCGCGCCCAAGCGCGAGGACGTGACCGGCGAGGTCGAACGCCGGGTCGTCGCCCAACTCTTGACAATGATGGACGGGCTCGAAGCCCGCGGACAGGTCATCGTCATCGCGGCGACGAACCGCGTCGACTCGGTGGACCCCGCGCTCCGCCGTCCCGGTCGGTTCGACCGCGAAATCGAAATCGGCGTGCCCGACGAGGAGGGCCGCAAGGAAATTCTCCAGATCCACACCCGCGGGATGCCGCTTTCGGACGACGTGGACCTCGACGACCTCGCCGACGACACCCACGGCTTCGTCGGCGCGGACATCGAGGCGCTGACCAAGGAGGCCGCGATGAAGGCGCTGCGGCGCTACCTCCCCGAAATCGACCTCGACAGGGAGGACATCCCGCCGAGCCTCATCGACCGCATGGTCGTCAAGAACGACGACTTCGGCGGCGCGCTCGGCGAGGTCGAACCCTCGGCGATGCGCGAGGTGCTCGTCGAGATTCCGAAGGTCACGTGGAACGACGTCGGCGGGCTCGAAGGGCCCAAACAGAAGGTCCAAGAGAGCGTCGAGTGGCCGCTGACGACCCCCGAGAAGTTCCAGCGGATGGGCATCGAGGCACCGAAGGGCGTGCTCCTCTACGGGCCGCCCGGCACGGGGAAGACCCTGATAGCGAAGGCCGTCGCCAACGAGACGAACGCGAACTTCATCTCGGTGCGCGGCCCGCAGCTGCTGTCGAAGTGGGTCGGCGAGTCGGAGAAGGCGATTCGGCAGACGTTCCGCAAGGCGCGGCAGGTCTCGCCGACCATCATCTTCTTCGACGAGCTTGACGCGCTCGCCCCCGCCCGCGGCAACGACATGGGCAACAACGTCTCCGAGCGCGTCGTCAACCAACTCCTGACGGAGTTAGACGGCCTCGAAGACGCGGGCAACGTCATGGTCATCGCGGCGACGAACCGCCCGGACATGATCGACCCCGCGCTCATCCGCTCGGGGCGGTTCGACCGCCTCGTGCTCATCGGCCAGCCCGCAGAGGAGGGCCGCGAGCAGATTCTCGACATCCACACGCAGCAGAGCCCGCTCGCCCCCGACGTGAGCCTCCGCGAAATCGCGGAGATAACCGACGGCTACGTCGGCTCCGACCTCGAATCCATCTGCCGCGAGGCGGCCATCGAGGCGCTCCGCGAGGACGCCGACGCCGAGGAAATCGAGATGCGCCACTTCCGCAAGGCGATGGAGTCGGTCCGCCCGACCATCACCGAGGAACTGATGCGCTACTACGAGGACATCCAAGACCAGTTCAAGGGCGGCTCCCGCGAGGGCCTGTCGCCCGACACCCGCGACGGCGGCCGCATCGGCTTCCAGTAAGCCGGGCGGTCGACCGTCGGCGGTGCGGTTTCGGTTCCGGTTCCGGTCTTTTTCAGTCACCGCGAAGAACAGCGACGTGTCGTCGTGAGACGACCGTCAGAACAGCAGCGAGTCGTCGTTGTCTATCATGTAGAGCGTCCGCGCCGCGACGTTGACGGCGTGGTCGCCGATGCGTTCGAGGTCGCGCACCGTCAGCAGGAGCCGGCGCACGTCGACGAGGGCGCTTTCGGGGTCGAGGTCGCCGTCGCCCTCGAAGTCGTCGCCGCTCATGAGGTCGCGGACGATGCTCTGCGACGCGTTGTCACACATCGTGTCGAGGCTGTCGTCGCGCTCCGCCACGGACTGACAGAGGTCCGTGTCCTCGGTCTCGTAGGCGTCCATCGCCTGGTCGACCATGTCGAGCGCGGCGTCGCCGATGCGGCGGATGTCGACTTCGGTGTAGACGTCGTTTTCGGCGTCGATGGCGTACTGCGCGAGGTTGGTCGCGAGGTCGCCGATGCGTTCGAGGTCGGTGATGATCTTGAACGACGCCGCGATGAATCGCAGGTCGCCCGCGACGGGCTGTTGGAGCGCGAGCAGGTCGATGCAGTCCTGCTCTAAGTCGAGGTAGATGCGGTTGATCTCGTGGTCGCCCTCGATGACCTCCTGGGCCTTCCGCTCGTCTTTGTCTTCGAGCGCGTCGAGGGCGTACCGAACTCGCTCCGAGACGAGTTCGCTGAGATACAACACGTCCTCTTCGAGCTGATTGAGGCGAGATTGGTACGTGTTTCTGGCCATACGTGACGTTCCGATAGGGGACGTGAAATTCCTTGTGATGGTTCCGGTGGTCGGGGTCGCCGGTCCGTCTCGAACGACCGTGTCGAATGCGCGACGGCGGGACGCGGGCGTCGCTCCGCGGGCGTGAATCGAACGTCTCACAGAAGCGACCCGGGAGTTCGCGAGCGCGGACGGGGCTATCCGAACTTGCCGGTGATGTAGTCTTCGACGCGCTGGCTCTCGGGGTTCTCGAAGATTTTCTGGGTGTCGTCGAACTCGACGAGTTCGCCGCCGGTGAGGAAGACGGCGGTCTTGTCGGAGATACGCGCGGCCTGCTGCATGTTGTGGGTGACGATGACGACCGTGTAGTCCTCGGCGAGTTCCTCGACGAGGTCTTCGATCTGCGAGGTCGCCACGGGGTCGAGCGCCGACGCGGGCTCGTCCATGAGCAGCACTTCGGGGTCGGTGGCGATGGCGCGGGCGATACAGAGGCGCTGTTGTTGGCCGCCGGAGAGGTCGAGCCCGGACTCGTGGAGGCGGTCTTTCACCTCGTCCCAGAGGGCGGCGCGCTTGAGCGACTCCTCGACGACCTCGTCGTAGTCGGCGTCGATGCCCTGAATCTTCAGGCCGTAGACGACGTTCTCGTAGATGCTCTTGGGGAACGGGTTCGGCTTCTGGAACACCATGCCGACGCGGCGGCGGAGCGCGACGGGGTCGACGTCGTCGTCGTAGACGTTCTTACCGCGGAGCGTGAGTCGACCCTCGACGCGGGCGACGTCGATGAGGTCGTTCATGCGGTTGATACAGCGGAGGAACGTGGACTTCCCGCAGCCGGAGGGACCGACCATCGCGGTCACGCTGTTCTCGGGGATATCCATCGAGATGTCGGTGAGCGCGTGGTCGTCGCCGTACCAGACGTTGATATCCTCCGAGCTGATGACGGTCTCGGCGTTGTCGGCCACCGAGTTCGCCGACGCAGAGAGCCCGTCGCTCACGTCGGTTTCGACGAGCATCTCGTCGTTCGTCGGGTCCTCTGTTCCGTTCATGGCTTGCTGTTCTCCCTCGGGTGCTTTGTCTCTTTGGCTCATTGGTGACGTTCAGTTTCCACTTTCGAACTTGTTTCGCAGGACGATGGCGACGGAGTTCATGGCGAGGAGGACCGCCAGGAGGACGACGACGCCGGCCGGGACGGCCTTCGTGTAGAAGTCCTCGCTGGCGAACAGGCTGGACCACGCGTACACCTGCAGGGGCATCGCGCTCACCTTCGACGAGAGCTCCGTCGGTAGGGTGAAAAGGACGTTCGGCGCGCCGATCATGATGAGCGGCGCGGTCTCGCCGATGGCCCGGCCGAGCGCGAGGATGGTCCCGGTCAGGATGCCGGGGAACGCCTCCGGGAGGACGACGTTCTTCACGGTCTGCCAGCGCGTCGCGCCCATGCCGTAGGACGCCTGCCGCATGTCGCCGGGCACCGCGCGAATCGCCTCGCGCGAGGAGATGATGACGATGGGCAGGATGAGGAGCGCGAGCGTCGCGCCGCCGATGATGACCGTCCCCGTGGGCTGGCCGAGGTAGGTGACGAACACGCCGAGCCCGAGCAGGCCGTAGACGACCGAGGGGACGCCGGCGAGGTTCGAGATGTTCACGTCGACGAATCGGGTGAAGGCGTTGTCGGGGGCGTACTCTTCGAGGTACACCGCCGCGCCGACGCCGAGCGGGAACGAGAGGGCGGCGACCGTCGCCATCAGTAGGATGGAGCCGCCGATGGCCGGGTAGAGACCGGCGTTCTCCGCGGTCCCGCTGTGGGCGCTCGTGAGGAACTGCCAGTCGACCCACGACTGCGGGCCGGCGAAGCCGAGCGCGTCGACCGCGACCGCGCCGACGAGCGACCCGCCGATGACGACCCCGGCGAGCACCAGCCCGATTCGCTCCCGTTCGCGGGTGACCGCCGCGCCGCCGGCGTAGGCGACCGTCGGGACGAACGCGACCGACGTGACGACGGCGGCGGCGTTCGCGTCGACGCCGACCGTCGGGCCGACGACGGCCGCGAGGCCGGTCAGAACGAGCGCGGACGCGCCCGCGGCGAGGCCGGCCGTGGTGTCCTCGCGGATTCGAGCGACGTACTGGCCGACGACGACCGCGGCCGCGCCGCCGAGGACGAGCGTCAGAATCATCCAGTCGGCGGGGACCACGGGGAGTTGGCGGACGATTTCGGGGATGCTGTGGTAGTAGCCCGGGACGCCGACGAGCGAGAGGACGAAGACGGCCCCGGTCACGGCGACGCGGAGGGTGAAGGGAATCCGCTGTTCGTACCTCGTCAGGACGACGACGAGCGCCGCCGGAACGATGAGGCCGATGACGTACGAGAGGCCGGTCAGCGGCGGGATGATGTCGACGAAGACGATGGCGACGCCGCCGCTGAACATCAGGGAGACGGCGAGCATCCCGACGACCATGCCGCCGAGTTTGAGCGCCGGCACGTTGCGCCGGGCGAGATAGCCGCCGACGACCGCCGTGGGGACGACGAGCGTCAGGAAGAACGTGAGGTGCCAACCGAGGTCGGCGGTGAGCGGGCGAATCGCGTCGTTGGCGACGTAGACGAGGAGGACGGCGAGCGTGACGATGCCGAACATCGTCGCGCCCAAAAGCAGGTACCGGAAGACGGTTCCGGCGGTTCGACTGACCTGTCCGAAGTCTTCGACGCGGCCGGGTTCGGTGTCGGTCGCCATCTCAGTAGGCCTCCCGGTAGCGTCGCGAGACGTAGTCGCTGATAACGTTCATGATGAGCGTGATGACGAAGAGCACGAGACCGATGGCGAACAGGCTGCGGTAGGCCAGCCCGCCGCCGGTGATGTCTCCGGTGAGAAGCTGGACCATCGCGGCGGTCATGGGCAACGCGCCTTCGAGGTACGACGCGGGGTTGAGCGGGTTGAGGAACTTCGCCTGCGCGCCCGCGGCGACGGTGACGGCCATCGTCTCGCCGATGGCGCGCGAGATGGCGAGGATGAAAGAAGAGAAGATACCTGAGAGAGCGGCGGGGACGACGATGCCGGTCGACACGTCGAACTTCGTCGCGCCCATACCGTAGCCCGCCTGTCGGAGTTCGTCGGGGACGGCGGACATCGCGTCCTCGCTGATTGAGGCGACCATCGGGATGATCATGATGCCGACGACGATGCTCGCAGAGAGCATGTTGAACGTCCCGATGTCGGGGAAGACGACTTCCAGCGCCGGCGTGATGTAGATGAGCGCGAAGAAGCCGTATACGACCGTCGGGACGCCGGCGAGGATTTCCAGCGCGGGTTTGAGAATCGACCGGGCCTGCGCGCTCGCGTACTCGCTGAGGTAGATGGCGGTGGCGACGCCGAGCGGGAGCGCGATGACGGCCGACCCGATGGTGACCATCAGCGTCGCCGACACGAGCGACAGCACGCCGAACTCTTGGCTGTGTATCTGCCAGGTGGTTCCGGTGAGGAAGTCGACGACGGACGCCGTCTCCCCCGTCACTCCCATCAGCGGGGCTGTCAGCGTGAAGAACTTGGCCGCCTCCGTGATGAGGAGCCCGACGATACTGAGGGTCGTCACGACGGACAGCGCCGCGCACAGGAAGAAGAACGACCGCGTCAGTAGCTCACGCGGCGCGTTCTCCGTGTTCCGCGTGAGGTCGGTTTCGAGGTCATCTGTGCTCATTGGTTGGATTGAATCGTGGTGTATGAAAAAGCGCTTCGTTAGCTGATTCTGTCGAGAAAGCGGCTAGTTGGCTTCCTCGATGGCGGCGTCGAGCGTGTCGAGCATCTCCTGTTGCTCGTCCTCGCCGAGCGGGACGTAGCCGACCTCGTTGGCGACGATTTCGCGGCTAGTGGAGTTCTCCATCCAGTAGCGGGCGAACGCCGCGATGTGGTCCTCCGCGAGCGCTTCGCGGGCGGGGTAGGTGAAAAGCGGGCGGGAAAGCGGGTTGTACTCGCCGGACAGCGCCGTGTCGAGCGACGGTTCGACGAACTCGCCGGCGTCGTTCTCGATGGGGACCGCCTGCACGGCGTCGGTGCTCTCGCTGTAGTACGCGAAGCCGAGATAGCCGATCGCGTACTCGGAGCCCTGGACGCCCTGGATGATGGTGCGGTCCTGCTCGGTCGCGGAGTAGTCCTGGCGGTGACCCGAACCCTCCTCGCCGATGACGGCCTCGATGAAGTAGTCGTAGGTACCGGAGGCGTCGGTGGGACCGTAAATCTCGATTTCCTCGTCGGGCCACTCGGAGTTGACGTCCGCCCACGTCGTCGGGGCCGACTCGGCCGAGAAGATGGTCCGGAGCTGTTCGACGGTGAGGCCCTCGCCGATGAAGTCGTTGTCGTTGTTGACGACGACCGTCAGGGCGTCGGTGGCGACTTTGAGTTCGACGGGCGTCACGTCGTTGCTCGCGCACTGTTCCTCCTCGTCGGGCTGAATCGGGCGCGAGGCGTTGTTGAAGTCGGTCTGCCCCGTACAGAAGTAGTTCGCGAAGCCGCCACCGGACCCGGTGGACTGGAGGTTGATATTGACCTCGGAGTGCTCGGTCTGGAAGCGCTCACCCATCGCGGTTGCGAGCGGGAACACCGTCGAGGAGCCGGCGATGTCGATGGTTCCGGAGAGTTCGCCGCTCCCGTCGCCCGACGAGTCCGTTCCCTCGGAGTCGCCGCCGGAGCTACCGCCCTCGCCATCGGAGTCTCCGCCGGTGTTGTTCTCCGTACACCCGGCGAGTCCCGCGAGGCCGGCCGCACCCGAGGCAATCAGGAACTTACGCCGCGAAAGAACGCTGTCCGAGTTACGCGTCATCGATTTTGACGAGCCGATTTTGTCGTAAATACCCTGCTATGACAACTATATAGTGGTACGTTCCGGTATGTCCACAACGATTGTTACCGAGTGACAATCGGCGGTCGATTCCGTCGAAAACTCCGGTTCGTCTCATTCGACCTCGGTCCGGGGGCGAGTTCTCCCTGACACGTCAAGAACTCGGGCACAGAGTCGCTTCGGACCCGTCGCGTCGTTGCTCCCGAGCGAGCGGAGTCCCCCGTCGAATCCGGCACTGACCGAGTCGTGTCCCGTCGGTGCCGTAAATCAGCACGCCAATATATAGAGATAGACAGTTTTATTGTGTATTGAGAACCACCCACGGACATGGTCGAAACCCGAAAGGTGCAGGTGACGGGCGGTTCCACCTACACCGTCTCGATTCCCAAAGACTGGGCGACGGACAACGGCGTCTCGGCGGGGAGCGAAGTCGAGTTCTACCCGGAGGGCGACTCGCTGTTCCTCACGCCCCGTTCGGAGGAAGAGCGCACCGAGGGAACCCTCGACATCACGAGCCTCGAAGGCGACAAGCTCACGCGCGCCGTCATGACGATGTACGTGAGCGGGTTCGACATCATCGCGCTGGAGAGCTCGCGCATCACGACCGACCAGCGCCGGACCATCCGCGAGGCGACCCAGAGCCTCGTCGGCCTCGAAGTGCTCGAAGAGACGCGCGACCGGGTCGTCATCCGCGACCTGCTCGACTCCTCGGAACTCTCCATCCACAACGCGGTCACCCGGATGCGGCTCATCGCCCTCTCGATGCTCGAAGACGCCATCGCGGCCATCGCCGAGAAGGACGACGACATGGCCCGCGACGTCATCCAGCGCGACGACGACGTCGACCGCCTCTGGATGGTCGTCTCCCGCATCTTCCGGGCGACGCTCCGGACCCCGAAGGCCGCCGAGGAGCTGGGTCTCCCCCGCGAGATCTGCTTCGACTACCAGTCCGCGGCCCGGCAGCTGGAGCGCATCGGCGATCACGCCACCAAAATCGCCCACCTCTCGTTGAACTTCGAAGAGCCCGTCAGCGACGAAATCGTCGAGGCGATTCGGGAGCTGTTCGAGGAGACCGAAGGGGTCGTCAACGGCGGGATGGACGCGCTGTTCGCCGAGGAGAGCGACGAGGCGAGCCGCCTCGCCAACGAGTCCCGGCAGGCCGTCCAGGCCATCGACGCGAGCGCCCGCGGCATCGACGAACTCCTCCGGGACCTCGACCCGGCGCGCGCGCAACTGCTCGGCCTCATCGTCGACTCCGTCTCGCGGAGCGCCGACTACGGCGGCAACATCGCCGAGACGGCGCTCCAGAAGGCCGCGCCGACGCCCTGACCGGCCGACCGGCCGCGTCGGTTCGTCGCGCGATTCGATTCAGTACCGTCCAGTCTCGCGTTCTACTTCGAACCCCCTGTCCGTGAGCGACGGCCGCGAGGCTCAGGGGGAAAACGGTCGAGCCGCGCCGAAACGGCGACGCGGGGGAGAGAAGCTTACTCTTCGTCGACGGCGACGGCGTTGACCTGCCCGTCCTGACCGGGGCGGGAGGTGACGCGGGCGCGGCCGGCGCTCGTGTCGATGATAGAGCCCTTCGTGATGATGTTCCGGCGGGCGTAGTTGACGTTCGACGGGTTGTCGACGACGCCTTCGATGTCGGCCTGCGTCACGTCGGCACCGTCCGCGACCTGCGCGACGTTCGTCGAGAGGGCGCGGAGCTTCTCGTTGTTGCCGCGGGAGTCGATGACCTGGAACCGGGGCTCGCCGACCGTCGTGGCGGCGGGTTCGCGGCCCAGCTGGTAGCGCTTCTTGTTTCGGGACGGCTTGCGCCGACCGCCGGTCCGCTTCCGCTTGGAGCGTCCTTGGTCCTTCATACGGGGTAAAAACCTCGGTGACTACTTGAATCGCTCGAATCGGTGCTCGGCGGAGACGGGTGCCACCACGTCTCTCGGGGGCGATGGCAACGCAAACCGTTTAGTTCGCCCGCGCCCGCCGTCGAACCGATGAGTCTCGACGTCACCGTCGCCGTCCCCTTCCGGCAACACGGCTCGACCCGCCTCGGCGAGGGCGAGTTCGTCGTCGCCCTGTCGCTCGACCGCGACTGGTTCTCCCCGGACCAGGCCAAGCGCCTCATCGACCTCGCCGCGGGCCGCGGCCTCGTCGAGCGCGACGACGGCGAGGTCGTCGCGACGTTCGACCCCGCCGAGGTGCAGATTCCCGAGGAGTTCGAACCCGACGCCTCCGTCCTCCGCGAGCAGTCGGCGTTCGAGCGGGTTCTCGACGCCTGCGTCGCCGCCGGTATCGAAAAACAGGCCGCCGTCGCCGGCATCAACGAGCGGCAGTCGCGGCTCGGCGTCACCGCCGAGGCCGCCGCGATCCTCTTCGCCCGCGCGAACGACGTGAACGTCGACGACGCGGCCGAGAAAGCAAAGCGGTCGCTCGCCGAGTAAGTCCATTTTCCGCACTCGGTCGACACCCACCGCGAAGCGACACCCCGAAACCGTCCGGGCGCGAACGCCCGGCATGGTCGTCGATTCGCTCTCCGACGGGACACGCATCGCCCAACTGCTCGCCTCGGAGGTCACGGGCCACGAAGACGCCTTCTCGGTTCTCTCCGTCGTCGACGCCGACGCCGACGTGGAACCGACCGACGACGGCGCGCTCGCCTACGCGGTCGCCGCCGACGGCGAGCGCGTCGCGGAGGTGTACGTCCAGCCGGACCGCGCCCGCGTCGAGTTCCTCGCCCACCCCGACGTGACCGCCGAGGCCGCCTCCGAGGCGGGGCTTCGCGTTCGCCCGAAGGCGGTCCGCCCGCCGCGGACGCTCGTGTTCGTCGAGGACGGCGCGCAGGTGAAGTGGACGCTCCCGGCGTTCCGCGCGCTGGTCGCGGCGCTCGACGCCGGGGACCGCGAGGAATAACTGGCCGGCCGTGGCGCGACCGACTCAGAGGTCCGCGAGGAGTTCGGGCAGCGCCGTCGGCAGGTCGTCGTGGTGGATGTGCGCGATAGCCCGCGGGTCTGGGTCGTCGCAGCCGTCTCCGAGCACCTGCACCGGACGCAGCCCGGCGTCGTGCGCGCCGGCGATGTCGTGGTGGACGCTGTCGCCGACGTAGACGGTCTCCTCGGGGGCGGTCCCGAGGTCGTCGAGCAGGGCGTCGAACGCCCGCCCGTCCGGCTTTCCGGCGGGGAGCGCGCCCGTCACGAGGGCGGTATCGAAATGGTCGCGCCACCCGAGTTTGTCGATTTTCGCCTCCTGTGCCACGACCGGGCCGTTGGTGAGGAGGCCGACGCGGTAGGTCGTCCGGAGGCCGGCGAGCATCGCCTCGACGCCCTCGACGGGGACGACCGCGTCGGTGATTCGCTCTCGGTACGCCGTGGTGACGCGCTCCGGGTCGACGGGAGAGCCGTGCTCGTCGAGGAGCGTCTCGAAGATGGGTTCGCGCGTCTCGCGCGTGAGGTTCTCTTGGTGTGCCCGGAGGTACGCCTCTCGGGTCAGCGGGGGCGCGCCCGACGCCGCCGCCGCCTCCGAGAGAATCGTCTCGCGGTCCCGCGTCGGAACCGCGAGTGTGTAGTCGAGGTCGAACCCGACCGCGCTGACAGACATTCTCGGCGAAGCGTTGGAAACGAACGGATATGAGCGTGCCGGGACCTGTCGAGGGAATAACCCGTCTCGCGCCGGTACGAGGGCGGCCCCGCCCGGACGACAGCCCACCGGCGACGGCAACCACTATACCCGTCGGCGACGACGCCGAGATATGACCCTCGACCCCGTCCACGTGGACGACATCGCGTCCATGGCGAGTTCCATCGCGGACTCGGTCGACGACGCCGACTACGACGACCTCGCGCGGACGGTCTGGGAGTCGTTTCTCGACCCCCTCGAATCGTCCGACGGGGGGCTCCCAATCGTCGAACCGCTCGGCGAGAAACGGCTCCGCGCCGCGGACATCGACGACGTGGCGCTCACGGAGTCGCCGTTTCCGACCGTCCACGGCCTCGACTCGGGGACGATCAACCCGACGACGTTCAAAAACGGGCTCGTCCTCGACGTGGCCCACGCCGCGATGGCCGCCGAGCCGTCGGACCTCGACCTCCACCGCCACCGCTCTATCGTCATGGCGGCGCACACCCACGACCCGGTCCCGTTTTTCGACACCGACGAGTGGCTCCACTCCGACGAGGGCTACGGCCGCCGGCGCGTGCTGAGCGTCCCGCGGGTCAACCGCTACGCCGAGGGCGTCGTCCACGCGCTCGCGCTCTACCTCGCCGAGAGCGCCCACGCGCTCGAACACGCCGACGCCGTTTCGGACCTCCTCATCCTCGACGGGCCGGTGTACCCCAAGGAACTCCTGAACTGGCGCGACCGCGACGCCGAACTGAAGGACCTCGCGCGCGACGCGAAGCCGAAGGCCGTCGTCGAGAACTACGTCCGACTCGTCGAGCGCTTCGTCGAGCGCGGCGTCCCCCTCGCCGGCTTCGTGAAGAACCCCGGCGCGAAACACGTCGTCCGCACGGTCAGGAAACAGCTCGACGGGACAGACGCCGGCCGGCGGCCGTGGGTCGACGACGCCGCCTTCTTCGTCAACCTGCTCGAACGCCGGGAGGGCCCCGACGGCGACGAGCGCCGCACCGACGAACTCACGTTCACGAGCTGGTTCGCCTCGCGCGGCGGGTCGGACCGCCAACTGAGCGCCGAGGGCGAGGCGTTCGGCATCGAGCGAACGCTCGACCCCGAGGCGTACACGGTGACGTTCTTCGTGCTGTACGACCCACGAACCGACGTCTGCTACCGGGTCGAAGCGCCCTACGCGTTCACGAAGGACCCCGACCTCCGGGCGGACCTGATGCACCACGTCGTCCGCGACGTGGCCGCCACGCGCGGGCCGCCGCTGGCGGTCGAGAAGGCCGACGAACTCGCGCGGGTGAGCGTCGGCGAGAAGGCCGCGCTCAGGCGCAAGCTCTCCGAGAAGCTCGATTCGGACCCGATGAAAAGTTACGACAACATCCGCTGGGTCGACGCCGACGAGTGAGCGGCAAGGCGTCGCACAGCCGGAAAACCGAGACGCTCAGCCGACCTCAGAGCGACGCGTCGCCCTCGGGGGAGCCCTCGTCGGCGGAGCGGTCAGCCGGGGACGGCTGTTCGTCTTCCGGCGAGCCCTCCTCTTCGGGTCGGACGACCTCGACCCGCACGTCGTCGGCGGAGACGCCGACCCGCGCGAACTGCGTCCTGACGTGTTCTTTCGCCGCCGACAGCGCCTGCTCGCGGGTGTCGAAGCCGCGGGGAAGCGGCGTGTCGAAGGCGACGCGAATCGTCCGCCCGTCGATTTCGGTCTCCGAGCCGCCGCTTTCGACCTCGTAGAACTCGTCGCAGACCCAGACGTAGGGGGCGTCCTCGTCCGGCGCGCCGCGGTAGGTCGGCGCTTGCTCCCCCCGCTCGAATATCGTGCCGGTGAGTGCCGTGCCGCCGCCGTGACCGCGGACCAATAACATAGCCGGGTTAGGTGCGCGACACGGAAAAGTCGCACGCGACGGCCCGAGACCGCGGGATACGGGACCATCCGACACGGGACCGAGAGCCGTCGCCGACGCGTGGCTTTTTACTCGCCGCCCGCAAGCGTTGGAACATGACCGACCTGGGGGACTTCAGCGACTTCGCCGGCGACGACCCCGACGACTCGTCCGACCCGAGTCAAGAGGACCGAGGAGCGGAAGCCGCCGGAAACGGGCGCTCTGCGGAGTCCGAGTCCGTCGCGGAAGCCGAGACCGCCGACGCGAGCGCGGCTGACGGCAATGACGTCGAAACCGACCGCGGCGAGCGCGACGACGCCGGTCCGACCGATTCGAGCGGCGCGACCGACGACGCGGACGACCTGCGGTTCGACAACTACGACGCCGACCCCGTCGGCGACGAGCGGGGCGTCGGCGCGATCGCGGTCTCGCAGGGCCTGCGCGTGTCGGAGGACCCCGACCGGACGGCGCTCCGGGCGTTCGTGACCGCCGGCAACCGCGAGCGCGTCCGCCTCGGGAAGTACCTCGTCGTCCCCTACCCCGACGACGAACTGCTGTTCTGCCGCATCGTCGGCCTGGAGTACGCCCAGGAGTTCCAGGCCGACGACGCGACGGAGATTCACGCCCGCCGGGCGATGCGCCGCCCGGCCGACGAGTTCGAGGAGCGCGATTTCAAGTTCATGGCCGAACTCGAACCCATCGCCGTCCTGTTTTCCGACGGCGGCGACCTCAAGCGCCGGATGGTCGACCGCGTGCCGAAACCGCAGGCGACGGTCGGCGAGGCCACCGACGCGACCCAGATTAAGACCGGCCTGAAGATTCCCGAGGCGGGCGTCTTCCTCGGCCATCTCTCGGTCGGCGGGGAGAAGGTCCGGACGGCGGCTCGGCCGCCGACCATCGACTACCGGCTGAACGACGACTACACCGACGGCGACCCGCTGGTGTTCCGCCACACGCTCGTCGCCGGCGGCACCGGTTCGGGAAAGACCCACGCCTCGAAGAACATCCTGCGGCAGTACCTCTCGGCGGAACGGAGCTACGAGATGGACGACGGCCGCGAGGTCCAGACCGCGGTCGTCCAGTTCGACCCGCAGGACGAGTACGCCCAGATGCACGACGACAACCCGGACATGGACGCCGAGACGGCCCGGCGCTACGAGCGCGAGGGCGTCGCCCACGGCGGCCACGAGAACACCGTCGCGCTCGTGCCGAAGATGGCCGGGTCGTCGTATCCGGGCGCGAACCACCGCGCCGAGCAGTTGGAGTTCACCATCCCCTTCTCGATGGTGCGGGACCTCCCGTGGCTCGTCGCCGGCAGCAGCCTCAACGACAACCAGTACCAGGCGCTCACCGAACTCCTGAACCGCTTTTTCGGGGACTACGGCGATTCGGGGACGTACAAGCAGTTCCTCCGGTTCCTCGACGACCCGGCGCTGAAAGAGGAACTCGACGAGTCGGGGCGGGTCCACGAGGCCACGTTCGACGCGGTGAAACGCCGGGTCCGCGGCGTGCCGAGCGGCGTCTTCGACCAAGACGCCCGGTCGATAACCGAACTCGACCACCAGCTCGTCCGCCCCGGCGGGCTGACGGTCGTGCCGACCTACCACCTCTCGTCGAGCCGGGCGAAGGAGCTGTTCGTCCTCGCGGTGTCGGCGCTGCTCATCGACGACAAACTCTCGAACGACCCGTCGAGCGACCGCATCAAGGAGACGCCGGTCGTCCTCGGGATGGACGAGGCGCACAACTTCCTCACCGACGCCGACTCGGTGCAGGCGCGGAAGGTCATCCAGAAGTTCACCGAGGCGGCCAAACAGGGCCGCAAGGAGCGCCTCGGGCTGTTTCTCATCACGCAGGACCCGCAGGACATCGCCGACCCGGTGTTCAAGCAGGTGAACACGAAAATCGTGCTCAACCTCGGCGACGAGGACGCCATCAAGAGCGTCAACATCCCGCCGAACCTCGAAGACAAGGTGCCGTACATGGAGAAAGGCCAGATGGTCGTCTACTCGCCCGACAACTCCGAACCCGTCGAGCTGACGGGGCTTTCGACCTGCGTGACGCGACACGGCGACTGACGGCCGCGACGCGGCGCGCTCGCCGGGCGGCTTTTTAGCGGTCGGCCGAGTAGTCCGCGACATGGCCGAACACGTGCTCGTACCGACCGACGGGTCGCCGCAGTCGGTCGCCGCGGTTCGCTTCGCCGCCTCGGAGTGGCCCGACGCCGAACTCACGCTCTTGAACGTCATCAACCCCGCCGACGCCGACTACAGAGAGCGGGCGCTCAGCGGCTCCGAGGAGTGGTTCCAAGCGGAGAAACGAAAGGCGAGAGAGACGTTCGCCGAGGTGAAAGCCGAGGTGGGACTCGTCGACGCCGACAGGTCGGTGACCGACCGCATCGAGGTCGGCAGCCCCCAGAAAGTCATCGTCGAGGTGCTGGGCGGCGACGACGCCGACTACGACCACGTCGTGATGGGCAGCCACGGACGGACCGGCGTCTCGCGCATCCTGCTGGGAAGCGTCGCCGAGGAGGTCCTCCGGCGGTCGCCCGTGCCGGTGACCATCGTCAGGTGAGCCGCGACGGGCGGCCGCCGCCGCGGGACCGCGCGTCTGCCCCCCCTCGGTAACACCGGCGTCACCCGGTAGTGTGCCGATACGAGAACTGCGAACACACCGGAATCGGCCGATTCACCCGGATTACAACGGCCTATTTGTGCGCCGTCCCTGCCGGGAACCGATGGAGTTCACAGAGGTCGTGACGACCCGCCGTTCGATTCACGAGTACGCCGACGAGTCGCTCGACGACGAGACCCTCCGGACGATATTCGAAAACGCCGTACAGGCCCCGTCGAGCTACAACCTCCAGCCGTGGGAGTTCGTCGTGCTGCGCGAAGACGAGACACAGCAGCTGCTCCGCGAGGCGGCCTACGACCAAGACCACGTCACCGGTGCCGCCGCGTCGGTCATCGTGCTCGGCAACAAGGACCCCGAGGCGCACGCCGAGACCGTCGCCGACGACATGCTGGAGAAGGGCTACCTGCCGAGCGAGGAGGTCCGCGACGACATCCTCGACAACATCGCCGGCATGGCCGACCTCCCCGAGCAGGAGCGCCGCGTCTGGACCGTCCGCTCGACGTCGCTGGTCGCCATGTCGCTCATGTACGCCGCGTGGGACGAGGGCGTTGCCTCCTGTCCCGTCGGCGGCTTCGACGCCGACGCCGTCCTCGACGCGTTCGACATCGACGGCGAGCGCTACGAACCCGTGATGCTCCTGACGATGGGCATCCCCGCCGAGGACGCCGGCGAACTGCAGGCGGAACGCAAGTACCGCCGCCCGGTCGACGAGGTCGTCCACTTCGAGAGCTTCGAGTCCGAACAGTCGGCCGACCCCGCGCCCGCCGACGACTGAGCTATCGACGACGCTTTTCTTCGCCGCGGACGCGCGCGTTCGAGGCCGGCACCGCCGGAACGCGGAACGCGGGGTCAGAAGATGTTCGCCTGCCGGTAGACGCTGATGCCCTCGTTCGTGAGTTCGTAGGGCTTGGTCTCCCGGGAGTGGTTGGCGTCGCGTATCTTCTGAATCTCGATTGCGAGCCGGGTCTCCCGGAAGTCGTCGCCGCGGACGTACTGGAGGACGAACACGGCGTCCGAGAGGTACTCGACGATGCCGTGTCGGGAGACGTAGGGAGTCGACTGGTCAGCCTCGGAGGTGAGCATCGTCGTCACGCCGGCGTCCTTCAGCGACCGCGTGAAGTTGAACACCTCGCTGCGGCGCTTCGAGGGGTGGTCGTACATCATCTCCAGAAGCGAGACGGAGTCGAGGACGAGCCGGTCGGCACCGAACTCCTCGACCAGCCGCGGGAGGTCGTTGCGAATGCTCGACAGGCTGTTCGCCATCTCCACGGGGTCGAGGTCCACGACGGCCAACCGGCCGTCGGCCTCGTGTTTCGAGAACTCCCAGCCCTTCTCGTCGGCCGTATCGAGGATGCGCTCGCGGCTCTCTTCGAGCGTGATGTAGACGCCGCTGCCGCCGTCTTCGAGCGCCTTCCGGAGGAACTGCAGGCCGAACGTCGTCTTGCCGGTCCCGGCGCTCCCGATGGCCACCATGAGCGACCGCTCGGGGACGCCGCCGAGAATCATGTCGTCGAGCCCCTCGATGCCGATATCGATGCGGTCGATGTCGGAGTCGAACTCCTCGTCGTCGAAGGTCGGGGGGTCAGACCCCTCGGGACCGGAGCCGGGGGCGGGACCGAATCCGAAATCGTCGCCGGGCGACTCGCCGCCGAACCCGCCACCCGCGTCGGGCGTCGGCGCGTTGTTGAACGCCGTGGCGAAGTCGGTCGAAAACGGGTCGTCGTCTGTCGGGTCGTCGTCGCCCGCACCCCCGCCGAACGGGTCGTCGCCGAACGACAGCGGTTCGCCCTCGTCTCCGGCCGCGTCTGTCGCTTCGGGGGCTCCGCTTTCGGTCTCGGCGTCGCCGTCCGCCTCTGCGTCGGTCTCGCCGTCGTCGCGCTGCTCGCGTTCCTCCGGGTCCGCGTCGTCTGCGTCGGTCTCGTCGTCGTCGGTCTCGCGGAGTGCCCGTTCGAACCAGTCGTCGTCGTCACTCACGGGAGCCACCACCGAACGACAGCGCGGCCGGCGTCCGTGCCTGCCATCATCTCATGGTGTGTCGGCGTCGTGATGAACGTTTCCCGTGCGCGAAGCTATCACGCGGCGTCGCCGGGCGGGACGAGCGGACGCGAGACCGGGCGACGTGACGGTGGGCTTTTGCCCGGGGACGCCAAACCGCGGGGCATGAAGGTCGGCATCGTCGCACAGAAGGGCAACAGCCGGGCGGCGTACCTCGCCGCGGACGCGAGCGAGGCGCTCGCGGGGGTCGACGCCGAGGCGGTCGTCGACGCGGCGACCGCCGCGGAGTTGGGCGTCGAGGGCGTCCCCGTCGAGTCGTTCGACGACTGCGACCTCGTGGTGAGCATCGGCGGCGACGGAACGTTCCTCTACGCCGCCCGCGGTGCCGACGGCGTCCCCATCCTCGGCGTGAACCTCGGCGAGGTCGGCTTCCTGAACGCCGTCTCGCCCGACGACGCCATCGACGAGGTGTTGGCCGAGGTGGCCGCGTTCCGCGAGGGGAACCAGTCGGTCCGGGAGGTCCCCCGCATCGTCGCCACGGGCGACGACTGGGAGATGGACCCGTCGATGAACGAGGTCGTCGTCCACGGCCCGCGGCGGGGCCACGGCGGCGGTGCGAACCTGGAGGTCCGCGTGGACGGCTCGCTGTACTCCGGGAGCCACGCCGACGGCGTGCTCGTCACGACGCCCGCGGGGAGTTCCGCCTACAATCTCAGCGAGGGGGGCCCGCTCGTCCACCCCGGCGTCGAGGGGCTCGTCGTCACCGAGATGGCGGCCGACGAGGGGATGCCGCCGCTCGTCGTCCCGCTGGACGCCGCCGTGACCGTCACCGTCACCGACGCGGCGTCGGCGGTCGTCGTCGGCGACGGCCGGACCCGTCGGACGGTGTCGCCGCCGACGGAGATTCGCATCGAGCGGTCCGACTCGCCGGTCCGACTCGCCGGTCCGACCTCCGACTTCTTCGAGGCGCTCGGCAAACTCGACTGAGCGCGCCGCCGACTACTCCGCGAGTTCTCGCTCCCGTTCTTGGTCGCCCTCGCCGCCCGCGGCCTCGGCTCGGGGGAGCGGCGTCCAGTCGATATCGACCACGTTGTCCGCCCGGCCGCGGAGTCCGGGGCGGGAGACGACCTCGAACGTCCGGTTTTCGGTCTCGCGGGTGAAAAGCGAGTGCGCGAGGACGTTCGCAACGTCGGCGCGGGGGACGCTCCCGCGGACGGAGTCGCCGCCCTCGCCGACGACCACGTCGGCGGTCGCGGGGGCGTCGGTGAGCGCGCCGGGCCTGATAATCGTGTGGTCGAGCGGCGCGTCCCGAAGACGGTTCTCGCTTCGTTCCTTCGCCGAGAGGACGCCCGACGCGGTGAGAATCGCGCGGAGCGACAGCGGGAGTCCGCCCTTCGAGTCGCCGACGCCGATAGAGGACGTGAGGACGAACCGCTGTGCGCCGGAAGCGGTCGCGGCGTCCACGAGATTCACCACGCCCGCGCCGTCGACGAGGTCGCCGCGGATGGTTTCGAGCCCCGCCGAGACGCCGACCGCGGAGACGACGGCGTCGGCGTCGAGGACCGCTCGCCGGGCGTCGTCGGGGTCGAGGAGGTCGCCGACGACGACCTCGTCCGCGCCGCGCGCTCGGAGGTCGGGTTCGGCGTCGGCGTCGCGGGTCAGCGCCCTGACGACGAGGGGCGTCTCGGCCAGCGCGTCGAGGACGTGTCGGCCCGTCCGACCCGTCGCACCGGCGAGGAGGACGCGACCGCGATTGCGTGCCATACCCCCGCATGGGGGCGCGGCTCAATAATCTTCGGGAACGCGTCAAAAGTCCGGGTCGGCGGCGCTCGGCGGCCGGGAGAACGGAGAATCGAAACGTCGCGTCGGTGGGTCCGCGCGCCCTGCTGGCTCCTTACTGGCCCCAGTTGGCGACGACGCGCGGGCGCTCGCCGACCGGGAGCACGTCGATGTCCTCGTCGGCCGCGCCACGGGCTTCGAGGGCCGCCTTCGCGGAGGCGTACGTCGAGAAGTAGCTGACCTCCTCTTCGACGCAGTCGATGAGCGTCTCGCGGTTTCGGGAGACGACGAAGTCGAAGTCGCCCTCGCGGAGCATCGTGAGGAAGTCGTCGACGTCCTCGGGCGTGAGCACCTCGTAGTACTCGCCGAAGGCGTCGAGGAGTTCCTGTCCGGCCTCGCTGTCGGCGTCGGGGAACTCGGGGGAAGCGAGGTCGACGTAGACGGTTCCGTCGGCCGGAATCGGGTCGTTCGCCGCCGACTGGGCCTTCTCGTAGGCCTTGCCGAACGAGGTGGCGGTGCCCATGACCTCGCCCGTGGACTTCATCTCCGGGCCGAGACGCGGGTCCGAACCCGGCAGGCGGTCGAACGGGAGGACGACCTCCTTGACCGACACCTGCTCGGGAATCTGCTCGCTCACGTCGAGGTCGTCGAGGGAGTTGCCGGCCATGACCTTCGCCGCGAGCTTTGCGATCGGGACGCCCGTCGCCTTCGAGACGAACGGGACGGTGCGCGAGGACCGCGGGTTGGCTTCGAGGACGTACACGTCGTTCGAGCCGTCCTCGTTCCGCTTGACCGCGAGCTGGACGTTCATCAGGCCGACCGTGTCGAGGGCGCTGGCGATGTCTTCGGTGACCTCGCGGACGCGGGCCATCGTCTCGTCGTCGAGCGAGCGCGGCGGAATCATACACGCGGAGTCGCCGGAGTGGACGCCCGCGGCCTCGACGTGTTCCATCACGCCGCCGATGAGGACGTTTTCGCCGTCGGAGACGGCGTCCACGTCGAGTTCGACGCCGTCGGCGAGGAACTCGTCGATGAGGATGGGCTTGTCGGGGGAGACGCGAACGGCCTCCTCGATGTACTCCTTGAGCTCCGCGTCGGAGTGGACGATTTCCATCGCGCGGCCGCCGAGGACGTACGACGGGCGGACCAACACGGGGTAGCCGAGGTCGTTTGCGAGGTCGAGCGCCTCTCTCTCGCTCGTCGCGGAGCCGCCTTCGGGCTGGAGGATGCCGAGGTCGTCCATCAGGCGGTTGAAGCGGTCGCGGTCCTCGGCGAGGTCCATCGCGTCGATGGTCGTGCCGAGAATCTCGCAGTCGACGCCGCGGCGGTCGAGTTCGGACTCCAGCGGGTGGCCGATGTTGACCGAGGTCTGCCCGCCGAACTGGAGCATGACGCCGTCGGCGTCGATGGCCTCGATGACGTCGGCGACCTCCTCGGCCGTGATGGGCTCGAAGAAGAGGCCGTCGGAGGTGTCGTAGTCGGTCGACACCGTCTCGGGGTTGTTGTTGACGACGTGCGCGTCGATGCCCATGTCGCGGAGCGCCTGCACCGCGTGGACCGAGCAGTAGTCGAACTCGACGCCCTGTCCGATGCGGATGGGACCGCCGCCGACGACGACGACGCTCTCCATGTCGCGGTCGACGCGGAGTTCGTTACCCGCCGAGTCGCCCTCGAAGGGCCCGCGGAAGAACTCGGGCTTGCGCGCGGAGTAGTAATACGGCGTCTGCGCGGCGAACTCGCCGGCGCAGGTGTCGACCTGCTTGTAGGTGCGGCCGGGGACGTTCTGTTCGACCTCGCCGACGCTCGTGCCGGTCGCCGCGGCGATGCTGGCGTTGGTGTGGCCGGCGGAGGCGGCGGCGGCGAAGTCACCCTCGGAGGCGGCCTCGACCGCCTCGACGACGCGGCCGAAGCGCTCGACGTACCACTCGTGGATGTCGGTCAGTTCGACCACGTCCTCGGTGGTGTAGCCGCGCTCGAACGCCTCGAAGATGGCGTACGGGCGGTCGGGCGTCGGGGTTTCGAGGTAGTTGGCTTCGAGCTCCTCGTCGGACACCTCGTCCCAGTCGGCGGCGGGGTCGTACTCGGACGACCGCAGCGCCTTCAGAAGCGACTCCTCGAAGGTGCGCCCGATGGACATCGCCTCGCCGGTGGACTTCATGGCCGTCGAGAGCTCGAAGTCAACGTCGGTGAACTTGTCCTTGGGCCACCGCGGCACCTTCGTGACCACGTAGTCGATTGCGGGCTCGAAGGCGGCGGTGGTCTCGCCGGTGATTTCGTTGGTGATCTCGTGGAGGCGCTTGCCGAGGGCGACCTTCGCCGTGACGCGGGCGATGGGGTAACCGGTCGCCTTCGAGGCGAGCGCGGACGACCGCGAGACGCGCGGGTTCACCTCGACGACGCGGTACTCGCCGCCGGGGGTGCCGTCGTCGTGCCACGCGAACTGGATGTTACAGCCGCCCTGAATCCCGAGTTCGCGGATGACGCCGAGCGCGGCGTCGCGCATCTCCTGGTGGCCCTCGTCGGGGATGACCTGCGAGGGCGTGACGACAGTGGACTCGCCGGTGTGAATCCCCATCGGGTCGATGTTCTCCATGTTGCAGATGATGATACACGAGTCGTCGGCGTCGCGCATCACCTCGTATTCGAGTTCGACCCACCCGGAGATGGACTCCGTGATGAGCACCTCGCTGTTGCGCGAGAGGCGGAGGCCCTTGCGGACGCGGGAGACGAGTTCGTCCATCTCGTGGACGACGCCCGACCCGGAGCCGCCGAGCGTGTAGGTCGTCCGCGAGATGACCGGCAGGCCGCCGACGGCGTCGACGGAGTCTTCGACGCGCTCTTCGAGGGCCTCCTCGGTGATGTTCTCGACCGCCTCGCCTTCCTCCAGCGAGATGGTCGTCGACTTCGGGACGGGCTGGCCGATCTTCTCCATGCGCTGGCGGAAGAGGTCGCGGTCCTCCGTCGCGTAGATGGTGTCGAGCGGCGTGCCCATGATGTCCACGTCGAACTCCTCTAAGACGCCCTCCTCCGCGAGTTCGGCCGTGACGTTGAGCCCGGTCTGCCCCCCCAGTCCGGCGATGACGCCGTCGGGGCGTTCCTGTTCGATAATCTCGGAGATGGCCTCGGTCGTGATGGGCTCGATGTAGACCTTGTCGGCCATCTCGGGGTCGGTCATGATGGTCGCGGGGTTCGAGTTGACGAGGACAACTCGCGCGCCTTCCTCTCGGAGCGCGCGGCAGGCCTGCGCGCCGGAGTAGTCGAATTCCGCCGCCTGTCCGATCTGGATCGGGCCGCTTCCGATGAGCAAAATCGTCCGGTCCTCCGTGCCTTCCTGAGACCCGGTCGAGGTGTCCTCGTCAGTCATCGTCGGAATCCAATCCGCACATCGTAATAAGTCCGGCGAAAAATTACGAGGTCCGAAACTCGATTGCGAATTTCGAAAAAGCCCCCGAACGCCGCTGTCGTGGCCGGGGAAGGCTTTTGACGGGTATCCGAGTACCGGCTACGCATGCCCGCGGTATTCACGACGCCGCCGTTCGACCCGACCAGACTGACCGCGTCGCCGACGCCCCCTTCGGCTTCAGCGACAACGACAACCGCCGGCTGTTCCGCTGGACCCGCGGGTCGTGAGCCACGGCGCGAAGGCGACGCTGGACCCGGCGGTCACGCGGCTTCGAATCGACCGAAAAGCGGGCGCTCGACGCGCGCTACATGTACGGTTCGGGGTCGAGGTCGCGCTGGGCGCGGTACTGGTCGACGAACTCGCTCACGTCGAACTGCAGCATCTTCGACTCGAACTCCGAGACGACGTCGTCGTCGTCGGCGTGGCTGACGGCGTGTTCCATGAGTTCCACGACGAGTTCGACGATTATCTCGTGGAGCCGTCGAGAATCGAAATCGGTCACCCAGACGATGCCCGCGCCGAGTTCGCCGTCCTCCGAGACGTCCTCGGAGACGACGGCCTCGGGGAACTCCTCCAAGACGATGCCCATGAGGTGGGCCGTCCCGAACTCGGGCATGTCGTCGCTCGTGGTCTCGATGGTCTCCTGGAGGATTTCGACGAGGAACTCCGGGAGGAAGCGGTCGGGCGGGTGGACGTCCATCACGACGGCGTGGCTGTCGCCGCAGGGACAGTCGAACTCCCGTTTGCCCAAGTCGAGTTCCCGGACGCGCTTCGTCTCGCCGCAGGGGAGGTCCAAGACGGCCCCGCGGCCGCCGGGAACGCTCGGTTCAGACATACCCGTGGGTTGCGGTTCTCGCCGTTTAAACGTCGCGTTCTTCGGAATCCGCGCGCGCGGAACGAGACGAACACGGAACGTCAGTTGCGGTCGGTCTGTCCGTCGTACTGTCGGCGAAAAACGGCGGCGACCGGAGGAGAACCGCGCGGCGGCGTCCCCTCAGCGGCGGCCCGAGACGTAGACGATGGGGCCGACGATGAGGAGCGTGATGCCGAGGAACATGTAGTGCGGTTTGCCCAGCGTCACCGGGGTCAGAAGGAAGATGAGCCCGAACAGCGTGGCGTTGATGCCGAGGACGTGCCGTGACTTCAGCGGCAGCGTGCCGACCGTCGACAGGATGAACACGAGCAACAGCGCCTGCCCGATGTTGTAGTCGAGCAGGAAGGTGTCTACGAGCTGAAGGGGAAGCATTCTTGTTTTCTCGGTCGGTTCGAATCGACTATCAAAGTTCCGTTATTCTCGTTGGAAACCGGGGGCCGAGCCCCCCGATATTGGGGCGACCGAGCGGTCGGGACGGTCCCGACGGTCGGCAGACACCGATTCGGAACGGTACGACCGCGACGGACTGCGGCGGACTACCCGGAGGGGCCGGTGATGTCGAGCGGTCGAAGCCACCCGTACCAGACGATAAAGACCATACCCGCGTAGCCGAGCGTGAACACGACCATCCCGAGATCGTTGTAGCCCGCTTCGCCGAGGAGGCGGCGCGCCACGCCCGGGAGGACGATGCCGAGCGTCACGACCGCCGCGAGGAGGAGGTTCCCCCGCGACAGAAACGACTGTTTCGTCTCGCTCATACGCGGCACTCGGGACCGAGGCGACGTGAATCGCACGGTTCGGAGAGCGACGTCTCAACCCCCGTCGAGCCCCGTCGAATCGCTCGACGACGTGCCCCCGGTACCGAAAACATATACTGCCGCCCGACGCACCGCGGGTATGCATCTCCGCCCTCTCCCCGAGGAGCACCGCGAGACGTACCGCGAGTTCCTCGACTACGCCTTCCGCCCCGAGAACGGTCCCGACTGGCCGGACGAGCGACTTCCCGACCCGGAGAGCTACCGCCCGCGGGGGTTCTACGACGCTCCGCGCGACGCACCCGTCGGAGACCTCGACGCGGCGTCGCTCCGCGCGGTCTGTGCCTTCTACGACTTCACGGCCCGCGTCCGCGGCGAGTGGCATCCGTTGCCCGGCGTCTCCGCCGTCGCGTCCCCGCCGGAGGCGCGCCGACGGGGCCACATCGCCGCGATGCTCGACGACCTGCTCGCGGAGTTCCGCGACACCGGGCGATACCTCTCCGCCCTCTGGCCGTTCAAGTACGCGTTCTACCGCCGGTTCGGCTGGGCGACGGCGAACAACTACGCGAAGACGACCGTCCCGCCCGACGAGCTCGCGGCGGTCGCCGCCGACCCCGACGGGGAGTTCGTCAGACTCGACGCCGACGACTGGGCGCGGGTCGAGGGCGTGTACGCGGCCGCGGCGACCGCAGACCTCGCGGTGAACCGAAGCGAGGGGTGGATTCGACACCGGCTCTTCCGCGGTTGGGACGACGACCCGTTCGTCTACGGCTGGGAGCGAGACGGCGACCTCCGCGGCTACGTCGTCTACGACGTGACCGGCGACTGGGAGTCGCGGACGCTGACCGTGGCGGAACTCGTCGCCGTCGACGCCGACGCCCGCGCCCAACTGCTCCGATTCCTGCGGGACCACGACTCGCAGGTCGACGAGGTCGTCCTCTCGTCGGAGCACGCGTCGACCCGACTCATCGACGACCTGACCGACCCGCGGGCGGCGACGGTGGAGATCAAGCCCGGGCCGATGGTCCGTATCGTGGACGTGTCGGCCGCCCTCGAAGCCGTCTCGTTGCCCGCCGACACCGTCTGCGACCTCGTCCTCGCGGTCGAAGACGACCGCTGCGACTGGAACGACGGCCCGTTCGGACTCGCCGTCGCCGACGGCGAGGCGAGCGTCGAACCGGTCGGCGACGACATCGCCCCCGACGCGACCGTCGAAATCGGGGCGCTCTCACAGCTCCTCGTCGGCGCGCGGTCCGTCGAGGCGCTCGCCCGCACCGAACACCTCGCAGTCGCCGACGGACGCGCGGCCGACGCCCTCGACGCGGTGTTCTCAGAGCGGGACCTGTACCTCCGCGAGGGGTTCTGAGAGCGCGGGCGGGACGGACCCGGCGGGCGAACCGCCGACGACCGGGCGACTGCGCGGCGGCGCTGTTCGGCGACCCCGTTCGGGTCGGTTTTTTGCTATCGGCCGCCGAAGTGCGGGCGTGCCATCTGTTCCGGTCCTCGTCGCGTTCGCGGTCGCCGGCGCGGCCCTCGCGTGGCGGGGCGGCGACATGCTCGTACAGGCCTCAGACCGGCTGGGTGCGTACTACGGCCTCCCCGCCATCGTGCAGGGAGCCATCATCGCCGCCGTGGGGTCGAGCTTCCCCGAGCTATCGAGCATCGTCATCGCCACGCTCCGGTACCAGTCGTTCGATATCGGCGTCGGCGCGGTCGTCGGGTCCGCCGTCTACAACATCCTCATCATCCCGGCCGTGTCGGCGCTCGTCGGCGAGGGCCAGCGGCTCGCCTCGAACCGCGACCTCGTCTACAAGGAGGCGCAGTTCTACCTGCTTTCCATCGCCGTCCTCGTGCTCACCTTCTCGCTCGCGGTCATCTACAGCCCCGCCGCCGACACCGCGGGCCTCGACGGCCTCGTCACGCCCCCGCTCGCGTTCATCCCGCTCGGGCTGTACGGCCTGTATCTGTTCATGCAGTACCACGACACGCTGGAGCACCGCGCGGGACTCACCGCCGTCGTCAACGACGTGAACCCGGGCCGCGAGTGGCTCGCGCTCGTCGGGTCGCTCGCGGTCATCCTTGTCGGGGCCGAACTGCTCGTCCGCGCGGCGGTCGGCCTCGGCGACGCCTTCGGCACGTCGCCGTTCCTCTGGGGGCTGACGGTCGTCGCCGCCGGCACGAGCCTGCCGGACACCTTCGTCAGCGTCGCGGCCGCCCGGCAGGGCAACGCGCCGATGAGCCTCGCCAACGTCTTCGGGAGCAACGTCTTCGCGCTCCTCGTCGCCCTCCCGGTCGGCATCCTCGTCGCCGGGGGCGCGGTCATTAACTTCGAGGAGGTCGTGCCGATGATGAGTTTCCTCACGGGCGCGTCGGTCGTCTTCTTCGCCGTCCTCCGAACCGAGATGGCACTGACGCGCGGCGAGTCGTACCTCCTCCTCGGAACCTACGCGCTGTTCGTCGCGTGGCTGGTCGCAGAAAGCCTCGGCGTGACCGGGTTTCTCGGCTGAGACGACGCTCTGGGATGACCTCTCAGAAAACGGAAAACGGACTCGCCGCGGAAAGGGCTGTCGCGGCGAGCGAGGTTGATGACGACCGCACGCGCGGTCGAGGGTCGCGGGGTCGGTCCGAAGCCTGTCAGTCGCCGGGCGTGTTACCGCGCTGGTACCGGCCGACCATCTTCCACATCGCCGCGTCGAGGTCGTCGCCGTCGGCGGCGGACTCAATCTGGCGGTACAGGTGTTCGGAGACGTCGATGGTTGGCATCACAAACACGTATGGCGTGTACGGATTTAATACTACTGGGATACAGAACTGAGTAAATTTGTCCGAGGCCGTGGGCCCTCGAAGCAGGAAATCGGCAGACTGAACCGCCACTTGGGCTCGTGAGACGGTTGTCACCGAGAGAAACTCGGATTGGAAGACGTAACAGAAATCAGAACGTTTCCTACTGCCGCGCCTGCCGGAGCGACGCGCCGTCGAAGCGCTTCAACGCGAGCTCGCCCGCTTCGAGCGGGTCGACGGGCGTGTCGTGTTCGTCGTCCATGTGTTCCATCACGAGAACGCCGACGCTCTCGCGGGAGTCGGCCGTGGAGGTGTGGCCGCACCCGTACAGACAGGTGAGTTCGTATTCCATGTTGTTCAGTACCACAATCTATTGCGTGATATAGCTTTCTCTGTATTCGTCCGTTCGACCAGATATGTGCCGATAAATACAGACGATTCTGTGCAAATAGGCTCGTGATTACGATGAATGGGCGGTATTTGAGTCAAGCAGTAGTAATTTTCTGTACCGAGGGCGTCGCCGCTCGGTCGGCGGAGTCGAGGCTTCGTCGCTGATTCGTCCCGACGGCACGAACGACGGACCGAACGTTCTCTCGGTCAGTGGTATCCGCAGAAGTTGGGTGGCCGGGGAGTTTCAGCCCCTGACTCGCATCGGCAACGAAACGTTATCGATGGGAGTGGGCCAACGCGGATTTGAACCGCGGGCCTCCCGGTTATCAGCCGAGCGCTCAACCTGACTGAGCTATTGGCCCAGGTAAGCGCATTCACTCGTTGTGCGCTGTTGATTTTAAGACTTTCTTTTCGGAGGCGCGTTGGTGCGTGTTAGTGAATGTCGGCGTCGTCGGTCGATTGCGCGAATCGAAGCGCGGGGGAACCGCGCGGCTACGCGGGTGAGAACACCGAACGACTGACGCGAAAGCGAGAAAGACGCGTTACGTGGAGTCGTTGCTGTCGCGGTCGAACCGGTAGGAGTCGGGGTCGGCGTCGTAGACGCCGTCGCTGCCGCCCTTGCCGCTACTGCCGCTACTACCGCTTCCGCCGGAACCGCTCCCGCCGCCCGGACCGGGCGAGCCACCGGGGCCACCGGGGCCGCCGGGACCGAAGTCGCCCTGCGGGAAGCCGGTCGTCCAGACGTTGCCGGTGACGAAGCCGTCGGCGCGCTTGTCGAGGTACGGCTTGACGACGAAGCGCTTGAGCACCTCGCGGATGGGGTACCGAGTCACGGGGATGGCGAGCAGGAAGCCGATGGTGTCGGTGACGAGCCCCGGCGTGAGGAGGAACGCGCCCGCGGCGATGAGCAGGCCGCCGTCCATGACCTCGTTCGTCGGGAGGTCGCCCCCGGCGAACTTCGACTGGAGGCTTCTGAGGGTGTGTCGCCCCTCGGCGCGGACGATGAGCATCCCGACGAGCCCGGTCAGGACGACGAGCGCGACGGTCGGCACGAGGTCGATGTACTGCGCGACGACCACGAGCAGCAACGCGTCGGAGAGGGGGATGAGGAGCAAGAGCGCCATCAGCGTGCGCGTTCGCATGGGCGACACTACCGGGTCGCGGCCCATAGCCCTTTTGTCCCGCCCGCGACGCGCCGGTGTCCCGAATCCGACCGGGGGCCGTCGAGGGACTCGCGGGGCCGACCGACAGACCACCCGACTGCGACCGGTCGTGCCACGAGGGCTCGAAGCGCTTACCCGCGTCCACCGCGGATGGGTGGACATGACCGACGAGACGCGCGTCGAATGGCGAGAGTGGGGTCCCGACGCGTTCGCCGAGGCGCGAGCGGCGGACAAGCCGATTCTGCTTTCGCTGTCGGCGACGTGGTGCGAGGACTGTCACGAGATGGACGCCGAGACGTACGCCGAGCCGCGCATCGCGGCGAACCTCAACGACGGCTTCGTCCCGATTCGGGTGAACGTGGACCGCCAGCCGCGCATCCGCGAGCGGTACAACATGGGCGGCTTCCCCTCGACCGTCTTCCTCGCGCCCGACGGCCACCCCATCACGGGCGCGACGTTCATCGGCCCCGACGGCATGCGGCAGGTCGTCGACCGCGTGCGCGAGGTGTGGGACAAAAAGGGCGCAGAGGCCGGGCGGCTCCCGCGGGCGCTCAGGGGCGACCTCCCGCCCGCGGGCGAGGTGTCGCCGCAAATCGAATCGCACCTCGCCGGCCAGTTGGAAGTCGCCTTCGACGAGGCCCACGGCGGGTGGGGCGACGCCGCGAAGTTCCCGCTCCCGCGGACCGTCGAGTTCGCGCTGAAGCGCGACCGAAGCCGGGCGCTCCGGTCGCTCGACGCGATTCGCGACGGCCTGTACGACCCCGTCGAGGGTGGCTTCTTCCGCTACGCCGACGACGCCGCGTGGTCGAAGCCGAACCGCGAGAAGACGCTCGAATCGAACGCCGCGCTCCTGCGGGCGTTCGCCAACGGCTACCGCTACACCGGCGAGGACGCCTACCTCGATCCGGCCGCGGGGACCGCCGACTTCCTCGTCGACTCGCTGTGGACCGGAACCGGGTTCGCCGGGAGCATGGGTCCCGCCGCGGGGACGGACTACTACCTCCTCGGAAAGGAGGGCCGTGACAACGCGCCCGGCCCGCGGACCGACCTCACGGTGTACGCCGGCGGCAACGCCCTCGCCGCGGACGCGCTGTTGGTGCTGGCGGGGCTCACCGACGACGAGCGGGCCCGCGAGTTCGGCTCCCGCGCGCTCGACAGAATCGCCGAGGACCTCGTCGACGACGGCGTCGTGACCCACTTCCGGTCCGGCGGCGACGCGGGCGAGGACCTCCTGCTGGAAGACCAGGCGCGCGTGGTCGCCGCGGCCTGCCGTGCCCGGCAGGTGCTCGGCGACGAGTCGGTGGCGGGCGAACCGGTCCTCGAACTCGCCGCCGCGGTCGCCGACGCCGCCATCGACGAGCTGTTCGACGAGGGCTCGTTCCTCGACGGCCCCGCGAGCGGCGAGGCGCTCTTGTCGTCACCACTGCGCCCACTCGACGGGAACGTGGAGATGGCGAACGCGCTGCTCGACCTCGCGGCGCTCACCGGCGAGGGACGCTACCGCGAGGTGGCACGGGAGACTATCGCCGCGTTCGCGGGCGCGTGGGACCGCATCGGCGTGCAGGTCGCCGCCTACGGCACCGCGGCGGCGCGACTGCTCCGCGACCCGCTCCTCGTCGAACTCAACGACGGGGTCGGCTCGGACCTCCACCGGGCGGCGCTCCGCGTCGCGGACCACGAGGCGCTCGTGGTGCCCGACGCCGGCGCCGACGACCTCCCGGCGGGGACCGCGCGCGTCAGCGCCGGCGAGACGGCGGTGGAGGCAACCACTCCCGAGGAGTTGATGGAGGCTGTGTCTTCAGTCACGCCCGACGCCTGACAGCGACCGGCGGCAACGGACTGCGGGTGTAAACATCCGGTTTGTTTATCAAGGAGAAACGTGACGGACGGTGCATGACCAGTCTGCGAGACCTCGGGCTGTCCGAGTACGAGGCCCGAGCCTACCGTGCGCTCCTGCGGACGGGGGCGACGACGGCCAAGGAGCTATCGCGCGCCAGCGACGTGCCCATGGGTCGTGTCTACGACGTGCTGAACAGCCTCGAACAGTACCACCTCATCCGGAGTCAAGCGGCCAGCCGGCCGAAGAAGTACGTCGCCGTCGAGCCGGACACGGCGCTGGACCGCCTCCTCGAATCGAAGCGCCAAGAGCTGGCCGAGAAGGCCGAGCAGTACGAGAACGTCGTCGCCGAGCTGACCGACGAACTCGACGCCGCGGAGCCGGTCCACGACCAGTTCTGGACCGCCGCGGTCGGCGCGGACGAGACCATCGACCTGCTCGTCGAGCGGCTCGCGGCGGCCGACGACTCGCTCGTGATGGTGGCCGGGACGCCCTCGCCGCAGTTCGACCTCGACGCCGTCGGCAACCTCGTCGTCGACGAACTGGAAGCCGCGCTCGACCGCGGGGTCGAAGTGTCGATGCTCATGTCGCCCGGTCTCGTCGACAGCCTACCCGAGAGCGTCGGACAGAGCTACGTGAACCGACTGTCGAGTGCGCCGAACTTCCGGGCGCGCACCGCGGAGAACGTCACGGGCGTGTTCAACCTCATCGACGACGTGGAGGTCTGTATCGAGGTGCCGAACCCCCTCGACCCCGGACAGGCGTTCGCCATGATCGACCTGAAAGACCCCGAGTTCGCCGCCGACCTCCGGGCGACGTTCGACCCGCGCTGGGAGGAAGCGGCACCGCTCTCGCTGTAGCGGCTCACGGCGACGGAAACGAGAACTGAAATCGGGGTCGGATTCGAAAAACGAGCGTCTCGGGCGTCGAGGGCGTTCAGGCGTCGAGCTCGTCGCGGAGCTGTCCCAGCGTCACTTCGCGCTCGGCGTGCGCGTTGTGCTGGTGAATCGACTCGTCGTTCGACTGTTTCATGTGGACCACCGCGTCGTCGCCGAGGTGGTCGAGCGCGTCGATGGACAGCTCGGCCATCGAGCGGACGCAGTCCTCGACGAACTTCGCGTTGGCGTGGGCGTGGTAGGTCATGTGGTCCTCGTCGGGGCGCTTCGCGAGGTTGTAGATGCGCGCCGACATCGAGTCGCGGGCGATGTCGATGAGGTCCATGAGGTCGACCTCGGGCGAGCCCTCCGTCTCGACGGTGAGCGTGGCGTGGCCGCGCTGGGAGTGGCCCGGCTGAGGCACCGTGTCGAGGAACTCCTCGATGGTGTCGTCGTCGACGGCGAGGTCCTGCAGCACGTCGCGGGCGCGGGAGGCGGACATCCCCTGCGAGCAGGGACAGACGGTCATGCCGACCACTTCCGCGCCGATTTCCTCGCGGGTGCCCTCGTCGGTCGCGGTGGCGCTGGCGATGATTTGGGCGGTGCTCTGGGTGGACAGGCCGCTGGCGGGGGTGTCCTCGCGGACGACGAGCTCTGCGGTCATGCTGACCTCGGCGGTCGTCGTGTACTCGTGTTTGGCGAGGAGGCGCTCGGCGGCGTCGCCGCACATGTCCTCGACGCGGTAGGCCGGCTCGGAGACGGCGGCTTCGAGGACCTCGTCGATGACCTGCATATTTCGGCTCATGTCGATGCCCTTGCGGCCGCCGGGGAGGTCGACGAACACTTCGAACTCCGCCATCAAGACGAGGGGTCGCTTCCCGTCGCGGGCTATCTTGACGAGCTTCTCGACGCCCGTGACGCCGACCTGGCTCAGCCCGACGGTCACGTCCGGCTGGGAGGCCTGTACGTCAGGCAACTGGTGACTCATCGGAGAATAAGAAGTGCCGTTGCTGATTAGTGCTTTCGATAGGGGAACGGAATCGCGGCCGAACGCGCCGCTGTGTTCCGACTAGGGCCAGTCGTCGCGCCCCTCGTCTTCGAAGGGGTCGGCGGGGGCGTCGTCGTCGCCGGCGAGCACCCACTCGGCGGCCTCGGCGGCGTCCTCGACGGGGAGGTACTCCCAGCCGGTCTCCTCGGCCACCGCGCGGTCCTCGTCGGACGTGCCGACGAAGACGTGCCGGTCGGTGTCGAACTGGCGCATCACGTTTTCGAGGCTCTCTTTGACGCCGCGCGGTCCGGAGAAGAAGTCCTGCCGGATTCGCTCTTTCCGGGTGAAGTTCGTCACGACGTACGTGGGTTTCTCGCTCACCACGCCGATGTACTTCGTCCACGTCCGGGCGTCAGAAAACGCCGCGTTCGGGTCGCCGAGCTGTTTGAGCGCGGAGAGTTCGAACGCGAGCGTCATCGTTCCTTGGCCGCCACCTGTTGCCATACCCGGCGATAGGCGGCGACGCGTGGAAAACGACTTCGGTCCCGGCCGTCCGCGAGACGCGACGAGACGGCCGCACGGCTCGGGGGGCGACCGGGTCGGCCGGAGAACGCGGGCGACGGGACGGAGGTAGCGAGATTACTGAACGCGGACGTAGTCGGTGAACACCACGACGTCGCCCCGCGAGAGCCGCGAGGCGGTCGTGTCGATGTCGAGTCGGCCGGCGGGACTGGCGGCCGCGAGCGCGCGCTGGGTCCGCTCGCTCAACTCGTCGAAGTGGTGGACCCGCGCACCGGGCGGGACGTCGGAGACGGGTGCGACGGTCGGCGGCGCGGTGGCGTCTGGAGAAGACGGTTGCTGTCCGTTTTTGGATGACATGTGGTAACACACTTCATGGATGGTGATAAATGTTTGGCCGGTGGGGCGACAGTCGGGGCGCGTAACGACGGGCGAAAGAGAGCCAAGAACGAGAGGCGAACCGCGACGCGGGCAAGCACTCGGCAAGCCGACGCCGCGCCGGGCGGCCGCGCGCAGACGCGGCTGACCGGGTGAAAACAGCGGGCGCGGTGTCCCGGGTTACTGTTCGGCCGCCGCGCCTTCGAGGTCGTCGAGCTGGAAATCCTGCTTCACGAGGACCTCCTTCTGGCCGCTCACGTCGACCTGTTCGCGCATGAGCTTCTTGTACTTCGTCTGCGGCGAGAGGTCGCCGATGAGGACGCCGCCGACGATTTTGCCGTCCTTGATGGCGAGCCGCCGCCACTCGGTGTCGGAGTACTTGGCCTCGACGTGGTCGTCGCCGAGCGTCGGGTGGCCGAACGAGAGGAACGGGAAGTCGAAGTGGGTGATGGAGTACGACGAGACCCAGCGGAACTCCTCGGAGCCGTAGTCGACCATGTTCTTGGCCGCGATGGTGCCCTGCTCTTTGGCGGAGCCCCACGCGCCGTTCTGGGCGCGGTCGCCGAGGATGAGGTCGTGGAACTCGGTGATGTCACCGGCCGCGAAGATGTCCTCGTGGTTCGTCCGCATGAACTCGTCCGTGTAGATGCCGTTGTCGTACTCGATGTCGGTGCCACCGAGAATCTCCGTGTTGAAGTTCAGGCCGATGGCGATGCCGACGAAGTCGGCGTCGTAGCGGTCGCCGTTGGGGTCGACGGCGGTCGTGACGCGGTCGTTCTCGTCGACCTCGAAGTGGTCGACGCCGGAGTCGAAGACGGGTTCGACGTCGCGCTCGCGGAGCGCCTCGTGGATGATCTCCGCGCCCTCCTCGGAGAGCGCGTAGCGCCACCACGCCTTGCCGCGCATGAGGTACTTGCCCTCGACCTCCTGGGCGGCCGTGATGGCCGCGAGGTCGATGCCGAGCAGGCCCGCGCCGATGACGACGGAGTTGTCCGCGCCCTCGATGTGCTCTTTGATGTCGCGGGCGTCCTGGAACGTCCAGAAGTGGTGGATGCCCTCGGCGTCGGAGTTCTCGACGGGGAGCTGGGTCGGCGTGCCGCCGACGGCGAGGAGGAGTTTGTCGTAGTCGTACTCGGTGCCGTCGTGGGCGGTGACGGTGTGACCCTCGGGGTCGATGTCCGTGACGAGCGTGTCGAGTTCGAGGTCGACGTCGCGGTCGTCGTACCACGACTCGTCGTGGATGGAGATGGGTGCCTCGGGCAGTTTGCCCTTGGCGAATTCCTTGATGAGAATGCGGTTGTACAGCGGTTCGCCCTCGTCCGTGATGATGGTGATGTCGGCGTCGGGTTCCTCTTCGCGGAGTGTCTCAGCCGCTGAGGCCCCGGCGATACCGTCGCCGACGATCACGTACGATTGGCTCATGACCCGACGTTTGTATTCGGGGTTAATGTGGATTGCTATCTCCTTCATGATTGATTTCCCCCTCGGAGACCCCAGCGAAATCGAGAGACAGAAGCCGAGTACGGATGGTTATCGCGTCTCGCCGAAGCGCCCGTCGAAGCCGCCGTCGGTGGCCGCGGGGCACTCCGAATGCGTCGCCTCCGCGTCGTCGCCACCGCGAGCGACGGCGTCGCGGCTGGGACTGCGGACGTGGCCGAGCCGGGCGCGGACGACGCCGCGACCGGCGGAAGCCACACGGACGACGCCGCGAACGCCGACGAGACCGGCGACGAAGCCGACCGGCCACCCGACGAACAGCGCGACGAGGCCGAGGCCGGGAGCGAGCGGGGCGACGAGCGTCGCCGTAATCCCCGACGTGAAGACGCCGCCGACCGCCGCGACCGCGACGAGGGCGGCCTCCGAAAGCGTCCTGTACCGGCGGGGGAGCGTCTCTCGCACGTCGTCGCGGCCGGTGTGAGTGTCGTCGAACATGGTCGTTCTCCTCGTTTGGAGAGACGACCGCCGACGCCATAATAGTAATCTGAATCACATTTCTGTACGCTGGCTTACTGGAGCGTACTTATGCAACCGTCTCGACAGGTTCGACGGCGGAGTCGACGACCGAGAGGTCGCTGTCGAGTTCGACGACGAGCGCCTCGTCGTCCGCTTCGATGCGGACGCGGATGCGCCACGGCTCCTCGGAGACGACGGTGAGCGCGTCGTCGCCGACGACCCACGGGAACCGCCAGAAGGGCGTCCCGCACACGTCGTTCCCCCGCGACGAGAGGAAGCCGAGGACGGTCGACTCGTCGAGGAGGACCAGCCCGACGGGGGAGACGGCCTCGTAGGCGCACTGGGCGCAGCGGTGAGTCACGACCACGTCGAGGTCGAACGGGTCTGCCTCGCGGGACAGCGAGGTGCCGGTCGTCCCGCCGCACTCGGGGCAGACGCCGTCGGCGGCGAGGCAGTGGAGGTGTCGCACGCGCTGGTCGAACGCCGACAGGAGCGCATCGGAGCTACGGCCTTCGAGGCCGCCGGGCGGGAACTCCTCGCGGGCGTGGACCCGCGCGCAGTCGGCACAGGAGATGGTGAGTTTCTCGTCGCCGTAGTCGGCTTCGAGCGAGCCGCCGCAGCCGACGCAGGAGCCGGGGGCCGAAAACGCCGGGAGGACGGGGTCCTCGTTGAACGTCCCCGCGAGCACGGCGCGAACGACCTTCTCGCCGGCGTGCCGGAAGTCGTAGCCCTCGTCGGTCTTGCGGACGAACTGGCCGCGGAGCTTTCCGAGGTGGTAGTTGAAGCGGGCGCTGTCGTCGACGCCGACCCGTCGGCGGAGCTCCGAGAAGGGGACGGGTCGGTCGGGAGATTCCCAGAGCGCTTCGAGGATGGTGAGTCGGGTCTCGTCGGCGACGATGCCGAACGCTTCGGCCGGCGAGATGCAGTCGTCGCATTCGAGGACCGAGTCCTCGCGGACGGATGCGGAGTCGCTCATACCCCTCACATGCGGTCGAACCGCATTAAATTACGTCGTGAAATCTCGTTCGGGAGCTTCGCGGGTCGCGGTGGGGTCGCGTCCGTCTCGCTCGGGGCGAACGCGCCGTCGTCCCCGGAGACGTGGTCTTTACGTGTATTCGACCCGAAGCGAACGACGAAATGAAGATTCGCCAGAACATCCGCCACTTCGCGACGAAGAAGGCGCTCACCATGCCGGTCATCGGCGACATCGCCACCGAGAAGATGGTGGACCTCCACGTTCGCATCTTCGGCGAGCGGGCCGACCCCGACCGCAGAGACGAGCGCGAGGACCACATGGCGGCGTTCTTCGAGTGCACGTTCGACACCTACCTCGCGGCGCTCGACGCGGGCTACCCCGAGGCCGAGGCCCGCGAGATAACCCACGTCCAGGCCAACTTCGACTTCTACAACCACGGCTGGACCGAGATGATGGAGATTCCGGTCGACGAAATCGAGGCTCACTACGAGCGCTACGAGGGGTTCTTCGAGCGCCACGGCATCGACATCGCCGACCCGCTCGGCGAGTTCCGGACTATCGACATCCCGGACGCGCCCGCGACGCTCGACAAGCTCGACGACCCGGACCACCCCCACGCGGAGGGCGGCTTCGCAGACGACGTGTACGTCGAAGACGACTCCGGCGAAGTCGGTGTCGGCGGGGCCGACGAACCCGAGGACGTGGACGTGTCGGCCGCGCCGGGGATGCAGGAGGTCGACGGCACCGACGAGAAGACCGCCTAAAAGGGGCCGCGCGGAGTCGTTTCTTAGTCGTCGGTCGGCACGCGGGGGCCGACGTCGACGACGCTGTTTTTCCACGTCCCGCGGGTGAACCACGCGAACGCGAGCAGCGCCACCCCGACGTTCGAGAAGGCGATGCCGTACCAGATGCCGGTCGGGCCCATGGAGAAGAACTCCACGAGCACGAACGCCGCCGGGATGCGCAGCACCCACAGCGAGATGAGCGAGAACACCATCGCCGTCCGGGTCGAGCCGCTCCCGCGGAACCCGCCGTTGACGACGTTGAACGCCCCGAGGAACAGGAACGTCGGGCCGATGATGCGGAGGTAGTCGACGCCGATGGCGATGACCGCCTCCTCGCCGGGGATGAACACCGAGACGATGGGTTCGGCGAACAGGTACGCGGCGGCGGAGACGAACACCAGCGCGGCGACGATGATGCCGATACCCCAGAACACGGCGCGTTCGGCGCGGTCTGGCTGGTCCGCGCCGAGGTTCTGGCCGACGACCGTCGAGGTCCCCTGCGCGAGGCCGATGGCCGGCAGGAAGACCAGCGAGTTGAGGCGGTTACCGATACCGAACGCGGCGACCGCGGTCTCGGTGCTGGCCCCGCCGGCGTTGACCGCGGCGTAGGCGACGAGCGCCGTGAGGGCGGTCACGCCGAGCGCGCGGGTGGACTGCTCGATGCTCGACGGCGCGCCGATGCGGACGATGCGCTCGACCGTCTCGCGCTCCGGAATCAGGTCGCGCGGCGAGAGGCTGATGCCGACCCGACCCGAAAGCAGGAGCCAGAAGCCGACGAGCGCGCCGACGCCGCGGGAGAACACCGTGGCGATGGCCGCGCCCTGCACGCCGAAGCCGGTGAAGCCGGTCGCGGCGAACAGCGACTGTCCGAGGCCTTCGAGGCCGACGAGGCCGAATATCGGGTTCGCATTGAACCCGAGGATGAGAAACGGGTCGAGGAAGACGTTGATGACGACGCCGAGACCCATCAGGTACATCGGCGTCCTCGTGTCGCCCCACCCGCGGAGCAGCGCCTGGAAGATGAAGAAGCCGAACATGAACGCGACGCCGAGGAAGATGGTGCGCGTGTACTCGACCGCCAACTGGTGGACTTCCGTGCCGGGCGTCGTGCCGATGAGCGGGAGCAGTATCGGCGTCAGCAGATAGCCGATGACCGCGAACCCGGCCGAAAGCAGGATGACGAACCCGAGGGTCTGGCCGGCGGCGTGGTCGACTTCGCCGTGGTTGCCCGCGCCCTTGTTCTGGGCGACCAGGACCGTCCCCGCGACGGTGAAGCCGCCGCCGAACGAGATCATGAGGAAGACGAGCGGCCACGAAAACGACAGCGCCGAGACGGCCTCGGAGCCGACGCGGCCGACCCAGAAGGTGTCGGCGAGGTTGTACGCCACCTGCATGATCTGCGAGAAGACGAGCGGGAGCGACAGCACCAACATCGGCTTGACGAGGTCGCCGTCGACGAGGTTGACGTCGCGGGCCTTCGCGCTCATTCGTCGCCCCCCTCGCGCACGAGGTTCTCGACGACGAACTCGTCGAGGGCGGCGCGGACCTCGGTCGGCGCGTCGAAGGCGGACTGGCTCGCCGTCTCGGTGCCCGAGGGGTCGGTCACGGCGACGCGCTGGAGGCGCGCGCCGTCGAGCGCGGCGAACAGGAGCGACGCGGTCCGGTCCGCGTCGACCTCGCGGAAGTGGCCCTCCGCGACGCCCTCGCGGATGATGTCGGCGAGGCGGCGGCGGATGACCGCCTCGTTGCGGGCGACCTGCTCGCGGTAGGCCTCGACGTAGGGAGCCTGCGTCCGCAGTTCGTTGAGCGCCAGTCCGAAGCGGTCGTAGTCGCGGTCGTCGTCCGCTGCGGGGACCATCTTGTCGAGGAGGGCCCGGAGGCGCGCCTCGGGGGCGTCGCCCTCGGTCGCGGCGACCCGCGCTTCGAAGCGGTCGAACAGGTAGCCGAGGAACGCGACGAGCAGCTCCTGTTTCGTCCCGTAGTGGTAGTGGAGGAGGGACTTGCTCTTTCCGGCCTCGTCTGCGATTCGTTGCATCGTCAGGTCCGCGTAGCCGTGGGCGCACAGCGCCCGGTAGGTCGCGGCCATCAGTTCTTCGTGGACCTCGTCGGGGACCGACTGGTCCGTCGTTTCGTCTGCACTCACTAACTGACTAGTCAGTCAGCTACTTAAAAAGAAGTTGCGATCGGGAAACCGATTGCCGGTAAGTGTGCGATATCGCGGCACGAGAGACGACGGCACACTCGGGGACGAGATGCCGCGAATAGCTCCGAGAAAACCGGGCTGAGACCGGGCTACAGGCTGCGGTCGATGCGGTCTGCGACCTCGTAGCCGGCGACGATGCCGCCGTTCAGCGATCGCTCGGGGTACTGCGCCTCCGACGCCATCCCCGCGTAGTAGACGCCCTCGGCCACGTCGTCGCCGAGGTCGTACGGCACCACGAGGTCGAGGTAGCCACGCTCGTACACCGGGCCAGCCCGCGGGTTGCGGGCGATTTCGAACTCCTCGACCGCCGAGCGGTCGAAGTCGGGGAACATGTCCTCGATCTCGTCGAACCACGCGTCTTCGACCTCCTCGTCGCTCATCTGCCAGAGGTCCTCGTGCGGCCCCTGCACGTAACTGGCGACGTACAGCAGGTGGTCGCCGCCGTAGCGCTCTTTCGGCACGAAGTTCGTGTGCTCGATGAGCGACCCGAACGGCGCGTCGTGGGCGATGTTGAGCCAGTAGGTGTCCATCAGCGACTCCGACATGGTCGCCAGCCCGCAGACCGCGCCCTGGAAGTCGATGTCGCAGGGGAAGCCCGTGAGGTCTTCGAGCACGTTCGGCATCGTCGCCACGACGACCGACTCGACCTCGTGGCTCTCGGTCCCGTCGTCGGTCTCGACGGTCAGCGTCGAGACTTCCTCGCCGTCGGTGTCGAGCGACGTCACGCGCGCGCCGGTCTCGATGTGCTCGCGGCCGACCGCCTCGACGAGCGCGTCGATGAAGGGCGCGAAGCCGCCGTCGAAGTAGCCGAGTTTCTCGCCGCGAAGCAGGTCGCGCTCGCCGCGGAAGCGGACGCGCCCGAGGAACCACGACGCCGACACGTCGTGTTTGCGCTCGCCGAACTTCCCGTCCAAAAGCGGGTCGACGAAGTTGTCGTAGACGCCGCGGGTCGTGTGCTCGACGACGAACTCCTCGATGGGCGTGTGTTCGTACTCGGCGAGTTCCTCGTAGGCGTCGAAGTCGGGGACGCCCCCGCGGACGTCGATACCCTGTGTGAGCATGCCGAGGCGGAACTTGTCGTAGAGGCTCATGTGGGGGTACGCGGCGATCTGCCACGCGGTGTCCAGCGGGTGGACGACGCCGTCGACGTAGTAGGCGTTCTTGCCGATGCGCCACTCCAAGTCGTCTCCGAGGCCGAGTTCCTCGGCGAGTTCGACGATGGTCTCTTCGGACTTCGAGAGGTGGTGGTAGAACTTCTCGATGTCGTCGCCGTTCGTCTCGTAAGTCGCCGCGAGACCGCCGAGGGAGTCGGCCGCCTCGAAGACTCGAACGTCGTGGCCCCGGTTCTGGAGCCGGTACGCCGCGGCGAGGCCCGCGATGCCGCCGCCGACGATGCCTATCATGCCCCGACGTTCGGCGTCGGGTGGAAAGTCCTTTCTGATTGGCCGGGTCCGCCGACGTCGTCGTCACCGACCGCGGGACGCGTCGGCGCGCTTCGCCGAGCGACCGAGACGGGTCGTTGCGACGTTCGCCACATTTTTATCTGCGATAAGGCAACAGCGGGGCATGGTTACGGTCCGCGCACCCGCCACGAGCGCAAACCTCGGAAGTGGGTTCGATGTCTTCGGCGTGGCTCTCGACCGCCCCGCAGACATCGTGCACGTCGAACGGGCGGACCGGACGACGATCGAAGTCACCGGCGTCGGCAGCCAGTACATCCCGACCGACCCCGACCGGAACGTCGTCGGCGCGGTCGCGGAGGCGCTCGACGCCCCCGCGCACATCCGCATCGACAAGGGCGTCCGTCCCTCCTCGGGGCTCGGGTCGTCGGCGGCGAGTTCGGCCGCCGCCGCCCTCGCGCTGAACGAACTGTACGACCGCGGACTCTCACGGGAGGAGCTCGTCCCCGTCGCCGCCGAGGGCGAGGCCGTCGTCTCCGGCGAGGCCCACGCCGACAACGTCGCGCCCGCGCTCCTCGGCGGCTTCACCGTCGCGACCGACGAGGGCGTCACGACCGTCGACGCCGACATCCCGCTGGTCGCCTGTCTCCCCGAAATCGCCGTCTCGACCCGCGACGCCCGACGGGTCGTCCCGAGCGACGCCAGTATCGAAGACATGGTCCACACGGTCGGCCGAGCGGCGACCCTCGCGGTCGGGATGTGTCGCCGCGACCCCGACCTCGTCGGCGCGGGGATGGACGACCGCGTCGTCACGCCCGCGCGAGCGGAACTCATAACGGGCTACCACGAGGTCCGCGAGGCCGCCCTCGACGCGGGCGCGTCCGGCGTCACCGTCTCGGGGGCCGGCCCGTCGGTCCTCGCCGTCTGCCGAGCGGGCGACCGCACCCGCGTCGCCGGCGCGATGCTCGAAGCCTTCGACGAGGCCGACGTGGCCGCCCGCGCCTACAAGACCCGGGTCGGTCGCGGGGCCGAAGTATTCGAATCCTGAGTGGTACAGAGCGAACCACACCCACACGCTATTCTCGTCTTTTCTCGCTCCTGAGCCACTGTAACGCGTTGACGCGGTCGCTGGTAGCACGATTCCGAGAAGACTTTTCTCACCATCACGATATATTCGAATCATGGAACGAGCACTCGTCGTCGTCTCCCCCGAAAAGCGGTCGCACCGAATCCTCCGCGAGGCCGGCGAACTCGCCGCCGGCAGCGGCGCGGAACTCGTCGTCCTCACCGTCCTCCCGGACGAGGAGTTCGAGCGGACCCGCTCGGCGCTCGCCAGCGTCGGCTCCTCGGACGTGGTCTACGGCATCGACCAGGCCATCGAGTCGGCCACCCGCCGCGCCAAGCGCGTCGCCCGCGAGGCGTTCGAGGGACTGGACCTCGATTACCGCATCGTCGCCGACATCGGCCCCGAGGCGGACACCATCTTAGAGACGGCCCGCTGGGAGGGCTGCGACCACCTCTTTATCGCCGGTCGCCGCCGCTCGCCCGCCGGAAAGCTCATCTCCCGAGACCTGACGCAGTCGGTCATGCTCAACTTCGACGGCCCGGTCACCGTCCTGCTCGGCGAGGAGTCGTCCGACGACGCGCCGGGGAAGTCCGGACTCAGCGCCTGAAACGGGCGGCGAGCCGAGACCAGAGCAACACGGAATCGAAAACGGAACCGAAATCGAAATCGAAAACAGAGACGGTGAGACGCGTGGCGTCCGCCGGGGTCCGCCGCGTCAGACGCCGCGGCCCTGCAGTTTGTCCTCGTCGGCCATGCCGACGTTCGCCTCGCCTTTCATACCCTTGCCGATGCCGGCGGCGATGTCGGCGAGCGTGTCGGGGTCGTCCCAGTTGTTGACGGCCTCGACGATGGCCTCGCCCATCTGTTCCGGGTCCTCCGCGCCGAAGATGCCGGAGCCCACGAAGATGCCGTCGCACTCGTGGTACATCATGAGCGCGGCGTCGGCGGGCGTGGCGATGCCGCCGGCCGCGAAGTTGACGACCGGCAGACGACCCATCTCGGCCGTCTCGTGGACGAGTTCGGCGGGCGCTTCGTGCTCGCGGGCCCACTTCTCGCGCTCGTCGAAGTTGAGGCCGGTCAGGCTGCGAATCTGGTGTTTGATGGTTCGCTGGTGCGTGACCGCCTGGTTCACGTCGCCCGTGCCCGCCTCGCCCTTGGTGCGAATCATCGCCGCGCCCTCGTTGATGCGGCGGAGCGCCTCGGGGAGGTTGCGCGCGCCGCAGACGAACGGCGAGGTGAACTCGCGCTTGTCGATGTGGTAGTCGTTGTCCGCGGGGGTGAGCACCTCGCTCTCGTCTATCATGTCGACGCCGATGGATTCGAGAATCTGCGCCTCGGTGTAGTGGCCGATGCGCGCCTTCCCCATCACCGGGATGGAGACGGCGTCGATGATCTCTTTGACCGTGTCGGGGTCGGCCATCCGGGAGACCCCGCCGCGCTTGCGGATGTCGGCCGGGACGGCTTCGAGCGCCATGACGGCGACCGCGCCGGCTTCCTCCGCGATTTTCGCTTGCTCTGCGTCCACGACGTCCATGATGACGCCGCCCTTCTGCATCTGGGCGAACCCGCGCTTGACGAGTTCGGTCCCGCGCCGAAGCTCCTCCAGGTCGGTCTCCTCTGGCATAGCCGTCGCTTGCGACTGGGTTTACTTAAGCGGTCGCTTCCATCCGTCAACCGTTCGCATTCCGCACAGGTCGTGTTTCGCGGTGGGCGGGTCGGGGTGTCGTGATTCTGTTGAACTACTCAGCTTTTGACAGATGGAGCGTGCAACACTCAGAGGGCGAGTTCAGCAAATCGAGAACAGTCTGACCGAGGTTGGGGAGTCGAACCCTCTCACAGAGAAAATGATTTACAGGCACGTCCGCAATTACCGGCAATGGGTAGCTACGCAACGCTGCCGAATTGGACCGACGAATCGTCTGATAACGACGAACCACGACTACGACTTGGCGACCTCCTATCAGGCCGACTTGCAGACGTGGACATCGACTCTGTTGCGGCGGTACGTGACGAACGAAGACGAGAATGAAGGTCTTCGTCGATACAAACGTTTTCATCGCTAGTTTAACTGACGAACCGGGTCGTGGCAAAATCGCGACACAGTTGCTCAACGAGGACCACGAGTTCTGTACTTCTATTCTAAACCTCATGGAGATTCGGTCAGTGATGACAAAGAAGAAGCGTGTTGAGCAAGATCGAGTCGAGGCAGTGTTATCAGACATCTACAGTAGCGTGGACATCTACGCGCCCGAAATCAGCGACCAGGTTGCAGCGTATGGATTACAGCAAGACAATCTACTCTATACAATGGACTGCGTGCTTCTCGCATTAGCGAACGATGTTGATGCGACCATGGTTACCTTCGACGGAGAGTTGCTTGATCACGGTGGTGTTGCACCGGAAGAACTGATTGACTGACCGCACAGACGCAGTTCTCGATGTGGCCATCTCGACTGGTTTCGCAACACCCGAGCTGAACGTAGAGTGTGAGCTCAGCACGAGCCAACTCAATTTCTCTCAGGATTTCCCAAAAAGTCGATAAGGATACAGTCACCCTTGGTGACATGGTTCCACCCTCCACAACACCCGACTTCATACTCGCCGGAGTCGCGCTTACCGGTTCGTCGTTTTGGCTGTTGTGGACTCGGAAGAACTCACTGAACAAGACGCTTCAGGCCCTCGTTACTGTGTTCGCATTAGTCGGCGTAGCCGCGTTGTTGTTCATGACGCTTCATCGCTTTGGCTACTTTGATGCAGTCTTGTATCCGAGACCTGGGTTCTCTGAACTAACTCCACTGTGGCGGGTTCTCCCGGCAATCGGGGCAGAAATAGCGAGTATTCTCGCTCTTTCGTTCGTCATCACCCGGCGCAAGTTAGGTGAGAATCACAGGAATACAACATCAAACTGAGCCCCCGTCTCGTGCAACATATGCGCGCTGTATTCAGCACGCCCTCAGCAAGCTATCAGCGGCTGAGGATTTCAACAGTACCGCCAGCGTAATCCCCGCCCGCCGACACCGGCCGCAGTCTCCGAGACCGGCATCACTTTTGTCCACCCCCGCTTCGGCGTGGGTATGGACGCGGCGACCCGACTGCGCCGACTGCTCGACGACGACGACCTCCCGGCGGGGACCGACCTGCCGCGGTGGCTCGCACCCCTGCCGGAGTGGCTGGAGAACTTCGGCCTCAACATCGCGTGGCTCGTGGTCGTCATCAACCTCGTCGGGACCGCCTTCGGCTTCTGGTACTACGGCTACCAGTTCAGCATCGAACCGACCGCGATGTGGCCGCTCGTCCCCGATAGCCCCGTCGCCACGCTGTTCATCGCGCTGTCGCTCGCGCTCTGGAAACTCGGGCGCTCGAACGAGTACGTCAACGCCCTCGCGTTCTTCGGCTGTCTCAAACTCGGCTTGTGGACGCCGTACGTCCTCCTCGCCTTCAAAGGCGAGTTCTCGTACCTCCACTGGGCGATGTACAACTTCCTCTTCTGGAGCCACCTCGCCATGGTCGTCGAGGCGTTCCTCATCCAGCGGTACGCCGAGTTCCCGAGTCTCGCCGTTCTCGTCGCGGTCGGCTGGTACGGCCTCAACGACCTCGTGGACTACTTCGTCCCCATCGCGGGCACGCCCCACCACACGCTCATCCCGGCCGAGCCAATCGTCGACGGCGTCGTCCAGCACGTTTCGCCAGCCCACGAGTACGCCGCGGCGGGTGCGGTTCTCCTGACCGTCGCGGCGACGTTCCTCGCGCTCGCGACGCGGGTCGCGAAGCTCGAACGCGGCGGCATCGACTGACCGGGAACCGACGCGTCGTCGACTGATTCGGACGTAGCCTTTTGTCCCGCCGCCCCTAACCGACGAGCTATGCGCCTCTTCGACCGCGTGACCGACCTGCCGGTGACCGTCGAGTCCGTCTCCCGCGACCGCTTCGAGAGCGACACGTCGAGCGGCTTTCTCCGTAAGACCACGGTGTTCTCGCTCGCCGGCGACGGCGCGGTCGGCCGCGGCGAGGACGTGACCTACGACGCCGAGGACCACGACGCCCTCGCGAACGCGCCCGCGGACGTGTTCGACCTCGCCGGAAGCTACGACACCTTCGCCGACTTCTCCGCGGCGCTCGACGGGGTCGACCTGTTCCCGACGAAAGCGCCGGAGCGCGAGACGGCCGCACACTACCGGCGCTGGGCGCTCGAATCCGCCGGGCTCGACCTCGCGCTTCGACAGGCCGGCACCGACCTCGCAAGCGCGGTCGACCGCGAGCGCGACCCGGTTCGGTTCGTGGCGAGCACCCGACTCGGCGACCCGCCGTCGGCCGACCGCGTCGAGACGCTCCTCGACCGCGACCCCGACTGCGAGTTCAAACTCGACCCGACAACCGACTGGCACGACGAGCTCGTGGCGTCGCTCGCCGCCCGCGATTGCGTCCGCATCCTCGACCTCAAAGGGCAGTACGAGGGGACCGACGTGGACCAAGCCCCAGACCCCGACCTCTACGAGCGCGTGCTGTCGGGCTTTCCCGACGCCGTCGTCGAGGACCCGGCGTTCACCGACGAGACGCGCCCGCTGTTCGACGGCCACGAGGGCCGCGTCTCGTGGGACGCCCCGATTACCGGCGTCGACTCCGTCGAGAGCCTGCCGTTCGAGCCGTCGTGGCTGAACGTCAAGCCCTCGCGGTTCGGTACGGTCGAGTCGCTGTTCGACACCATCGAGTACGCCGCCGAACGCGGGATGTCGCTGTACGGCGGCGGCCAGTTCGAACTCGACGCGGGCCGCGCCCACATCCAACTGCTCGCGTCGGTGTTCTACCCCGACGGCCCGAACGACGTGGCACCCCGCGAGTACAACCTCCCCGAGCCGCCGGCGGAACTGCCGACGAGCCCGCTCGTGCCGTCGGCTGACCCGTCGGGGCTGGGGTTCTGAGAACCGAAAAACAGTCGCTTCAAACGGACGCGCCGAGGGGTGCGCCGGCCGCGCTTACTCGCCTTGCTGGACTTCGAATATCTCGTCGGCGACGAGGCCGTGGGCCTCCTCGTGGACTTTCGCCCCGGCCTCCTTGTTCGGTGCCTCGAAGAGGCAGAAGACCGCGCCGTCCGTCTCGTCGACCCAGTAGTGTTTGTAGTTCACCCCGTACTTGCCCTGCGTCTCCAGGTCGGCGCGGTGGGCCTCGGCGACGTCTTTCGCACTCCCCTCTACGTTCCGGTGTACGTCCATGTATAGCGGCATGGGTGCTAGTGTATAGCACTCCGGAGCTCATAACCGTTCTTCGATAGTTACCAGAATATTCTGATATAACCGTCACGGCCCGAGTCAGCTTGGAGTATCGCCGGTTCGAACCTCACAAAACCGCCATCAGATTGTCGTCAGGTCCTACTATCGTCGCCGCCGGCCTCACTCCTCGCTCGTCCGGAACTCGTCGCTGTCGGCGTGGGCGCGGACCCACAACTCGCCGATTCTGGAGAGGCGCGTCCGGTAGGACTTCCCGCGTTCCTCCTGTTCGATGTAGCCCTTGCCGCCGGGGCCGAGGCGATCGACGTTGTAGATGACCTTCGACCGGAAGGAGTCGGTGTACTCCTCGTTCATCTCGCGGGCGAGCGCCTCCGCGAGTTCGGAGACCGAGCCGAACTCGCCGTGTTCGCCGAGTTTGAACAGGATAACCTCCTCGAACGGCTTGACGTTGGAGAAGGAGGCCACCGGGAGTTCGACGATGTGGCGGCCGTCTATCTGCTTCGCGCCGATGGTCGTCCCGCGCTCGTCGAACTCCGACAGCAGGTCGGAGGTGGCGTCGAGGCGCTCGCGGATGCGGTCGGCGTCGATTTCGCCGGAGTCGAGGAGGTCCGAAAGGAGCGCGCGCTCGGTCCGCAACTCCTCGGCGAGTTCGGTTTCGAGGTACTTCTCGGGGGCCGTGTAGTAGGTGTGGATGCGCTCGCGGTCGGCCTGTCGCTCGACCATGATGGAGTGGGCGGCGGTGGCGAAGGCAAAGGAGACCGGGCGGGGCATCGCGCTCACGTTGACCCACACCTCGCCGGGTTCGTCGTCGTCGCCGCGGAGTTCGTCGTCGGCGTCGAGTTCCGCGTTGATGAGGTCGTACGCCTGCTCGAACGCCGCGTCGTAGTCGTACACGTCGTCGACGATGACGCGCTCCGTCTCCGCGCCGAGGAGGTTCTCGAAGTCCTTTTCGAGTTTGCCCGAGAGGTTCCGCGAGTACTCGACGTTCGCCTCGCTCCCGACGGCCCCTTCGAGGAGGATGACGCGGTCCACGTCCAACTGATCGCGGATGAGCGGCGCGATGAGTCGGTCGTAGTCGAACCCGACGGGAACGATGTGCGTCTGCATACGTGGTACGTGGGCGGGGTCGGTTATGAAACCGACCAACTGACCCGACTATCACACCTCGTCCCACACCGCGCGGCCCCACCGTTCCCACGCCAGCCACGCCACCACGCCGCCGACGAACGCGACGCCGAGGTTCACCGCGACGCCGACGAGGCCGATAGCGACCACGAGGGGGTAGCCGTCCGCGCGGGACAGACTGGTCAGGCTCGTCCGCGCCAGCTGCAGGCCGATAATCGCCAGCACGACGCCGAGCATGGCGACGGGGTAGGCGGCGACCACGTCCGCGGCGAACAGGGCGACGAGGACGTAGCCGACGCCGAGAATCACGTTCGCGCCGGCGGTCCGCGCGCCGAAGGCGTACTTGCCGGCGACGCCGCCGCTGCCGTGGCACATGGGAAAGCCGCCGAGGGGGACCGCGAGGAGGTTCATCGCGCCCATGCTGGTGGCGAGTTCGTCGGCGGAGACGTCGCGGTCGAAGTAGTCCGCGAGCAGGACCGACGTGGCGAGCGCGGCGTTGCCGACGGTCATCGCCAACTGGGCGACTGCGGCCTCAGCGACGGAAAACGAGAGATTGTCGAGCGAGAACAGCCGGGGTGCGCCGACCGAGGGGACCGCGAGAGACAGATGGCCCACGTCGGCGAACGCGACCGCGCCGCCGACCGCGAGGACCGCGAGCGCGCTCACGTTCGAGCGTCTGGTGAGGAATGAAACGGCGGCGACCGCGACGGCGAGCCCGGCGAGCGGGAGGTCGGCCGCGCCGAGTTCGAGCCCGGTCGACAGGAGGACGAGCGCGACGCCGAACTGGACGCCGCGGACGACCGGCGCGCCGATGTACCGGCTCACGCGACCGAGCGAGCGGGTCCGACCGATGGCGAGGAGGACGACGCCGAGGCCGAACCCGGCGAGGAGCGCCTCGCCGGTCGTGACCGTCTCGGCGAGGACGAGCGCCGCGAGCGCCTTCATCGGTTCGACCGACAGCGGGGCCGCGTAGTACAGCCCCCAGACGACCTGAAACACGCCGAACCAGACGAGCACGACGGCCAGCGAGAGGTCGGTCAGGCGGGCGACGGCGACGACGATGGGAAGGACCGTAACCGAATCACCGACCGCGCCGGTGAACTCGTGCCACTCGAAGTCCACCGCGAGCTCGTCGCCGTACGGGAACGAGACGCCCATTGGGTGGTGATTCCGCGTCGACGGGGAAATGTATTTGCGTAATCGAGAGACGGAACAGTGGCCGGTTCGAGAAACTGAATTGGGTTACGCCGGCCTCGACGCCCCGCGGTCGTCGACGCCGACGCTCACTCGAACGTCGAGAGGTCGAAGTGGACGCCGCCGCGGAGGTAATCGATGCCCATAAACAGCATCACAGGGGCGAGCAAAAGCGCGGACAGCCCACCGAACAAGGGGTCGCCGCGGGCGTCGAGGACGGACGAGAGGCCGTTCACGAGTATTGCCAACCCGAAGCAGACGTAGCCCGCGCCCGCGACGACGTGCCATCCGAGGGTCGTCGACCCGAGAGCGACCGATTCGCGGAGTCCCGAGACGACCAACAGCACGCCGGCGGCCACGAACAGCGCGACCCGGGCGAACGAAAGCGGGTGCGCGAGCGCGCCGAGAAACGCGAGGCCGCCCGCGATGAGCAGGTCGAACACCCCGACGACGGCGAGGAATCGGCGGTCCATGTGCGTCGCTTTCGGCGCGGAGATGTAAAACTAGCCACAGCTCTGCGGCCGACCGACGGCGAGCCCGTCGGAGCCGCCAGCCGCTCACCGCGTCGTCGACAGGTCGGCCGACTCGACGACGGTGGCGAACTCGCCGTTGAGGTGCGCCAGCGCGGTGCGGTGCAGCTCGTCGGCCGAGAAGCGCTCGCCGTCGTAGCCCTCGCGGTCGAACGTCGCCGTCGCGTCCGCCGGGAGGTACACGTCGAAGCCGAGGTTCTCGGCCATCCGGGCGGTCGTCGAGACGCAGTGGTCGGTCGTGAGGCCGCAGACGACGAGCGTCGAATAGTCGCGCTCGCGGAGCCACGCTTCGAGGTCGGTGCCGATGAAGCCGCTGTTGACGCGCTTCGTGAACACGGGTTCGCCGTCGGCGGGTTCGGTCTCGGGTTTCCACGCGAAGCCCTCGCGGTCGCTCCGGAGCGGCGAGTCGGGTTCGGTGGAGTCGTGGCGGACGTGGACCACCGGGCGGTCGGCCGCGCGCCACGCCGCGAGCAGGTCGGCGACGCGCGCCTCCATCTCGGGGTTGTTGCGGTCGCCCCACGCGGGGTCGTCGAAGCCGACCTGCATATCGACGCAGACGAGGACGGCATCGGCCGGGAGGTCGGAAGCGGTCATCGGCCGACCCTCGAATCGGACCCCGCCATCAGTCGTCCGCCGGGGCCGCCGGCGTTTTCGGGTGCTCGCGAGTGATGCGAATCGGGCACTCGTCGGGGGCTTGCGACTCGTCCGACGAGAACATGTACTGCGGCCACTCGCGGTCGCCCTCGACGCCCCAGTCGCCGAGGTCGGCGTGCGGGCAGACGCCGTCGTACTCCTCGATGCGGTTCTGGATGACCGCGCGGGCCTGCTGGCCGGCCTCGGTGTCGGCGGTGATGCCGTCGAACAGCGCCCGCGGCTGGAAGGTGATTTCGAGCCCCCACGGGCAGTAGCGGCTGACGCGCTCGTCGTAGAACGGCGCGCGAGTGGTCGGGAACATCGGCTCGCCCCCGAAGGAGAACTCCCACGTCGGGTCGTCGGGGTCGGTCGGGATGTCCGCCGGCCACGGCTCGGGGTCGTTGACGTGGAGGAACTGGAGGACGTGCCAGAGGCGTTCGTGGTAGTCGGCTTCGGTGAGGTCCTCCGCCGGCGGCTTGAAGAACGCGACGAGCGAGCACGCCTCGGAGTAGTCCGGGTACACGTCGAGGTATTCGAGGAGCGTCTCGCGGAGCGCCAACAGCGCGTCCTTGTCGGTCATCGAATCGACGAACGTGTAGAGGGCGTCGCCGTTTCGCTCGGACTCGATGCCGAAGTAACAGGGGAACGGCGCGCCGTCGCGGTCGCCGAGCATCGTCTCGTGGAACGTCTCGTAGTGCTGTCTCGCCCAGTCGGGGAGGTCGCCATCGTCGAGGCGGTGGCGGAGCACGTCCTGCTCCATGAGCACTTGGTGGCCCGACTCGTTCATGCGCGTCAGTTGGAGCCAGCGGCTTTGAGGGTTCGGGTTCGAGGGGCGAACTCGGCCTCGAAACGGCGGCTCAGCCCTCATTTTCGCGGTCGAAGCCGCCTCCGTTCCCGCGCTCAGAGCGGGCGGTCGAGCTTCAGGTAGCGCGTCTCGTAGCCCATCGACTCGTAACACGACCGGGCGGCGTCGTTGTCGGCGTGGACGCTCAGCGCGGCCCGCTCGCACCCCCGGTCGCGGCCCCACTCGTGGGCCCGTTCGAGGAGTGCCGTGCCGACGCCCTCGCCCCGCGCCGGGGACGCGACGTAGAGGTCTTTCACCTTGGCGACCGACCCGCGGGCGAACACCGGCGGCGACTCGGACGCGGCGACCGTGACGTAACCGCGGAGCGACCCCTCGGCGGAGTCAGGGGCGGGACCGGACTCCGCCGCCGACTCCCCGTCCGCGACGGCGACGAACGTCTGAACGCCCTCGGCGTCTACCCGCTCGGCCCGGTAGTCGAGCGCCTCGGCGCGCGCATCGACGTCCTCGGCCAGCGCGTCGTAGTCGTCGACGTCGCCCATCTCGTCGGCGAACGGGAGCCACAGGTCGTCCACTAGTGCCTCTACCTCGTCGGCCCGAAGCGGTCGAATCTGCATGAGTCACCGACGACTCGCGGCGGTGTCAAAAGAGTAACCGTATTCGGCGGTCGCCGGAGGCGATTTTCGACCGCCTCACTCGATTTCGAGGCCGCTCGCGTCCGCACCGTCCTCCGCGCCCTCGTCCCACTCCAGTTCGAACTCGACGCTCAGTTCGTAGGGACCGCCCGCGGGACCCTCGCGCTCGGCTTTCACCTCGAACGTCGGCGACGCGGGAGGTTCCATCGTCACCGTCTGGTCGCCTGATTTCAGCGTAATGGGTTCGCCCGCGTCGAGTTTGTCGGCGACGGTGCGGAGGTACGACGCGATTTCGGCGCGAGTCTGTCGGTTCTCGGATTCGAACAGCACTTCTTCGGGCATGGGAGGTGGTTACTCGCGCAGGAAGATAAGGTTCGTTGCGGCGAAAGCGGACGGGTCGGCGCGGAGTCGCGGACGGGTCGGTGCGGCGTCAGTCGGCCCGGAGACCGTCGGTGAAGCGAGACTGGTTCTCCTCGGGCGCGGCGGCGGTCAGCGCGGAGACGCCGACGGTCAGAAGCGCCGACAGCGCCATGCCCCAGAGGGCGTAGTCCCACGTGAGATACGTTGCGCCGAACAGCGTCATCGACCCGACCTCTATCGCGGGGACGAACACGTGCGCGAGGTAGAACGCCTGCGAGCCGAGGATGCCGGCGAACATCCCCGACCGGGTCGTCCGCGACCAGTAGAGCGCGACGATGACCGGCAGGGCCATCTGGGCGAACCCGCCGAAGGCGGTGTCGCCGACGGAGACGAGCGTGCCGGGCCGGAACAGGCTGGCGACGAAGGTGAGCGTGGCGAACAGGGCGACGCCGATGCGGGCGAGCCACGCCTCGCGGGCGTCGCTCGCGTCGGGGTTGACGAAGGGGCGGTAGAGGTCGCGGGTGAAGTACGACGACCCGGAGAGGAGCATCGAGTCCGACGACGACATCATCGCGGCCATCGCGCCGGCGATGACGAGCGCGGCGAACCACACCGGCGTGTACTCGTTGAGGAGCACGGGGAGGACGTTCGCGCCCTCGGGCACGGTGACGCCGAGGCCGGCGGCCCACGTGCCGAGGATGAACGCGGGCACGAAAAGCAGGACGACGAGGACGGGCCACAGCGCGAACGAGCGCTTGAGGACCGCGCTCGACTTGGCGACGAAGAAGCGCTGGTTTATCTGCGGGAACATCGCCACGCCGAAGGCGATGGTGACGGCCGACGAGATGATGAACTGCGGCGAGTAGACGCCGCCGCCGAGCGAGAGGAACTCGGGTTCGTTCGTGGCGAGGGCGTTCGAGAGCGCCGTGGGGCCGCCGGCCGCGGCCGCGACCCAGCCGACCGCGAGCCAGACGACGCCGAGCATGAACAGCCCCTGAAGCGTGTCGGTCCACGCGACGCCGCGGAGGCCCGCGATGACGACGTAAGCGATCATGAACACGGTGATACCGGCCGCGCCGGCCCAGTACGGGACCATCCCGTTGGTCAGGCCGACGATGGCCTCCCCCGCGCCCATCTGCTGGAGCATCACGTACGGGAACAGCCAGAACAGGCTGATGCCGGCGACGACGGCGCGCAGGCGGGTCGAGCCGAAGCGGTCGCCGAGCATCTCGCCGAGGGTGACGTAGCCGTGGGCGCGGCCGACGAGCCACTGCTTGTAGCCGACGACGTACCAGAGGATGGCGAACAGCACGCCGTCCATGACGCCCATGACGAGAATCCACTCGGGGCCGGCACGGTAGGCGAGGTCGGGGCCGCCGAAGAACGTAAACGCCGACAGGAGCGTCGCGAAGGTCGTAAACAGGAGGACGACGGTCCCGATGGAGCGACCGGCGAGGTAGTAGTCCTCCGCGTCGCGGCTGGTCAGCCGGTAGGCGAGCAGGCCGACCGCGAGCGCGACGACGAGGTACGCGCCGACGACGCCGAGTTGGACGCCGAGCGCCGAGACCATCAGCGACTCTCCCCCTCCCCGACGATGCCGCGGTCCCACGCCGTCCGGGTGAACAGGTGGAAGACGACCGCGGTCAGCCCCATCCAGCCGATGTGCCACCAGAGCCACAGCGGCAGGCCGGCGAACACCCTGCTGTCGCCCCAGAGGAACCACGGAACGGCGAACGTCACGAGGATTGCGAAGACGGCAATCCAGCGGTAGTCGATGCGTACTCGCGTCATTCGTAGGAACGATAATCGATAACGAGGCGTGAATCTTACTCTATCGACCTACGTTGCCCCCGATTGAAGAACTATTTTCTTCAACAATGGCTGTCGAATGACCGAGACCACCCACGTCACGGCCGCGGTGCTGGGCCGCGGTCCCGTCGTCAGTCGGTCGGTCGCGGCGAATCGAGCGCCGAAACAGTTTCCAGCGGCGCGGACGAGCGGGGAGACATGAACTTCGGCATCCAGCTCTACTCGCTTCGAGACCTCGACGAGCCGACCGCGGCGCTCGTTCGCCGCGCCGCGGACGCCGGCTTCGACGGCGTGGAGTTCGCGGGCGTCGACGACGCGGCGGCGGTCCGCGCGGCCCTCGACGAGACGGGCGTCGCCGCGCCCGCCGCCCACGTCCCCATCGAGGAGCTCGAAGCCGACCTCGACGCGGTCTGCGAGCGATACGGCGCGCTCGGCGTCGAGACGCTCGTAGTGCCGTATCTCCCGCCCGAGGCGTTCGCCGACGCCGACGCGGTCGACGAGACCGCACACCGGCTGGACGACCTGACCGCGAAGTGCGACGACCGGGGCGTCAGACTGCTGTACCACAACCACGACCACGAACTCGTCACGGTCGAGGGCGAACCCGCGCTCGACCGACTCGCCGAGGAGTCGGGAATCGGTTTCGAACTGGACCTCGCGTGGATTCTCACCGCCGGCTACGACCCCGTCGCGTACCTCGACCGCTACGCCGACCGGACCCCGGTCGTCCACCTCAAAGACGTGGTGGTCGACGCCGACGCGGAACGCGGCGGGCGGCCGGTCCACCTCGGCGAGGGCGACCTCGACGTCGACCGCTGTCTCGCGGCCGCCCGCGAGGGGTTCGTCGAGTGGGCCGTCGCCGAACACGACTTCCCCGAGGACCCCGCGGCGTTCTGCCGGGACGCCGGCGAGTTCGTCGCGGCGCACCGAACCGACGAGGAGGCGTAACGAATCGGCCGGTCGTCGACGGCGGCGGAAGAGCGGCGATTCGCCGGCGACGACGCGGGTTCGCGGACGGCGACGATCGGCCGGCCGACGTTCGAATCGTCGGCCACGATAGATATTTCCCTCGGGCGCAACTTATATAATGACGTTCGTGGGGACGACCCATGACGCCATCACAATCATCACATCACCACCCCCTACGGGGTGACTTCACCAATGGACGACACTGCAAAATATCTCATTCACGCTTCCATCTCCGCCGACGGGGTCGTCGAACGGAGCGACGTCGTCGGGGCCGTCTTCGGCCAGACCGAGGGCCTCCTCGGCGACGAACTCGACCTCCGCGACCTCCAACAGTCCTCCAAGGTCGGTCGGATAGACGTACAGATAGACTCCGAGAACGGCCACTCGTTCGGCCAGATGACCATCGCCAGCAGCCTCGACAAAGTCGAGACGGCCATCCTCGCGGCCTCGCTGGAGACGCTGACCCGCGTCGGTCCCTGTCAGGCCGTCATCGAGGTCACGAACATCGAGGACGTGCGCGAGGCCAAGCGCCGGATGGTCGTCGAGCGCGCCAAGGAACTCCTCACGGAGTCGTTCGACGACACCGTGATGTCCTCGACCGAGATTCTCGAAGCGGTCAAAGAGAGCGTCCGCGTCGAGGACATCACCGAGTATCACGGCCTTCCGGCCGGCCCCCGCGTCGCCGACTCCGACGCCATCATCGTCGTCGAGGGGCGCGCCGACGTGCTCACCCTCCTCCGCTACGGCATCAAAAACGCCGTCGCCGTCGAGGGGACGAACGTCCCCGACTCGGTCGCCGGCCTCACCCAAGAGCGGACCGTCACGGCGTTCCTCGACGGCGACCGCGGCGGCGAACTCATCCTGCGCGAACTCTCGCAGGTCGGCGACGTGGACTACGTCGCGTTCGCGCCCGACGGCCAGTCGGTCGAGGACCTCGACCGCGCGTCGGTCGTCCGCGCCCTCCGGAACAAGGTCGCGCTCTCGTCGCTCCCCGACGACGGCGACGGGGACTTCCGGGCCGCCGTCGCCGCCGTCAACGGGACGGGGGAGGTCCCGACGGACCCTCGCACGGAGTCGCCGACGACTGAGGCGTCGTCGACTCCATCCGCAGACGGCCCGGCCAACGGGTCGGCCGATGCGGTCAGCGAACCGCCCGCCGAAGGGGCCACCGGGGGCACCGTCGCGGTCGAAAAGCCCGCCGATACCGCGGGCGAGAACGCGGCGGCCGACGCCGCCGCCGACGCGGAGGTGTTCACCGAGTCCGAGGTCGAGGCCGTCGCCGAGGCGGTCGAACCGGCGGACGAACGGCCCTCGCTCGCCGACCACGTTCGGGAGGTCATCGCCGACGAGAGCGGCATGGCCCGCCTGTTGGACGCCGACCTCGACGTCGCCGACGAGGTCGCGGTCGAGAAAGTCTACGACGCCGTCGAGTACGCCGACCCCGCCCCGGCAATCGTCGTCGTCGACGGCGAGGCGAGCCAGAAGCTCGTCGACATCGCGGCCCAGCGCGGCGTCGAACACGTCGTGGCGCGCTCGGCCGGCGAGTACGTCAAAAAGCCCGTCAGCGTCCGCGTCAGAACCGCGGACCAGCTTCTCGACTGAGAACGGACACGCCGCGACGCCGGCCGAGGCGACCGGCCCCGGTCAGTCGAGAACGAGTCGAAGCCCGTCGTCGCCGTCGAACGCGTCGGGGACGCGGGCGTCCAAGCGGAACCCGATCGCTTCGTAGCAGGCGCGCGCGCCGTCGTTCCCCGGATGGACCAGCAACGTGAGCGGCGCGTCGGCCGCGTCAGTCGTGTCGGCCGCGTCGGCGTCAGAGCGGCTCGCGTCGCGGAAGGCGTCCACGAGCGCGGTGGCGCGCCCCTCGCGCCGGTGGTCGGGCGAGACGGCGAGTTCGGTCAGGTGCGCGCCGACACCGAGGAGGTAGCCGACCGGCCGGTCGGCGGCGTCGACGGCGACGAGGAGCGTGCCGACGGCGGGCCACGCGTCCAAGAGGTCGGGAGACGGGTGGGAGACGAGTCGCTGGAGCGACTCGACGGCCGGCACGTCGGCGGCGCGGGCGGGGCGAACACCCGTCGCGGCCGCGTCGCCCCCCGTCACAGCGGAATCCAGACGACGACCGCGCCCAGCGCGCCGGCGAGCGTGGCGAGGAAGTTGACCGCCTGATTGCCGAGGCCGGCCCCCTCGACGGTCGCCCCGAGCAGGCTATCGACCGTCATCCCGACGAGGCCGCCGGCGAGGACCGCGATGGCTGCCGTCTGCGCCGGCAGGGGAAGCACCAGCACGCTCACGCCCGCGACGAGGGCCGCGCCCAGCGCGCCGGCGACTTCGCCCTGCCACGTCACCGCGCCGTCGGTTCCGGCGGGGACGGGTTTGAGCGAGGTGATGAGCCGCGGCTGGTCGAACAGCCCGCCGATTTCGCTGGAGAGCGTGTCGCTCATCGCGGCGGCGGCCGACCCGGCGAACGCGAGGACGAGCAGGTCGCTGGCGAGGGGGTAGCCGAGGGTCTGCGCCGCGGCGTAGCCGACGACGGCGACGAGCGAGACGCCCGAGTTGCCGAGGACGTTGCCGGTCCCGCGAGCGCCGTCGTTGTCCTCGGCGACGCCGCGTTCGGCCTTGCTGTCGTACCGGAACTTGGTGGCGAGCGCGCCGACGCCGAAGAAGGAGACGAGCACGAGCGCCCAGCCGAAGCCGCCGAAGACGACCGCGAAGAGGAGGAGGAGCACGCCGGTTATCATGCCGGCGACGGAGGCCGTGCCGAGCGCGTAGGCCGCGTAGCCGAGCGCGACCGTGAGGGCGAGCGCGACGCCGGTCTGCGTCGGCGACACCGGCCCCGCGAGCACCTCGACGCCCCAGAGGACGAGGCCGATGGAGAGCATGACGAGCGGGTCGTCGCGCTCGTAGAGGGCCGTCCTGAGCACCGCGCCGACGAGGCCGCCGACGGCCGAAAGCAGGATGAATCGCGCGAGGAGCGCGGCGTCGCCCGTCAGCGACGCGATAACGACCTGTCCCGCGGTGCCGGCGAGGACCGCGGCCGCGACGAAGCCCGCCGCGCGAAGCGACTCGTCGGACGTTCTCGAACCCACCAGTCGCGCGCCGAGGTTGCCGTAGGCGAGTATCAACACCGCGGCGGCGAACACCGAAAGCGGCATCGTGACGCGCGGGACCGTCGCCAAGAGGGCGAGGCCGGTCGCGGCCAGCGCGAACCCGGCGAGTCCGTTGAGCCGGCCGTCCTGCCGGTCGCCGGGGCGCGCGAACAGCTCGAAGAGGGGGCCGTCGTCGACGACGAAGGCCGCCAAGAGCGCGACTGCGGCGAAGGGCGCGAAGGCGGCCGCGCCGAGACTGGGGGCCGCGAGGGCCAACGTCCCGACGACCGCGAATCCGCCCGCTCGCCGTACCGTGGAAGTCACACCATGCGGTATCCCCGACGCGCACTTAACCCTCCCGACATCACCGACGACCGCACCACACCGGGTCCGCGGGCCGGCGTCACGGACCCGTGCCGCGGCGGCGACCGCGGAGGTGACGCCGAACCCGAAGCGTTAGGAGAATCGCCGCGAGAACGACTCCCGTGGGACTGTACGACTCCTATCTCGCCCTCCGGTTCCGCCTCGACGACGCCGACGCCCCCGAGCACGTCGCGCTCGTCATCACCGAGCGCGACCTGCTGGAACAGGGCGCGTACGACACGCTCGAAGCGTTCGTCGGCTGGGCGTTCGAGTTCGGAAGCGACCGCGTCACCATCTCCGTGAGCGTCCTCGACGAGGCGGTCGTCCCGACGCTCGCCCGCGAGCTCCGCGACCTCGACGTTCCGCACCGGGTTGAGCTCCGAGAGCCGGGCGACACCGAGCGCGCCGACGCCCCCGTGCAGGTCAGTATCGGTCTCGGCGGGAAACGCGAGTTCGCCTCGGTCGTCCGGTCGCTGGCCGAGGAGGTCGAGGAGGGCGCGCTCGACCCCGACGACATCGACGCCGCGGACATCGAACGGCGACTCGTGTTCCCCGACGAGCCCGACTTCGTGGTCAAGACGGGCGCGGAGCGCCTGTCGGACTTCATGATCTGGCAGTCCGTCTACGCCGAACTCTACTTCACCGACGTGAACTGGCGGGACTTCAGGAAGCGGGACTACCTGCGGGCGTTGCGGGACTATCAGGACCGTCAGCGGAGATTTGGCCGGTAGGGCGAATCACGTGGCGGCGGTGCCGACGCGCTCTCCTCGACCACACAGATATGTTGATTGAGTAGCAACACGAACCCAATGCCCTCCACCCCGACCGACAGGACAGACCTCCTCCCGTCGCCACCGCCGTCCAGCGAGTGGCTCGAAGACGGCCACGTCCTCCTCGCGCTCTCGCTGTTGCTCATTCTCTGGCTCAATCGGCCCGCCCCGCCGGACTGGCCGTGGGCGCTCGTCGGCGTCGCTATCGTCCCGCCGTGGCTGTTCCTCGAATCGCGCTACGACGACTGGCGCTCGTGGGTTCCGACCGTCGCCTACATCGGGATGATGCTGGTGTTGTGGCCCCGGCAGGAAGCCGAGTTCGTCGCCATCGTGCTCGGCCAGAGCGTCGCGTTGCTGGGATGGTTCTGCTGGCGGACGTTCCGACGGCGGGTTCGACCGCCGGCGTGACCCCTGTGGTCTCTCAAACCGCTGTTTGTGCTTACAGAAGACATATTGTTAGACGGCTGAACGTTCCGACATGAACCGCCGCGAGGTGCTGGCGTTGTCGGGCGCGCTCGCCGCCGCGACGATAGCCGGCTGTACGGGCGACGGTCAGCCGTCCGCGGAGACCGAGACGGACACCGAGGCGACCACCGCGACCGCGACCACGGACACGTCGACAGAGACCCCGAACGACGAACCGCCGGCCGGCGAACCGAGCGTGAACGACGAGCGACTCGCCGCGCTCGCGGCCGGCAACGCCGAGTTCGCCCTCGACCTGCACAGACAGGTCGCGTCCGAACAGGGCGGCAACCAGTTCCTCTCGCCGTACAGCATCTCCGTCGCGTTGGCGATGACCTACGCGGGCGCTCGCGGTGCGACCCGCGAACAGATGGAAGCGACGCTCCACTACACCCTCGGCGAGAACGTTCACCCCGCCTTTGCGGACCTTCGGGCGGCGCTCGAAGAGCGGGAGACGGCTCGGGACCCGGTCGATGGCGGCGAAGCCGACGCCTTCCGACTGGCCGCGGCGAACGCGCTGTGGGGCCGCGAGGGGTTCGCGTTCTCGGAGGAGTTCCTCGACCGCCTCGAATCGAACTACGGGGCCGGGCTCCGGCGGGCCGACTTCGCCGGCGACCCGGACGGCGAGCGAGCGCGAATCAACGGGTGGGTCGCCGACCGGACGGAGGGCCGAATCGAGAACCTGCTTCCGGCGGGCGCTGTCACGCCCGACACGGCGCTCGTGCTCACCAACGCCATCTACTTCATGGCGCAGTGGGCCCACACGTTCGACCCCGAGGACACCGAGGACGGGACGTTCACCGCGCTGGACGGGGCCGAGTCGACGGTGCCGCTCATGCGGCAGGAACTCAAGGCGAACTACGCCGATCTCCCGAGCGCGCAGGCAGTCGAACTCCCGTACGTCGGGCGAGACGTGTCGATGGTGCTTCTGCTCCCGGACGAAGGCGAGTTCGAGTCGTTCGAGCGAAGTCTGACCGCGAGTCGGCTGTTCGGCGTCTTCGAGGCGATGCGAGAGCGAATCGGCGACGTCGTGCTCCCGCGGTTCGAGTTCGAGACGGAGGTCCAACTCTCCGAGGCGCTGTCGAACCTCGGGATGTCCGCCGCGTTCGGCTCGGACGCCGGCTTCGGCGGAATGGTCGAGGGTGACGGGTCAGGCCTCGCAATCGACGAGGTGTTCCACAAATCGTTCGTCTCCGTGGACGAGGAGGGAACGGAGGCCGCGGCGGCGACGGGCGTCGTCGTCGAAAGTTCGCTGCCGCCGAGCTGGGGCGAACTCCGGTTCGACCGGCCGTTCCTGTTCTGCGTCCGCGACCGGCCGACGGACGCGATTCTGTTCTACGGTCGCGTCGTCGACGCCGGGGCTGCGCAGGGCGACGGATAACCGCAAAACAGCGGGCGTCGGCCTCAGTCGGCCGTCTCGTCGGTCCGCTTCGCCAACTCGGCGGACACCTCGTCGGCCCCCGACGAGGGGAGTTGCTCGCGGAGCCGACCCGCGACGGTGCGGGCGTCCTCTAACTCGACTTCGGCGACGGCCCGGACGAGCGTGACGGCGCGCTCGGTCCGGGTGCGCTGCCACGACTGCTCTCTGGACTCGTAGGTGCGGATGCCGCGGAGGAAGTCGACCTTCGAGAACTCCGGCCAGTAGGGCGCACAGAAGTAGACCGCGGCCTCGTTGCCGTTGGCGTGCCACGGCAGGAAGTTCGAGGTGCGCTCGTCGCCGCCGGGGCGGATGATGAGGTCCACGTCGCGGACGGGCTTTCTGGACAGGCGGCGGTCGACCGCCGACACGTCCACCTCGTCGGGCGAGAGGTCGCCGCGCTCGACCGCCCGGCAGACGTCGCGGGCGGCTCCGAGGAGTTCGGCCCGGCCGCCGTACGCGAGGGCGATGTTGAGGGTGAAGCCGTCGTAGTCGGCGGTCCGGGACTCCGCGTACTCGACGGCGTCGCGGACGCGGTCGGGGAGCATGTCGACCTCGCCGATGGCGCGCACGGCGACCTCGCTCTCGTGGACGCGGTCGGCGTCGGCGAACTCGTAGAGCTTGTCCTCGATGAGGTCGAAGAGGGGTTCGCGCTCGTGGTCCGGGCGGTCGAAGTTCTCCGTCGAGAAGGTGTACAGCGTCAGCTCCTCGATGCCGAGTTCCTCGCACCACGTCAGCACGTTCTCCGTCGTCTGCGCGCCCGCCTTGTGACCGTCGGGGGCGTCGTCGCCGTTCTTCCGGGCGTACCGACGGTTGCCGTCCTGAATGATGGCGACGTGGGTCGGTCCGTCGTCTATCTCCCGGTCGAGCACCCGCTCGTAGGCGCGTCGAAAGCCGCGTCGGACCCACCCGAACATATACCCTCGGTCGTCTCCCGAGGCAATGTGTCTTGTGGGGTATCGCGTCACACGGTGCGGCGTGGTGCGGGGACCCACCCCAAAATGGCGGGTTCCGACGGTGGACGACGAATCGCCACCCGTTTGTACCTCCCCGAGAAGACTCGGACATGAGCAAGACCATCGACGAGGACCTCTACCAGCGGACCCTCGCGCTGCTCGAACCCGGCGATATCGAACTCGTCGGGACCATCGTCCACACCGACCTGACCAGCCGCGAGGACCTGGAGATGCAGGAGCTGACCGTCGAAATCAACGAGGTAATCGCCGAGCACGCGGGGAAGGGCGACGCGTGGATTTACGCCGGCAACGACGACACCGACTTCTCGTCGAACCAGTTCCAGGGCCTCTCCGTCGAGGACGACGAGTTCGTCTGGGAGTGCCAACAGCTCGTCCGCGACGGCACGTTCGACCTCGTGTTCTACTACGAGGCTATCGCCGACCAAGACGCCATCGTCGAGGGACTCGAAGCGCTCGACGACATCGACCGTGTTACGCCGGTCCCCTGAGACGGGGGGCGGCCCGTCGTCGCTGGAACGCCTTTTTTAGTTCACGGGCGCGGGTGCTCGACTCGCTCGCGTCGACTGTTCACCGGCTGTTCGCCGGGCGTTCGCTCCGGTTCGTCACGGTGAGAACAAGCGAGGCGTTTATCCGCCTCGCATCCCGAGTGACGCCCATGATACAGGCGGACGCGGACCTCTCTCGTCTCGACCGCGCCATCGTCAACGCCTTCCAGGGCGGCTTCCCCGTCGTCGAGCGTCCCTTCGAACCCGCCGCGGCCGCGCTCCGCGAGCGCGGGGTGGACGTGTCGGCGACCGACCTCTGCGAGCGGGTTCGGACGCTCGACGAGGAGGGCGTCCTCTCGCGGTTCGGCGCGCTCGTCAACGCCGAGGAAATCGGCGGCACGGCGACGCTCGTCGCCATGCACGCGCCGCCCGAGCGGTTCGACGAGGTGGCCGAGCAGGTGAACGCCCACCGCGAGGTCGCACACAACTACGAGCGCGAGCACCCCCACCTGAACATGTGGTTCGTCGTCTCGGTCGCCGACGAGTCGCGGGTGGACGAGGTGCTCGGCGACATCGAAGACGAGACGGGCCAAGCGACGTACAACATGCCCAAGCGCCGCGAGTTCCACGTCGGCGCGAAGTTCCTCCTCGACGGCCCCGTCTCCGACGGCGACCTCGATCTCTCGCACCTCGGCCCCGACGTGGAGCCGACGGACGCGCGCACCCTGACGCCCGACGAGCGCGACCTCGTCATGGAGATTCAGGGCGGCCTGCCGATTACCGAGACGCCCTACGCCGACGTGGCGGCGGCACTCGGACAGGAGCCGTCGTGGGTCGTCGAGACCATCAAACGGTTCAATCTGGAGGGGAAGGTCCGCCGCGTCGGCGTCATCCCGAACCACTACGCGCTCGGCTACTCGGAAAACGGGATGACCGTCTGGAACGTCCCCGACGACCTCGTGGCGGAGGTCGGCCCCGAAATCGCCGCGCTGGAGTTCGTCACCCACTGCTACCGCCGGCCGCGACACGAGGGCGTCTGGCCGTACAACTTCTTCGCGATGACACACGGTCGCTCCGAGGCGGAGAGCGAGGCCCGCGTCGAACAGGTTCGCGAGGTCATGAGCGACTACTGGGACGTCGGCGACGACGACTGGGACACCCTGTTTTCGACGCGCATCCTGAAGAAGACGGGAATCAGACTGGACGAACGAGCCGAGGCGAACACTGCGTGAGATGATTCCGCTGGTTCACGACCTCTCCGACGAGACCGTCGTCGTCTTCGGCGGGGGGCCCGTCGGCGCGCGGAAGGCCCGCCGGTTCGCCCGCGAGGCGCGGACCGTCGTCGTCAGTCCCGAGTTCGGAGACCGCGAGTTCGGCGACGCGGAACTCGTTCGAGCGGCCCCCGAACCCGAGGATGTTCCCGACTGGGTCGGGCGGTTCGGGCCGGCGCTCGTCGTCGCGGCGACCGACGACGACGCGGTGAACGACGCGGTCGTCGCGGCGGCCCGAGACGTCGGCGCGCTGGTCAACCGGGCCGACCGGAGCGGCGAGCGCGACGCCGGGAGCGTGGTCGTCCCGGCCACCGTCGAAGACGGCGACGTGTCGGTCGCAATCACGACCGGCGGGGCGAGTCCGGCCCTCTCGAAGCACCTCCGGGAGCGCATCGAATCCGAGCTGGCGGGGGCGGGCGAGATGGCCGCGCTGACCGCGGAGCTTCGCGCGGAGCTCAAGGCGTCCGACCGGTCGCCAACAGAGCGCCGTGATGCGATTCGCGCGGTCGTGCGAAACCCGTCAGTTTGGAAGGCTTTACGTACCGGCGATGCAAACCCCCGACGAGAGGCAGCGCGCGTGATACGAGACACACAGCGAGGTGATTCATGAGAGATTCGGGCGTCATCTCCGGTGTGAGCGTCGCCCACGACCGGGCCAGCGTTCGCGAGATCGAGGCCGCGTCGAGCGACGACGTTCGGACGGTCGTCGAACGGCTCCTCGCCTGCGACGGCGTCACCGAGGCGTTTTCCCTGCAGACGTGTAACCGCGCCGAGGCGTACGTCGTCACCGACGACGCGGCCGACGGCCGCCGCGCGCTCGACGACTTCGCTCCCGACGTCCGAGACGGGAGCGTCCGCTACATGGACCACGAAGAGACCCTGCGCCACCTCATGCGGGTGGCGTCGGGGCTCGAATCGCTCGTCCTCGGCGAAGACCAGATTCTCGGACAGGTCAAAGCCGGCATCGAGGCCGCCCGCGAGCGGGACGCCATCGGTCCGATGCTCGAAGACGCGCTCATGAAGGCCGTCCACGTCGGCGAGCGCGCCCGCGACGAGACGGCAATCAACGAGGGTGCGGTCTCCCTCGGGAGCGCCGCCGTCAGGCTCGCGCGGGCCGAACTCGACGCCCCCGTCGGCGAGGTGGACGCCCTCGTCGTGGGAGCCGGCGAGATGGGCACGCTCGCGACCAAGGCGCTCGCGTCGGTCGACGTGGGCGACCTCGTCGTCGCGAACCGGACGGTCGCCAACGCCCGCCACCTCGCCCGCGAGGTGCCGGGCGTCTCGACCGCCGCCGGACTGGGCGACCTCCGCGGTCGCCTCCGCGACGCGGACCTCGTCATCACGGCCACGAGCAGTCCCGACTACGTCGTCACGCCGGAGCAGTTGGACGACGCCGGCGAGACGATGCTCATCGACATCGCCCAGCCGCGGGACGTGGACCCCGCCGCCGGCGATATCGACGGCGTCCGCGTCCGCGACATCGACGATTTGGAGACGGTGACCGACCGGACCGCGGAGCGCCGCGAACGCGCCGCCCGCGAGGTCGAGGCGATGATAGACGAGGAGTTCGACCGCCTGCTCGCCGCCTACAAGCGCAAGCGCGCCGACGAGGCCATCAGCTCGATGTACGAGGCCGCGGAGCACGTCAAGCGCCGCGAGGTGTCGACGGCGCTGTCGAAACTCGAAGCGCAGGGCGAGCTCACCGACGAGCAGCGCGAGACGGTCGAGTCGCTCGCGGACGCGCTCGTCGGCCAGATCCTCGCCGCGCCGACCAAGAGCCTCCGCGACGCCGCCGGCGACGACGACTGGACGACCATCCAGACCGCCATGCAGCTGTTCGACCCCGGCTTCGGCGACCTCGGGGCGTCGGACTCGGCCGGGCCGTCCGAGCCGTCCGGGCCGTCCATCGAGTTCTCGGGCGAGCCGCCGGAGGACCTCGACCGCGAGGCGCTCGAAGGCGAGGTGCCCCGGCGCGTCCTCGAACAGCTCTCCGACGACTGACGGGCGGCCGAAGCGGACGGCGGGCGAACGTTCTTATCCGAACGCGGGACCACTCCGCGTCGATGGTACGCCGACTGTCAGCGACGAGCCTCGCGCGCCGCTCCCGTCTCGACGCCGACCGCCGACGAGCCGCGGCCAGCGCGTTTTCGGCCGTCGGCCGGTATCTCGTGAATCGCCTCCGGGCGCGAGCGCGTCGCCGCCTCGTCGGCGCGACCCCGAGACGTCGGGTGTGCGACCTCGACGGCGTCGCTCGGGCGACCGTCGTCGGCACCGTCGCGAGAGTCGCGGGCGACGGGCCGGCGGTCGAGGTCTGGACGGACGTCGAGGACGCGGACGGCGACCGAAGAGGCGACGGCGACCGCGCGGTCGTCGGCCGCGCGACGCGCCCGTTCGTCCTCCGCGACCGCACTGGGGAGGTCCGGGTCCGCGTCCCGCCGGCCGGCCACGTCGCGTTCGGCGGCGGCGGGGCGACGGGAACCGTCGGCCGCGGCGACGAGGTGTCGGTCACGGGGCGCGTCGTCCGCGGCCGCGAGCGCGGCGGGCGACGACTCCTGACGGGGCCGCGGTTCGTCGTCCGCGCGGACACAACTTGACAATCCGGCAGAATCCTTATCGGGGTGCCACCCGACGGGTTCGGCATGGCAGACCTGCTCTCGGACGACGAAGTCGACGCACAGCTCGGGTCGGATTGGGAACGCGACGGCGACGAAATCGTCCGCGTCTACGAGTTCGACGACTACCTCGACGGCGTTGCGTTCGCCGCCAGCGTGGGCGAAGTCGCCGAAGAGGAGTTCCACCACCCCGAGATAACGATCCGGTACCAGGAGGTCGAAGTCCGCCTCACGAGCCACGAGGAGGGCGGCATCACGGACAAGGACCTCCGACTCGCCGACCTGTTCGACGACGAGCTGTGAGCGGCGGGGAGACCGCGGCGCTCACCTACGTCTTCCGGGTCCGCTTCCGCCTCGACTCGGCCGCCGGCGTCGAGACCGACCCGCGGGAGTTCGAGACGACGGTCCGCGTCACGCCGCCGCCGCCGGGCGAGGAGGGCTGGCTGCTGTTCCGCGACGCGCTGTGGCGGGGAGAGGTGAACGACGAGCGCCACGCCCGCGACCTCGCGGCGTCGTGGCTCGACGTGCCCGTCGTCTCGTGTTCGTTCGCGGAGCTTCGGACCGACGAGGCGTCGCTGGACGCCCTCCGCGAGGCCGTCGCCGCGGACCTCGACGCGTTCAACGCCGACTCGGTCCGCGAGGTGCTCCACAAGTACTTCGGGAGCGCGATTCGCGTCGAATCGAGCGGTTCGTGACGCGGGGGAAGACATTTATCCATGCCTGACGTACCTTGTTGTCCGAATGGTCGCCGATGACTACGATTTCTGGCTGTTCGACCTCGATGGGACCCTCGTCGATGCCGAGTGGTCGTACACGCGCGACGTGTTCGACCGCGTCGGCGACCGACTGGGCCGTCAGTTCACGGACCGCGAAGCCGAGACCATCTGGCACGGACTCGGCGGCGCGCGCGACCCGATGCTCCGCGAGTGGGGCATCGACCCCGCCGAGTTCTGGCCCGCGTTCCACCGCGAGGAAGACCCCGCAAAGCGAGCAGAAGTGACGTACCTCCACGACGACGCCGAGCGCCTCATCCAAGAGATTCACGCCGCCGGCCGCCCGGTCGGCATCGTCACCCACTGCCAGCAGTTCCTGACGGACCCCGTGTTGGACCGCCTCGATGTGCGCGACTGGTTCGATACCGTCGTCTGCTGTACAGAGGAGACGGGGTGGAAACCCGACGCCGCGCCGGTCCGGCAGGCTATCGGCGAACTGGGGCTGGACGACCGCCTCTTGACCGACGGCGGCACCGCGGGCGTCCTCGCCGGCGACGGCGAAAGCGACATCGGGGCCGCGTGGAACGCCGGCTTGGACGGCATCCACGTCGAACGCCACGGCCCGGAACACCGCGGGCGCTGCGTGCTCGGGGAGTACCGCGTCGAGAGCTTCGACGACCTCGTCCGGTCCGACTGAGTCGGGCGATTCCGCTCAACGGCGCTCCGGCGGCGACGGGGCGAAAAGTGAAGAACGGAACCGACGCTCAGGACAGCGTCCGCTCGGTCGACGGGCGAGCGAAGATGTCGCCGGTGCTCGTCACGGCGACCTGAACGTCTTCGTACGGGAACCGGACCTCGATGCCGGGGCGCTCTTCGTCCTCGACGACGGGCCGGAGGAGTTCTTCGAGCGCGTCGGTGTCGATGTACTCGTACAGCGGCGTCTCGATGGCCGAGAGTCCGCCGTAGGACTCGACGGCCTCCACGATGACGATGCCGAGTTCCTCGTCGCCGAGCCACTGCCCGACGAGCTCCCAGTTGTCGTCGACGCCGAACGACGCCTCGGCGGTCGCGTCGGCGTGTTCTTCGAGGGCCTGTGTGACCGCGGAGGCCCCGACGGCGAGCGCGGAGTCGACGCTGTCGTCGTCGACGAGGTCGCGGACCCGCTGGAGGACCGTCGCGAGATCGCCGGGACCGGCTTTCTGGACGTACTCGGTGACGCCGGCAGTCGAGGCGATGTCGGCGACCTCGGGCCATTCTTTGGCCGTAAACAGGAGGATCGGGATGTCCGCGTGTTCCTGTCGGACGGCTTTGACGAGCGGTACTCCGTTTGGGAGGACGAGCGAGTCGCTCACGACGCAGTCGACCGACTCGGCGGAGATGACGTCGAGCGCCTCGGTCGCCGACTCGGCGGTGAGAAAGGAGACGGCGTCGAGCTGGCGGAACGCGGCGGCCGAGAGGGCGAGCATCTCGGGGTCGTCGTCGACGTGTAGGACCTTCAGCGGGCGGTTCATATACCAGTTATACACGCTACGTGGATAAAAACGTTCCACTTAGTTTATACTTCAGCGGAACGCGAATATCTGAACCGCTCGCGGCGACTTTCTAAAGGGTTACCGCGGCGTTTGGCTCCTCTCGACCCCTGCGAGGGCGTCAAACACATCGTCGCTCGCCGCGAGCGCGTCGCGGAACGAGTCGACGCCGGGTTTCTCGGTCCGGTCGGGGTTCGCGAGGACGGCGACCGGCTGTGTCCCGAGCGAGACGAAATCGAGGCCGAGCGAGTCCGCGGTCGCGCGGAGGCCGAGCCCGGCGTCGGCGCGGCCGGCGGCGACCGCCCGCGCCGGGCTCTCGAACGCCTTCGTCCCGCGGTCGAACCCCTCGATGGCCTCTGTGAGTTCGTGGCGGGTCGTCCCGCGCTCGTCGGCGAGGGCGGCGACGGCGTTGCCGAGGTCGGTCCGCAGGCCGGAGTTCGAGTCGCGGTTGATAAAGCGGAGGTCGCCGTCCACGAGGTCCGCGAGCCCGGACACCCCGTCGGGGTTGCCGGCGGGGACGACGAGTCCCCACTCGCGGGTCCACGAGCCGAGTTCGACCGCGTCGATGTCGTCGATTGCGTCGCCTCGGTCGCCCGCGACGACCGCCACGTCGGCGATGCCGTCTCGGAGCCGTCGCAGGCCCTCGCGGGAGCCGAACGGGAGATACCGCGGCGACGACACGCGGTCGAGGATGCGCGAGAGCGCGGGGTCGTCCTCGCCGACGCCGAGCAGCTCCGGCGCGCGGACGTCGGGCGAGAACAGGTGGACCGTCACCGACTCGCCCTCCGCGAGATACTCCACGTCGGCCGAGACCTCGACGACGCCGTCGGCCTCGACGAGGCTCGTCGTCGCGCCCGACCCCTTATCGACGGGATAGACGAGCGTGTTCCCGTCGCCGTCGGCGACGAGCCCGACCGGCATGAGCCGCGTCCGTCCCTCCGCGTACCGCTCGCGGGCGGCCATCGTCCCCTCGGCCGTCGCGGTCCGGGGCTCGGGGAGGCCCGCGGCGTCGCGGACCGCCGGCGCGACGAACGTCCGGAAGATGGTGAGCGCGGAGACCGGATAGCCCGGCAGACCGATGTAGGCGCTCCCCTCGCCGAGCGTGCCGACGAGCATGGGTTTCCCCGGCTTGACGGAAACGCCGTGCAACAGGAGTTCGCCGCGCTCGTCGACCACGCGGTAGATGACGTCGACCGCGCTCGCCGAGGTCGAGCCCGACGAGAGCACGAGGTCGCACTCGTCGGCCGCCCGGCGGAGCAGGCGCTCCATCTCCTCGTAGTCGTCGCCCGCGTGGGGGTAGAGTTTCGGGACGCCGCCGGCCTCCTCGACCCCCGCGGCGATGGTGGAGGAGTTCACGTCGTAGATTTCGCCCGCCTGGGGTCGCAGTTCGTCGCCCGGCCGGACGAGTTCGTCGCCGGTCGAGACGATGCCCACGGTCGGTTTCCCGCGGACCGGCACCTCGTCGACGCCGAGCGCCGACAGCAGGCCGATTTCGCGGGGCGTCAGGCGCGTGCCGGGGCCGAGCGCGCGAGCGCCGGCGGCGATGTCGGTCCCGGCGGGCATCACGCTGTCACCCGGCGCGACCGCCGAGTAGACGACGAGCGAGCCGTCTCGCTCCTCGGTTCGCTCCACGATGACGACGGCGTCCGCGCCCGGCGGCATCACCGCGCCGGTGGAGATTTCGACGGCGGTTCCGGACTCGACCGTCACGTCCGGTTCGGTTCCGGCGTGGACCGCTCCGGTGAGGTCGAGTTCGACCGGGTCGGCCTCGTCCGCGCCGAAGGTGTCGCGGGCGCGGACCGCGTAGCCGTCCATGCTCGCGCGGTCGAAGCCGGGCACGTCGAGTTCGGCGTCGATGCGCTCGGCGAGGACGCGGCCGCGGGCGTCGTCGAGCGCCACGGTCTCGGCGTCGGGCGTCAGGTCGAGCGACGCGATGGCCTCGCGCGCCTCGTCGGGAGCGGCGAGGTCGCGGAACTGCTTTCTCATGCGGACCACTCCCAGCCCTCGACGGCGACCGTGTCGCCCTCGTCGTAGCCCTCTATCTCCTCGGGGACGACGACCCAGCCGTCCGCGAGCGCGACGCTGGAGAGGATGCCCGACCCGCTCGTCCGGGTCGGCTCGGCGGTCGGCTCGTCGCCCGACGCGTCGAGTCGAACGCGGGCGAACGTCCGCGTACCGGGCGAACTCGGGATTTTCCTGGTGAGCGTCGCCTCTTGGGTCGGCAGCGGGCGCTCGGGGAGCGACCCGACGTGCTTCAGTACCGGCCGGAGGAACTGGAACGCGTTGACGACGCAGGCGACCGGGTAGCCGGGGAGCATCACGACCGGCGTGTCCTCGACGACGCCGACCGCGACGGGGTGGCCGGGTTTGAGGGCGACGCCGTGGACGAGCACCTCGCCGATGTCGTCGATGACCTCGGGGATGAGGTCGCGCTCGCCGACCGACGACCCGCCTGTGGTGACGACCACGTCGTGGTCGAGGTCCGATTCGACGGCCTCGCGGAGCAGGTCGGCGTCGTCGACGACGATGTCGCGGTAGCTCGCCTCGCCGCCCCAGCGCTCGACCAGTCGGGAAACGGTCAGGCCGTTCGTCTCGATGACCTCGCCGGGGCCGGGGTCGGACTCGACGAGTTCCTCGCCGGTCGGGATGACCGAGACGCGGGGGCGTTCGAACACCGTCACTTCCTCGACGCCGACGGAGCGAAGCAGGCCGATATCGGACGGGCGAAGCTCGTGGCCGGCCTCGAACAGCGGCGTTCCCTCACGCACGTCCTCGCCGCGCTCGCCGACGTTCTCGCCCTCCGCGAGCGCGTCGAACACTTCGAGTTCGTCGCCGAGGCGTTCCGTGTGTTCGACCATCACGACGGCGTCGGCCCCGTCGGGCACGTCGCTGCCGGTGTGGACGCGGGCGGCCGTCCCCGGTTCGACCGGGCCGTCGACGATGCGGAGGACGTTCGGCGAGCGGCCGCTCGCGCCGAAGGTGTCCGACGCGCGGACGGCGTAGCCGTCCATGGCGGCGCGGTCGTAGCCGGGGACGTCGGCGGGGGCGACGGCGTCTTCCGCGAGCGCCCGGCCGTCGGCCTCGGCGAGCGGTCGGCGCACGGTTCGGTCGTGCGGCGTCGCCGCCGCGAGGAGCGTCTCGCGGGCGTCCGACAGCCGCGTTCGTTGCTTGAACCCGGCCGTGCGTCGGTCGTCGTGGTTCATACCAACCCTTCGGCTCGGGGGGCAAAAAGCGTCGGCCTCGGACGCGACGGCGGGCGGTTTCCGAGCGCCGGCCCGTTTGGCGTCTCGCCCGCGCGAGCGCGCGAGACCGCCGGGTTTTTCGACCCCGACTCCCTATGAGCGTTCATGTCAGCACTGCGCGACGCGCTGTCCGACCTCCCGGACGCGGTGTTCGCCGACCTGTTGGAGTCCGAGACGTCGTACCTCTTGGTCCTCGACCTCCCGGGTGTGACCGCCGAGACGGCGGAGCTCAGAGTCGAGAAGGGCAGATTGGTCGTCGAAGCGCGACGCGACAAACGGCTCCCCGCCGAGTTCGACTACGTCCGCGAGGAGCGCCCGCTGTTCCTCGACGCCGAGGTCCCGCTTCCCCCGGACGCCGTGGCCGACGAGGCCGAGGCGTCGATGGAGCGCGGGACGCTGGAAATCCGCCTCCCCAAGCGCGAGGCCGCCTCCGAGCGGACCATCCCCATCACAACCGACGGCGACGGCGACGACGACGAGGACGCCTCGTCGGCCCACCGGAAGACGTCCGGTGACGACGCCTGACGAGGCGGGTGGTCACGCTGGTCAACCTCCGCGCCTACTGGCGGTTCCTCGTCGTCCTGTATCAGTTCTTCCCGCTCATCGTCGCGTACACCCGTGACAAGCGGAAGTACCTCCTGTTCGGCGGGGGCCGACGCGTCACGACCGAGATGCGCGTCAAGCGCGCCGACGTCCTCCTGGAGTCGCTACTGACGCTCGGGCCGACGTTCATCAAGCTCGGACAGCTCCTGTCGACGCGCCCCGACATCCTCCCGCCGGAGTACATCGAGGTGCTCGGAAGCCTCCAAGACGACGTGCCGGCCGCGCCGTGGGACGAGTCGAAGGCCGTCCTCGAAGCGGAGCTCGGACCCGTCGAGGAGGCGTTCGACGCGTTCGACAGCGACCCGATAAGCGGCGCGAGCCTCGGGCAGGTGTACGTCGCCGAGTACGAAGGCGAGAAGGTCGCCGTCAAGGTCCGCCGCCCCGGCATCGAGGACCTCGTCGAGGCCGACCTCCGGGTGATTCGGTGGTCGATGCCGATTCTCATGCGCTTTATCGGTCAGGGACGGGCGTTCTCGCTGGAGAACCTCGCCGACGAGTTCGCCAAGACCATCCGCGAGGAGATGGACTACGACGAGGAGGCCGAGACGCTCGTCGAGATTCAGGAGAACTTCGCGGACGACGACACGCTCGTCATCCCCGAGCCGATTCCCGAGCGCTCCGACGACCGGGTGCTCACGATGGAGTACCTCCCCGGCACCAAGATAAACGACATCGAGGCGCTGGACGACCGCGGAATCGACCGCACGGAGTTGGCGACGAACCTCCAGCGAATCTACCTCCAGATGATCGTCGAGGACGGCGTGTTCCACGCCGACCCCCACCCGGGGAACCTCTCCGTGACCGACGACGGCCGCATCATCTTCTACGACTTCGGGATGCACGGCGAGGTCGACCCGTTCGTCCAGGAGAAAATCGTGGAGTTCTACATCGCCGTCGCCAACCAGGACGTCGACGGCATCCTCGACACGCTCATCGAGATGGGGACGCTCAGCCCGAACGTCGACCGGCAGGTGATGGGCGACGTGATGGAACTCGCCATCGCCGACGCCCGCGGCGACGACATCGAGCAGTACCGCGTCAACCAGATCCTCGAACAGGTCGAATCGACCATCTACGAGTTCCCGCTTCGGCTCCCCCGGAACCTCGCGCTCGTGCTCCGGGTCGCCGGCGTCGTCGAGGGGGTTTGTGTCACGCTCGACCCCGAGTTCGACTTCATCTCGGTGGCGACCGACTACCTGACGGAGGAGGGATACCGCGAGGAGAGCGTCCAGAAAATCATCGAGGGCGTCGGCCAGCAGGGCCAAAAGACCGCCCAGTCGCTGTTCCGCGTGCCGCCCAAACTCGAACGCGTCCTCGACCGGGCGGACCGCGACAACCTGACGCTCAACGTCCGGTTGGAGGACAACCGGGGCGTCCTCGACAAGCTGGCCAAGCGACTCATCTACGGCATCTTCCTGTCGTTCGGCTTCGTCTCGACGGTCATCATCTACGCGCTGAACCCGGAGAACCTCGTCGCGGTCGGCGCGGCGGGCGCGCCGACGGGCGTCGTCGCCCTGCTCCTGTGGCGGTCGTTCCGCTCGCGGAAGGGCATCCGGACGACGCCGCAGTTCACCCGGCAGAACCTCAAAGAGCGCCGCAGAGAGTAATCAACACTGAGAATCGGGCGCGTAATTTTATCGGCTCTCGCGGACACACTGTTCAGCATGACGGAGTGGCGACCGGTGTTCGTGGGGGTGTGTCTCGCCGCGTGCACCGAATCGCTCGTCTACGCGATGACGGGGCAGTTCACGCTCGTCGGCGGGGTCACGGGGAGCGCGCTCGCCGGCTACGTCGTCGGCACGGACCCCGCCGACGGCGGGTGGCACGGCCTCATGGCGGGCGTCGCCTGGGGCTGTCTGCTCATGCCGCTTTCGGTGCTTTTGACCTTTCTCGAACGGACGCCGATTCTGTTTCCGTTCCAGTACGTCATCCCGCTTGTCGAGACGCCCGGGGAACTGACGACGGCCATCATGCTCGCGCTCGCGCTGCCGAACGTCGCGTCCGGCGCGCTCGGGAGCCGCGTCAGGCGCGACGCGACGGGGACGTGGTTCGACCCCGAGATGGCCGAGGTCGACGCGGTCGAAGACGCCTGACCGAATCGGCCGACGGCCGCGCCTTCCACGGCAGAGATTCGCGTGCGAAGACGGTTCCAAACCGTTTATACCCTCCATCCGATAACGGAGAGGCATGGCGAAAGAGCAGAAGCAGGTGCGCGAGCTCCAAGAAGGAAGCTACGTCATGATGGAAGAAAAGCCGTGCAAGATCTACGCCTACAGTACCGCCAAGCCGGGCAAGCACGGCAGCGCGAAGGCGCGCGTCGAAGCCCGCGGCGTCTTCGACAGCAAGAAGCGCTCGCTCTCCCAGCCCGTCGACGCGAAGGTGTGGGTGCCCATCATCGAGCGGAAACAGGGCCAGGTCGTCTCCGTCACCGGCGAGGACGCCCAGATCATGGACCTCGAAACGTACCAGACGTTCACGATGCGAATCCCCGAGGAGGAAGACCTCACCCCCGAAGACGAGATCGAGTACCTCGAATACGAAGGCCAGCGAAAGATCGTCTAAACGGGGGTCGCAGAGATGTTCCCCGGAGCAATCGCAGACCGCGAGGTCGCCGACTACGTCCTTCTCGGCGCTCCGCTCGACATCTCGACGTCCTTCCAACCCGGAACCCGGTTCGGACCGAACCGAATCCGTCGGTTCGCCGAGTCGTTCGACGACTACGACCGGCGCACCGACCAGTTTTTCACCGACTTGCGCGTCCACGACGCGGGCGACGTCCGCGCGTGGGACGACGCACCTGAGTACGTCGAATGGCTCGCCGGGAGCGTCCGCGACGCCGTCTGGGACGACGCCGTCCCCGTCGTCCTCGGCGGCGAACACACCGTCACCGCCGCCGGCGTCACCGGCGTCGAACCCGACGTGTTCGTCTGTCTCGACGCCCACCTCGACCTGCGAACGGAGTACGACGGCAACGAGTGGAGCCACGCCACCGTCACCCGCCGCGTCCTCGACGGCCTCGGCGTCGACGAGGTCGTGATTCTCGGCGCGCGAACCGGCTCGCCCGACGAGTGGGAACGCGCCGACGCCGACGACGTGACCGTGGTCGAACCCGAGGCCGTCGCCGACTGGGACCCCGAGTTCGACGACGACCAGTCCGTCTATCTGAGCGTCGATATCGACGCCGCGGACCCGGCGTTCGCGCCCGGAACGGGCACCAAAGAGCCGTTCGGCCTCACCTCTCGGGAGATGCGAGACGCGGTCCGAGCGGTCGCGCCCCGCGCCGACGGCTTCGACGTGGTCGAGGTCAACGACCGCGACGACGGGCAGGCCGCGTCGCTGGCGGCGAAGCTCCTCCGGGAGTTCGTCTTCTCGCACGCCGCCGGGCGGGCAGACGAGTAACCGACCCACGGCGAACCCCGTTCCTTACAAGTTCCCGAGCCACGACTCCCCGGTATGCAGCTCTCCGACATCGTCGCCCGACTCGACGAGACGCTCGCGACCGACGAGTTCGCCGACGTGGACGCCAGCGCCAACGGCCTGCAGGTCGGCCCCGACGAGAAATCGGTCGAGAAAGTCGCCTTCGCCGTCGACGCCGCGGAGGCGACCATCGACGCCGCGCTCGACGCCGACGCCGACCTGCTCGTCGTCCACCACGGCCTCGTCTGGGGCGGCCTCGACCGGCTGACCGGCCGCGACTTCGACCGCATCGAGCCGCTCCTTCGCGGCGACCTCGCGCTCTACGTCTCGCACCTCCCGCTGGACGGCCACCAGGAACTCGGCAACGCCGCCGGCGTCGCCGACCACCTCGGACTCGCGGACACCGAGCCGTTCGGGTCGCTCGGGCCGATTCACATCGGGCAGGCGGGGTCGTTCGAGTCGCCGAAGACGACCGACGAGCTTCGGGCGGCGCTCGACGAACTCGACGGGAGCGCGGGCACGACCGTCCTCGACTTCGGCCCCGACGAGCTCTCGTCGGTGGGGGTCGTCACCGGCTCCGGCGTCGACTGGCTGGACGAGGCCATCGACCGCGGGGTCGACGCGCTCGTCACCGGCGAGGGCAAACAGAAGGCGTACCACGAGGCGCGGGAGGCCGGTATCTCGGTGTTCCTCGCGGGCCACTACGCGACCGAGACGTTCGGGGTGCGGAGCCTGCGCGACCTCGCCGACGAGTGGGGGCTGGAGACCGAGTACGTCAGTCACCCGACCGGGCTGTAGGGGCGACCGAACGTCTGCCAACCCGCCGCACGGCCTCGCCGGACCGGGGCGTTCAAACGCTCGGCCGACGCACTCCCTCGCATGAGCGACCACGACGATGACGGCTACGAGATGCCGGACCGCGAGGAGTTCCAACACGACCCGCTGGGCCACGCCGAGGTCCGCGGCGGCATGACCGTCGGCGAGTTAGTCGAGCAGTACGGCCACGCGGGCATCGGCGCGGCCGACGTCCACGAGGCCGCCGACATCTACGCCGAGATGCTGGCCGACGACGACTGCACGGTGTTCATGTCGCTGGCCGGCGCGATGGTCCCGACCGGGATGCGCAAAATCGTCTCCGACCTCGTCCGCGACGGCCACGTCGACGCCCTCGTGACGACGGGCGCGAACCTCACCCACGACGCCATCGAGGCCATCGGCGGCAAACATCATCATGGGTCTCAGAACCACGGCGAGAAGACCGAACGCGAGCACGACGAGACGCTCCGCGACGAGGAGGTCGACCGCATCTACAACGTCTACCTCCCGCAGGAGCATTTCGCGCTGTTCGAGTCGCACCTCCGAAGCGAGGTGTTCCCGGCGCTGGAGGAAGAAGGGACCGTCAGCATCGCCGACCTCTGCCGCGAACTCGGCCGCGCCAACAGCGAGGTCAACGACCGCGAGGGAATCGAGGAGGACGCCGGCGTCGCGGCCGCGGCCTACGAGGCCGACGTGCCCATCTACTGCCCCGCGGTGCAGGACTCCGTCCTCGGCCTGCAGGCGTGGATGTACTCGCAGACCTCGTCGTTCTCGCTGGACGCGCTGGCCGACATGACGCCGCTGACGGACCTCGCGTACGACGCCGACACGGCCGGCTGTCTCCTCGTCGGCGGCGGCGTCCCGAAGAACTTCACGCTCCAGACGATGCTCGTCACGCCCGGCGCGTACGACTACGGCGTCCAGATAACGATGGACCCCGCCGCGACCGGCGGCCTCTCGGGCGCGACGCTCGACGAGGCGCGCTCGTGGGGCAAACTGGAGAAGGACGCCCGCAACACGACCGTCCTCGGCGACGCGACAATCATGCTCCCCCTACTCGTCGCCGCGGCGCGCGAGCGAATCGAGTAACGCCGCGGCGAACCGCTCGACCGTCGCGTCAGCACGCGCTCACCCGCCGTCGAGTGAGGTGGGATACCTTTTTGAACGGCGAGCGCCCTTCCATGCCAACGAATGGCACGAGAGGGTGGACGGGGCGTTCGGGTCTGTCTCGACATCTGGCACCCGGACTGCTGGACGCTACAGGTGACCGCGGAGACGAGCGGGGGACTCCTCGGTCACGGCGTCCACGAGATAGACGGCCTCGCCAACGGCCGGTTTACCGCCTACGCCGACACGACCGAGGAGGTGGACGAACTCGTCGCGGCCGTCCGCGCGTCCGACCTGACCGAGTCGGTGTGGGAGACCGACGAACACGACGGCGACGCCGGGGTTCCGGGGAGCGCCGCGCGGGGAATCGTCGTCCGCTACGACCTCCGGAACTCCATCAACGACGCCCTCGTCTCGCGGGGGTTCATCCCCGACGAACCGGTTCGGATGCAGGGCGGCCGCGAGCGCTGGACCGTGCTCGTCCACGAGACGCGGCAGACCGTCCACGAGCGGTTAGAGGAGGTTCGCGAGGAGCGGAACGCCGACATCGACGTGGAACTCATCACCGCCCCGGAGGACGGCGGCGGCATGTTCCGCACCGACGCGCTCTCGGACCGCCAGCGCGAGGTGTACGAGTTGGCTCGCCGCCGCGACTACTACACGTGGCCCCGCGAGGTGAGCGCCGCGTCGCTGGCCGCGGAGTTGGACATCTCGAAGGCGACGCTGCTCGAACACCTCCGGAAGGCGGAGTCGAAACTGCTCGGCGACTACTGAGACGGATTTTTCGGGTTCTCGGGCCGGATTCCGCCGGGGTCGCCGCTCGCTCTTCCGCCGCCCCGCTCATGAGAGGGAGGGGTACTTTGCCGGACAACCGACCCATGTGATAGCATGTCATCGGTAGACGTGAACGACGGACGGAGTCTCTCGCGGGACATCGGACTGTTCGGCGCGGTGAGCACCGTGGTGGTGGGGACGCTCGGCGCGGGGCTGTTCGTCACCCTCGGCACGGCGAGTTCGACGACGGGACCGAGCGTCATCCTCGTCGTCATCCTCTCGGGGCTGCTCGCGATGAGTATCGCGCTCAACTACGGCTGGATGGCGACTATCTTCCCCGGCGCGGCGGGGTCGTACGCCTACGTCTCGCGGGCGTTCGACAGCCGCCTCCCCGGCTTCGTGGTGACGTGGTCGAAGTGGCTCGGCTACATGGCCGCCGACGCGGTCCTCGCCATCGGCTTCGGGAGCTACTTACAGGTGTTCTATCCTTCGGTGGACCCGACGCTCGCCGGCTTCGGCCTGCTGACGGTCCTCTTTCTGGTCAACCTCATCGGCGCGAAGAGTTACAGCCGCTCGCAGAACGCCATCTTCGGCTTCCTCATCCTGTCGATACTCGTGCTCGTCGGGCCCGGGCTGTTGAACATCGACGCCGCGAACTACCAGCCGTTCTTCACCGGCGGCTTCGACGGCTTCGTCGCCGCCGCGGTCCCGCTGTTCTACGCCTACATCGGCATCGCCGTCGCCGGGCAGATGGGCGCGGAGGTGAAGAACCCCTCGCGGAACCTCCCGTTGGCGATGGCCGGCGGCACGGCCATCCTCATCTTCCTGTACGTGCTGACCGCCGCCGTCATCTACGGCGTCGTCGGCGACTACACGGTCCTCGCGGACTCGGCGCGGCCGCTCTCGACGGCCGCGGCGGTGTTCCTCGGCGATATCGGCACGGCCATCGTCGGCGTCGGCGGCCTGCTCGCCACCGCGTCGTCGGTCCACGCGGTCATGGCCGCGGGCATCAAGATGCCCTACTCGTGGGCGTGGGACGAGGTGTTCCCCAAGAAGTTCTCGGCGGTCTCCGACCGCTTCGGGACGCCCCACTGGTCGCTTCTGACGCTGTACGTCGTCGCCTCCGGCCTCACCTTCTGGAGCACCGGCCTCAGTCAGGCCATCGCCATCGCCACGTTCAGCTACCTCATCGCCTACGCCGCGGTGTCGATAACGGTGCTGTACGTGCTTTACAGCCGCACCGACCTCCGCGCGGAGGCGGGCTTTTCCCGCCCGGCGCTGCTGACCGTGACGGGGCTCGTCGGCTCGCTCGGCGCGGTCGGCCTCCTGACCGAGGCGTACAAGGGCTCGCTGTCGATTTACGTCCCGTGGGTCGCCGTCGGTCTCGTCGTCTTCGGCGTCTACTGGTACCGCGGCCAACAGAAGGACCACGACGTCGAGGCCATCCTCGGGACGCTCCCCGGGGTCCCCTCCGACGAGTACAACCCCTCGGTTCGCGGAGTGAGCGATGACTGACGACGCGACACCGCGCGGTGACGGCTCGGACGACGCCGACGACCTCGCCGCCCTCGACGCCGCCACTCGCGTCGACCCCGACGAGACCATCGACCTCTTGCAGGAACTCGTGCGGATTCCGAGCCCGTACTTCGAGGAGGCCGAGATAAGCGAGTTCGTCTACGACTGGTTGGACGCCCGGGGGCACGACCCGGAGTACCACCACGTGAGCGAACCGGACATCACGGAGTACGAGGGCGACAACGTCGTCGCTCGACTGGCGGGCTCGGACCCGGACGCGCCGACGCTCCTGTTGAACGCCCACATGGACACCGTGAAACTGGTCGAAGACTGGGACGAAGACCCGTGTTCGGGCCGCATCGAGAACGGGAAACTGTACGGACAGGGCGCGTGCGACATGAAAGGCGGTCTCGCCGCCGTCATGGTCGCCTTCGACGCCCTCGCCGACGCCGACCTCGCGGGGGACGTGCTCCTCACGGCCGTCGTGGACGAGGAGGGCCCCTACGGGCTCGGCACCGACCGCCTCATCCGCGACGGCGTCGTCGACGACTGCGACGCCGCAATCGTCACCGAACCCGGTCCGATTCTCGCACAGGAGGACATCGAGAACCCGGCGCTTCTACTCGGCGCGCGCGGTCGTTACTTCTACGACATCGACGTCCGCGGGCAGGCGGCGCACGGCTCGAAACCCGAAACCGGCGTCAACGCGGTCGTCGAGGCCGGCAGACTCGCGGCCGCGCTCGACGACCTCGACGTGGGTAACCACCCGAAACTCGGGTCGGGGTCGACCTGCCCGCTGAAAATCGAGGGCGGGAGCCAGACGCTGTCGGTCCCCGAGCGCGCTCGCCTCATGGTGGACCGCCACGTCGTCGTCGGCGAGACCCTCGAAGACGCCCGCGCCGACGCAGAACGCGCCGTCGAGGAACTCGGCTTGGAGAGCGAGGTCGACGTGGGATTCCGCGAGTCGCCCGACGAGGGCATCCGCTACGGTCCCTACGTGACGGACGACGACCACCCGCTCGTGTCGGCCCTCTCGGACTCGACTCGCGCGGTCGCGGGCGTCGACCCCGCCTACGGCTACTTCTCCAGCGTCGGCGACTTCAACTACCTCGGCGACCGCGCCGGCCTCCCCACGGTCATCGTCGGCCCCGACGGCGAGAACATCCACGCCGCCGGCGAGTTCGTCTTCACCGACGACGTGGTCGACGTGGCCGACATCGTCGCCGACGCCGCCGTCCGGTTCCTCGGCTGAGACGTTTCGGCCGCTCCACCCCGTTTTGCCGCGTTCTCAGCGCCGAGAACCGGGCGCAAACAGCTAACCGCCTCGCCCGGCACCTCGGACGCAATGACTGCGCCCAGTCTCACGTCGGTCGTTTCGGACCGCTCCGACGTCGAACTCGCCGCCGTCTTCGAGCGCGTCTGGGGGGCGCGAGGCTACGAGACGCGCGTCCGCTTCCGCGGCCCCGACGTGCACGTGGAGGCCACCGGGGAGACGCCCGAGGGCGCGAAGCGCGACCTCCGAATCTGGATTACGACGACGGGCACCGTCACCGCGGACAAGGCGAGCGCGTTCGTCCGGCGGTGCGAGCGCGCCGGCATCGAACCCTACGTCGCGGCGGTCGGCGGCGGCCGCGTCGCACCCGACGCCCACCGGCCCGGCCTCGTCGTGCTCGATGCACCGGCTATCGCCGTCGAAATCCGCGAGACCGGTGTCGAATCGTTCGTCCGCGACCTCGCCGCTGGTGAAGGCGGTGCGGACGGCGGCGGCAATCCCGACGCGGACGGCGACGGCGACGACCCGGTGAACGACGAGGCTGACGAGACCGACCGACTCACCCGCCGCGAGGCGCTCAAGAAGGCCGGTGCCTACGTCGCCGGCGGCCTCGTCACCTACCTCGCCGTTGAGCGACTGTCCGACCTCGTCCAGCGCTCGCCGAAGCTCCGCGCCGCGGTCGCTCGCCGCGCGGCGTGGCTCGACACCCGCCTCCCGGACGTTCGCCTTCCGACCGTCGAGTGGTCGCTCCCGACGCCGCAACCGCTCTCGGAGGAGTCGACCCTGCCGAACCGGACGACCGCGGTTGCGACGCCGGCGAACGCGACGACGATTCCCTACGCCGACCTCCGGACGAACCCCGAGACGCACACGGGAACGGTCGTCACCTACACCGGCCGCGTCGAAGAGACGATGGAGCGCGACGAGGTCCGACTGGCGCTCGTCGCCGTCGAGGACGACCGAGGACGACTCAGCGGCGACGTAGTCGCCCGCTGGCCCACCGGCCGCTTTTTCGACGACGACATCGGCTTTCGACTGCTCGCCGACGAGCGCGTCCGGCTCTGGGGCGTCGTCGCCGGCGAGGGGTCGGTTTCGGGCGGCGTGCGGTACCCCCGCATCGACGTGTCCGCGTTGGAGAAGCCGTGAGCGAGCCGGGGGCGGGACGAACGAGACCGATGGTGATTACTCGGTCGCGGGGCGAGAGCGAGGTGGCCGATGACGACGGCACCGTTCCGAACCGAACTAGGCACTCGGTGATGCGGAGCCCTATGAGTGCCGAGGCCATTTTCCCGAACGAGTGACGGTGACAGAGCTACCGAAGCCGGTCGAATCGCTCGCGGGGACGGGCACGAGGCGCTCCCGGAGAGCGAACCACTTTTGGGCCGATTCGTGAAACGGACCCCATGCAGCGACTCGAAGAGTCCCTACACGAAGCGCCCATCATCGACAAGGACGGCTACTCCTATCTCGTCCACCCCGTCAGCAACGGCGTGCCGATGCTCGACCCGCAACTCCTGCGCGAGGTCGTCGTCGGCATCGCCCGCGCCGCCGACCTCGACGTGGACAAAATCGTCGCGCCCGAGGCGATGGGTATCCACATCGCCACCGCGCTGTCGCTCCAGACGGACGTGCCCCTCGTCGTCATCCGCAAGCGCGAGTACGGCCTCGACGGCGAGGTCGCGCTCCACCAGACGACCGGCTACTCCGAGTCGGAGATGTTCATCAACGACATCGAAGACGGCGACCGCGTGCTCGTCGTCGACGACCTGCTTTCGACCGGCGGGATGCTCGCGGCCATCTGCGGCGCGCTCGACGACATCGGCGCGGAGGTCTCCGACATCGTCGTCGCCATCCGGAAGGTCGGCGAGACGGCGCTGGACGACACCGACTACGAGGCGACGAGCCTCGTGGACATCAGCGTCGACGAGGACGGCGTCGAGATTCACTGAGTGGACCGTCGCCGACCGGCGCGACCCCGATTCGGGTTTTCGCATTTGATATGCACAATCGTGCCCGAAAACACTCGTTGGATAGCGTGAAATACGCTCGAACGCGAAACTATTATTGAACGGGGGTCGCTCGTGGCGAGTACAGATGGCAGACGACAGCGGTGAACTCGGCCTCGAATACGAAATCGACGACCGGCCGCCGTTGCTGGAGTCGATTCTCCTCGGGATACAGCACGTCTCGGTGATGATCGTCCCGGCGACCGCCGTGGCGTTCATCGTCGCGGGCGCGGTCGGCCTCGGCGTCGCCGACACGGCCTACGTCGTCCAGATGGTGCTCCTGTTTTCGGGGCTCGCCACCGTGGTTCAGGCGTACGCCGTCGGACCGGTCGGCTCGCGGCTCCCCATCGTGATGGGGACGAGTTTCACCTTCGTCGGCGCGGCGACGACCATCGGCGTCGATTACGGCCTGAGCGCGGTGTTCGGCGCGATTCTCGTCACCGGCTTCGTCGTCGAGGGGCTCATCGGCTGGCAGTTCGACCGCATCAAACCCTTCTTCCCGCCGTTGGTGACGGGCCTCGTCGTCGTCATCATCGGCCTCTACCTCGTCCCGGTCGGCATGGACTACGCCGCCGGCGGGGCCGGTGCCGCCGACTACGGCGCGGCATACAACATCGGTCTCGCGGCGCTCGTCCTCGGCGTCGCCGTCGCGCTCAACCTCTTTACCGACGGCATCACGCGACTCCTGAGCACGCTCGTCGGTATCGCCGTCGGCTACGTCGTGGCGTGGGTGCTCGGCGTGGTGGACTTCACGCCCGTCGCCGAGGCGGCGTGGTTCGCGATTCCCCGCCCCGGCGCGTTCGGCGTCAGCTTCGAACCGGTCCCCATCGTCACCTTCGCGTTCCTGTTTCTCGTCTCCGCGATGGAGACCGTCGGCGACATGTCCGGCATCACCGCCGCCGAGGGGCGCAACCCGACCGACGAGGAGTTCCGCGGCGGCCTCTTTACCGACGGCTTCATGAGTTCCATCGCGTCGGTGTTCGGCGCGTTCCCGGTCACCTCGTTCTCGCAGAACGTCGGCATCGTCAACTTCACCGGCGTGATGAGCCGGTACGTCGTCGGCGTCGCGGGCGTCGTCCTCGCCGTCCTCGGTCTCAGCCCGAAGGTCGGCGCGGCCGTCGCGACCATCCCGAGCGCCGTCTTCGGCGGCGCGGTCCTGCTCATGGCCGGCATGGTCGCCGCCAGCGGCGTCCGCCTCGTCTTCCTCCACACGAACCTCGACCGCCGGAACATGGTCGTCGTCGCCGCCTCGCTCGGGCTCGGTCTGGGCGTCGCCACGCGCCCCGACGCGCTTTCGGGACTCCCGCAGGCCGCCGCGACGTTCTTCGGCCAGCCGGTCATCGTGACCGCGCTGACGGCGCTCGTGCTCAACACGCTCGCGCCGGGCGACCAGAGCCCGCTTTTCGACGCGGCCGACGAGTCGGTCGCTGCGGACGGCCGCGCGTCAACCGACGACTGATACACATCGAACAGATGATAACTGATTACGGTTTCGATGGGCGTGTTATAGTTCGTGTCTCGTGACTGTCGGGAAACCGTCCGGATTACCGACGAATTCATTTCTGTTCGCTGCCTTACCAGTGTACGATGAGCGAGCAGCAGCGGGTCACGTTCAACGGGGATACGCGGGTGCTGTACCGACAGGCGGTTCGAACGCCCCTGCCGGACGAGGACGCCGAGCGACTGTTCTACGAGAACATGATGAACATCGCGGACGCCCAAGAGCGGAAGGCGGACATGCTCGCCGACCCCGATATCCCCCTGCTCGAAGCCTACGAGACGCAACTCGAAGGCATCGCCGAGAGCTACAAGCGGCGCTGTCGCCACATCGCCGGCGACGACTTCGAGGAGATTGCGATGGCGTACAACCGCGGGGAGCGCGACGACCGTATCGGCGCGCTCACGGCCTACTACTTCGAGGGGCTCTGGCGGATGCAGCAGCGAATCACCGTCACCGACATGCTGTTTTTCCCCGTCATCCTGCGGTACCCCGACTGCTTCACCGTCAACATCCGCTTCGCCAGCGGCTACACGACCACGGAGTCCGTCCTCTACGAGTCGCCGGAACACTCCACCGAGGAACTCGACGACGAGTACGCCGAGCGCTACTACAACGAGAGCCTCTACTCGCAGAAGGAGGCCGCCGAGTACATCAGAGACACCGCGGAGATAATCCGCGAGGAGTTCCCCAGCCCCGACGAGTCGACGTTCGAAGAGCGGCGGTACGGCGGCATCACCTCCGCCGGCGGGCGGAAGGGACCGGTGTTCTCGTCGATGCTCAAGCGGGTCGAACCGGATCCGAACCGGTTTTCGGAGTCGGTCGGCGAACCGACGCTCGTCGAGGAGGGCGAGGAGGCGCGACGAACCGAGCGGGAGCTCCTCCCCGAGGGCGCAATCGTCCTCTGAGGGGGCTGCCATCGACTCGCCGCCGACTCGCCGCCGACTCACTTCCAACTCGCCGCCGTCAGGCCATCGACCCACGGACGACCGTATAAGTACCTCACCGCCGAAGACGAGCTATGGACGGGCACGCGCGAGGGTCGCGCCGCGAGACGCCGCGGGACGTGGTCAGGTTCTACCTCCTCGACCACCGGACCCCGGTCGGCAAGGCCATCGACATCGCGCTCCTCGCGCTCAACCTGCTTTTCGTCGGGCTGTTCGTCGCCGAGACCTACCCGCTTTCGGCGGCGGTCCAGTCGGCGCTCTGGTCCGTCGAGGCCGCCGTCTCCGTCGTGTTCCTCGCGGAGTATCTCCTCCGGCTCTACGGCGCGCGAGACCGGACCGCCGAACTGTTCAACGTCTACTCGTTCGTCGACCTCCTTGCGATTCTGCCGACGCTGGCGGTGCTCGCGCTCCCCGTCTCGTCGGTCGCCGCCAACATCGGCTTCCTGCGGGCGATTCGCGTGGTCCGGGTCCTCCGGTTCTACCGCTTCACGCGCGACGAGGAGTTCTTCTTCGGTACCGTCTCGGTCGGGACGCTCCGCGTCATGAAACTGCTGTTGACGGTGCTGACCATCTTCTTCGTCGCCGCGGGGATGTTCTACTCGTTCGAACACCGGGTGAACCCCGCCGTCGGGACGTTCGGCGATGCGTTCTACTTCGTCGTCGTCGCGCTCTCGACGGTCGGTTTCGGCGACATCGTCCCGGTGACGGAGGCGGGCCGGTGGGTGACGGTCGCCGCCATCCTCGCGGGCGTCATCCTCATCCCGTGGCAGGCGAGCAAAATCGTCAAGGAGTGGGGCCACCGCGACAAGGTCAACGTCACCTGCCAGAACTGCGGGCTGGCCTACCACGACGCCGACGCCTCCCACTGCAAGTCCTGCGGCCACGTCATCTATCAGGAGTACGACTCGCGGGAGTGAGACGCGCGTCCGCGGACGCGGTCGGACGGTTCGCGGGCCGAGCACGCGCCCGCTGTTCGAACATGAATATTTATTATAGATTAGTCTGTACTGCCGGGTACAGCAATGTCGGTCGTACGCGTACTTCGATAGCTCTCCTCGCCGCCGCACAGCCGTCCGACCGACCCGAACTCCATCCAAAATCGTGAGCACAAACGCCACCCCGACCTACGAACCGACCCTGCGAACAGACCGCGACTCGACCGCCGAGACCGAAACTCGACCCGACGCCGACCCCTCCGACCCCGCGTCGGGCGTCGCCCGGTGTCAACGCCAGTTCGAATCGGCGCGGACCGAGCGCATCCACAACCTCGTCGACCGCGAGAACGAGTCGATGCCTCGAATGAACCGGGAGTCGGCGTCCGACTGAGTCGCGTCGGCGGCCCGCACGTGTTCGTACTCTCCGCGTTCGCTTTCCTGCCCGCATTCGCTTGCGGAGACACGTCGCTTGAAGTGAGTGGCCGCCGCAGGGGCGAGTAATGCGATTAGCACGGATTCGAACCGACGACGGAGTGCTGTCGGGCCGGTACGACGACGGCGTCGTGGCGGCCGACGGCGAGGAGTACGAGGTCGGCGTCGACGCCGAGTTGCTCGCGCCCTGCGAGCCGACCGCGCTGTACTGCGTGGGCCGGAACTACGCGGCGACGGTCGACCAGATGGACTACGACATCCCCGACCAGCCCGATTGGTTCATCAAGCCGCCGGTGTCGGTGCTCGACCCCGGCGCGGACGTCGAGTACCCCGACTGGACCGACGAGTTGACCTACGCCGGCGAGCTGGCCGCCGTCATCGACCGCGAGTGCTCGGACGTGGCCGAGGCCGACGTGGCGGACGTGGTCCGCGGCTACACGATTCTCAACGACCTCGACGCGCTCGACCAGCCCGGCCGGACGGCTCGAAAGGCGTTCGACGGCTCCGGACCGCTCGGCCCGTGGATTGAGACCGAGGTAGAGCCGTCGAACGTCGACATGACGACCCACGTCGGCGGCGAACTCCGGCAGGAAGCCAACACCGAGCGGATGCTCTTTTCGCCCGCCGAAGTCGTCTCGTTCCTCTCGGAGCGCTACACCTTCCAGCCGGGCGACGTGATTTCGTTCGGCAGCCCGGCGAACCCCGGACTGGTCGAACCCGGCGACGACGTGGAAATCTGGTACGAGGGCGTCGGCACGCTCACGAACCGCGTCGTCGACGGCGAGTGAGGAGTAAGGAGTAAGAGGCGCGCGAGTACGGAACCGAGGAGAGGGCCGACGGCCGCCGGCCGTCGAATCGCCCGGCTCAGTTCAGCGCGTCGACCTCGTCTGTGAGGTCGGTCGGCTCGTCCACGGGGCCGTTGACGAACAGGCCGTGGGCCATCACGACCGCGGCGAGGGCGCTGAAGGCGACGAGCGTCGTCTGCGGCTCCATCGGGGTGACTCGGCCGACGACGACGCCGGCGACGAGGCTCCCGAGGATGCCGAGAAGTACGAGATCGTAGTACTGCCACGTGTAGCCCATGACGAGTCGTTAGAGAGCCAGCGCCGAAGGCGTGGCGCTCGGTTCCGTCGTCGGGGATGGTGAAACGAAGTCGTCGCGCCGGTGTCGCGGCAAAGACGGTCACGGAACGGCTATACGTCGCCAGCCACTCGAACCCCTATGGAGTATCAGACTGCGCTCGACCGAGCGCTCAACGTCCTACCGGAACGAAACGTCGAACAGGAACGCCTCAAAGTCCCGGACCCGTCCGGCGAGACCGACGGCGCGTTCACCCGCCTCACCAACCTCGGGGAAATCGCGGACGCGCTGTCGCGGACGCCCGCGCACCTCCACAGCGCCATCCAGCGCACGCTCGGGACGAGCGGCCAGTTGGAAGGCGACCGCGCCCGCTACAGCGGGTCGTTCTCCATCAACGACTTCGAGGAGGCCATCGACGGCTACGTCGAGGAGTACGTCATCTGCTCGGAGTGCGGCCTGCCGGACACCCGCCTCGTCACCGAGGACGGCGTCGACATGCTTCGCTGCGAGGCCTGTGGTGCCTTCCGCCCGGTCCAGAAGCGCTCCAGCGTGAGCAACAAGCGCCAGCGCGAGGCCGTCGAAGAGGGCCGCACCTACGAGGTCGAAATCACCGGGACCGGCCGCAAGGGCGACGGCGTCGCCCAGCGCGGGAAGTACACCATCTTCGTGCCCGGCGCACAAGAGGGACAGACCGTCCGCGTCTACATCAAGAACACGAGCGGGTCGCTCGCGTTCGCGCGACTCGCCTGAACCGGGCGCACGGCGGAACACGAGTCGCTCGGCGACCGACTTCCGCGCACAGTCTCATATTCTCTCGCCGCGGTCGCTTCTTTCGCGGGCCGGGTCACCGGCGACGATGACGCCCGCGAGACGCAGTTACTCGTCTTCGTCTTCGCCGTCGCCGTCACCGCCGCACCGACCGCGGAGGCCGACGAGCGCGACCAACAGGAGCGTCGCTCCCTCGACGCGGGCCGCGGTCGTCACCCACGGCTTCGCCGTCATCTCGCCGCCGTCCTCGTAGGCGAGGCGCGTCATCGCGGCGACCAGTTTGTCCGGAAAGAGCAGTTCCGCGAGGCCGAACGCCGCTATCAGGGCTCGGAGCATGTCCGAATATCGGGGCGGAAGCGAGGAAAAACCGCCGTCGGTTCCCACACCGCGGGAGCGACCGTTGTTCGCGGGGCGTCACGGTCGCCGCGGCTCGCGGCCGACCGAGCCACAAGTCGTATCAGGCCGCCTCGAATCGGTCACGTCATGCGATTCGAGGAGCTACAGCGACTGTACGACGGCGCGGACTACTATTGGGGGACGGAGCCCAACGAACTGGCGACCCGGACTGCGGACGCCGTCTCGCCGCAGACGCACCCCGAAGTCGTCGACCTCGGGGCGGGCGAGGGGCGCGACGCGGTCCGGTTCGCGGAGCGCGGCCACAACGCGACGGCGGTCGATATCTCGCCGAACGGTCTCGACAAGGCCGAACGACTCGCCGAAGAGCGGGGCGTCGAACTCGCGACCCGGCGCGCCGACGTGAACGACCTCGCGTTCGATTCCCGCTGGGACGTGGTCTACTCCATCGGGACGCTCCAGTACGTCCGCCCGGAGAACCGCGAGTCGCAGTTCCGACGGTTCCGCGAGGCGACGCGCCCCGGCGGCGTCCACGCGGTGTGGGCCTTCGTCGACCACCCGGAGGTCGCGCCGGCCCCCGATTGGGGTGAGAACGAACACCTCTACGACCCCGGCGAACTGGCTGGCTACTACGACGGTTGGGACGTCCGGCACAGCGACGGGTACGTGTTTGACGACGACTCCGCGGGCGAACCGCACCGACACGCCTGCGAGGAGTTGCTTCTGCAGAAACCGGAGTGATTTTTCCGCAGGAACCGGAGCGAGTTCGGAGGCCGACTGGTTCCGATTCGCCCGGTTCGTCACCGCACGAGGGCGCTCACTGGCCCGGCTCGAACCCCGCGACGAACGCGTCGGTCGCGTCCCGCCACGCCGCCGCGAGGTCGTCAGAGAGCGGGTCGGCGTCCCACGGCTCGACCGCGTCGCGAGCGTCGAGCCACGACACCACCCCGCGGACGCCCTCTTCGAACCCGACCGTGTAGCGGAATCCGAGGTCGGCCTTCGCCCGGCCGTTGTCGAAGACGGTGCTGTACCGGAAGTGGTCGCGGAGCATCCGCGTCCGGTCGGGCGCGACCGCGCGGAGCACCTCGGTCGGAACGTGAACGAGGTCGGGTTCGGGCGCGTCGAGCGCGGCCGCGACGCGCTCGTGATACTGGTTCCACGTCATCGTCTCCTCGCTCGTGACGTTGTAGGCGCGGCCGCCGACGCCCGGGCGCTCGACCGCGCCGACGAACGCCCGCGCCACGTCGTCGCGGTGGCACGGCCCCCACAGCGAGGTCCCGTCGCCGTGGACGACGATGGGCTTCCCCTCGCGGATTCGGTCGATGTACGACGAGTCCGTGCCGAGGGTGTGGACGAGCGTCCCGCCCTCGCCGTAGGTGTTCCACGGGCGGAGGACGACCACCTCGAACTCGCCGGGGTCGTGCGCGTCGAAGAACGCGTCTTCGGCGGCGATTTTCCCGGCCGCGTAGTCGCTGACCGGCGGGGTCCGCGGGCTCGATTCGGTGACGGGGTTCTTCGGCGGCGGTCGGTGGTAGACGTCGACGGTGCTGCAGAAGACGTAGCGGTCGACGACGGTCCGGCAGATTTCGACCGCGTCGCGGGCGGTGTCGGCGTCGAAGCACGCCATGTCGACGACGACGTCGGGCGTCGCGTCTCGAATCGTCCCGCGAAGCACCGACGGGTCGTCGCGGTCGCCGGCAACCCGGTCGACGCCCGACGGGAGGTCGTCGTCGGTCTCGCCACGCTGGAGGCTGGTCACGTCGTGGCCGGCGGCGACGAGTCGCCGAACGATTCCCGTGCCGAGCAGTCCGGTGCCGCCGATGACGAACACGTCCATGTGTGGAGCGCCGCGGCGAGCGGTGATAAACCCCGGACAGCGGAGCGATAACACTCATCTCGCCACAAATAGAATAATTGATTATGAAAGTTTATCTCGCGGACGGGACGAGCTTCGAGTGCGGCGGCTACAAGGCGCTCGACTCCGGCGGGGTCGTTCTCACCGCCGACAAGAAGCGAAAACAGGTCGTCGGCTACGTGCCGGCGGACGCGCTGGTGTACGTCCTCCCCGACGACGTGGAACCGGGAGACTCGCTGGGCGAGGACAGCGACGGAGACGGGGACGGCGACGCGGGCGGGACACCCGACGAGTTCGACGGCGACGAGGCCCACGGACCCGACGACGCGGGCGACGAGGACGGAGACGACGAAGCCGACGAACGAGAAGCCGAGACCGGAGATGGAGAGACGGCCGACTCCGACAGCGACGAGTCCGCTCGGACCGCCGTCGAGGCCGGTATCGACTCGGGGGTCGCGGGCGTGACCGGGGACGACGACGGGGGGACCGAACACACCCACGCCGACCTCGTCGAGCGAATCGACGCAGTCGAACGCCGAGTGGACGGCCTCGACGGCCGGGTGGACGCGATGACAGAACGGCTCGCGGCGGTCGTCTCGGCGGGCGACGGTACCGGGGAGACCGAAGCGGACCGCGACCCCGAAGACCCGCGGAACGTCCGCGGTATCGGCGAGGCGTACGCGACCCGGCTCCGGGCGGCGGGCATCGACACCGTGTCGGCGCTCCGCGAGGCGTCTGACGAGGAGCTCGCGGCGGCCGCGGGCGTGTCGGCGCGACGGGTCACCGACTGGAAGCGACGGGCCGACCGGTACGCAGAGCGCCCGGCGTCGGAGGTCGATGCCGAACCCGAGAGCGACGCGAGCACCGGACGCGACGCCGACGACGGTGACGCCAACGCCGGTGGGGCGGCCGACGACGCGACCGACGCCGAGTGAGTCGCCCGTCGCCTCCGTCGCGCGGGTCGTTCGCCTCCGGGGGAGCCTCGGTCGGCGTCTCACGCCCCGCGTAGCGTTCCACGTCCCGCGTAGTTCCCACCGTGCGGGAACCGGCGAAGAGAGTGATAGTTTCCCCACCTAACTTCCGGTTGATGTACGACACAATCCTCGTGCCGATAGACGGGAGCGACTCGATGCAACCGGTCATCGAAGACGCCGCGGCGTTCGCGGCCGAACGCGACGCCGCCGTCTCCCTGCTCTACGTCGTCGACGAACGGGCCTTCCTGACGCTCGCCGACGAGCGCGTCGACGAGGTGTACGAGGAACTCAGGTCGCAGGGCGAGGCGGCACTCGGTGAAGCCGCCGCGACGATGGCCGAGTACGGGGTCGACGCCGCCACCGAACTCCGCCGCGGCGACCCGGCCGAGGAGATTCTCGCCGTCGCCGAGGAGATAGACGCCGCGCTCATCTCGATGGGGACCCACGCCCGGTTCGAGGACAACATCCTCGGAAGCGTCTCGCGGTCGGTCGTCGTCCAGTCGAAGGTCCCCGTACTCGCCACCCCTATCGAGCGCCGCTAGGTCGCCCGCGGTCGCCCGCCCGCCGTTGCGCCCGACTCAGAGTCTGAGGAGCAACAGGAGGACGCCGAAGAACGTCGAGGCGACGCTGACGAGGAGCAGGCCCCCGCTGACGACGAGCGTGCCGCCGTCGAACGCCGGGGGCGTCCCGCCGCCGGCGATGTTCATCACCGACATGCCCGCCGAGAGGTCGGCGACGGGAGCGATGACGGCGACACAGAACGTCAGCAGGCCGGCGACGACGAACGCGTACGGCGTGAGCGAGGGACTCCGCCGGGTCCGGGTCGTATGACGGCTGACGGGGTAGCTGCGAGACATACACCACATACGCCGTCACCCTAGTTTGGTACGTGTCGGCTACTCTCCGGGGACGGGCGTTAGACCCGTCCTACCGCCATGAAACCGGGGTTCTCGGAGCGCCGCGCGCACCGCCGCTCACCACCGTCAGTCGGTGGGTTTCCGGCGTAATTTGGGCCTAACTCCGGGCGGATTCACGGTGGACTCGTGTTCGAGTTCGGAAAACCCTCTTTTAGCCGCTGAACGTCGGATAAGACGGAGGAACAGATTATGACCAAACTCACAACGCTCGGGGTTGCGCTCGTCGTCGTCTCGCTCGTCTTCGCGGGGACGGCCGCCGCCACTGGCGGCTTCGGGGTCCAGACGCATGCGTCGGACGCCGTCCACGCGACCGGCGGAACCACCGTCAGAGACGGCGGCGACTGGCACGGTCCCTTCGCCGGGACCGACGACGAAACCCGGTACGCGCCGGGCGACCGCCTACAAGACCGCTACAACCTGACCGACGAACAGACCGACGAGATTCGAACGCTCGTCGCCGACCTCCGCGCCGACGGCGCGACGGCCGACGAGGTTCGGACCGCCGTCCACGAGAGACTCGTCGCGTTCGGCGTCGACGAAGCCGACCTGCTTCCCGACCCGGCGCTCTACGTCACGGAGCGACTCGACCTGACCGATGAACAGGCCACGGAACTCGAAACGCTCGTCGCCGACATGCGCGCCGACGGCGCGACGACCGACGAGATTCGGACCGCCGTCCACGAGACGCTCGCCGAGTTCGGCGTCGACACGCCGACGCTCGCCTGTGACGGCGATGGCGTCGGCGACCGCGACCGCGACGGCGTACAAGTCCGCGCGGGCGACCGCGGCGGTTTCGGGCCGCGCGGTAACTGACGCCCGCGTTCCACCCGCTGACGACTCGCCTCCCAACGCACACCACCCGTGCCGATTCACCCGCGACGACCCACCGAAACACCACCGTCGCGCCCACCGGCACGCATCGACTCGCTCCCCTCGAACCCCTCGCGAAACGCACCCTGCTGAACGCACCCACCACACCCCACCACGTGCGAATCACCGCGGGCCTCGGCCGGCGCGGACGCGAGGCCCGCCGTTTTAATACGTCCGGATTTGACGGTTTACCCGGATGCGACGTGTGCTGTGGTGGCTAATCGGCGGATCGCGCGGGGGGCGGAACCGCCTGCGAATCATCCGCGCGCTCGACGACATGCCGATGAACGCCAACCAACTCTCGAACGAACTCGACCTCGACTACAAGACCACACAGCACCACCTGGAACTCCTCGTCGAGAACAACGTGTTGATGACTATGGGCGACAACTACGGAAAGACGTATTTTCTGACCGACCGGATGGAAGCCAACCTCGACGTGCTCGACGAGGTTGCTCGAAAGGCCAACTTGACCGACGTCTCCGCGGGAGGTGACGACGCGTGAGCGACACGTCTAACCGAGACCCCCTGCGACGAACCGCCATCGTCGTGGGCGTCTCGCTCGCCGTCGCGGCGCTCGCGACGTGGTTCACCCCCGAGCTCGTGGCGTGGTTCGCCCCCGACCTGTTCGGCCCGCACAAGCCGGGCGGCCCCGGCGGCCCGCCCATCCCGGACCTGTTCATCCAGTTGAAGCTGTTCGTCTCGACGTACAACCTCGTCGCGCTCGGGTTCCTGGCGGGCACCTACGCGATGCTCTACCGGGAGCTTCCGAACCGCTTTACCCTGAGCCTGCTCCTCTTCACGGCGGCGCTGCTCCTGTACGCCCTGACGTCGAACCCGCTGGCGTCTCTCCTCCTCGGGTTCAAGGGCAGCGGGCTGGGCCCCTTCACGTTCCTGCCCGACCTCTTTGCGGCCGTCGCCGTGACGTTCCTCACGTACCAGAGTTCGGCGTGAGGCGGGCGGTGTCGGGGTCGGAGGCGGCGATTCGGTCCGCCCCGTTCTCCCTTCCGTCGCGCGTTCTCCGTTCTGTCGCGTTCTCTCTCCGCGCTACTCCTCGTCGGCCTCGAAGTCGAGCGCAACCGAGTTGATACAGAAGCGCTTGCCGGTCGGCTCCGGGCCGTCGTCGAAGACGTGGCCGAGGTGGCCGCCGCAGGTCGAACAGACCACCTCGGTGCGGTCCATCCCGTGGCTCAGGTCGCGCCGAAGCTCGATGTTCGAGTCCTCGGCGGCGTAGAAGCTCGGCCACCCGCAGTTCGAGTCGTACTTCGTCTCCGAGTCGAACAGTTCGGTCCCGCAGCCGGCACACCGGTAGACGCCGTCGTCGCTCCGGTCGACGTGCTCGCCGGAGAACCGCGGTTCCGTCCCCTGTTCGCGGAGGACGCGGTAGGCGTCCTCCGAGAGGCGCTCGCGCCACTCGGACTCGGAGAGGCTGAATTCGCTGTCGCTCATGGGTTCATAGAGGACTCGGACGCCCAAAGGCCCGTCGGCTACCCGCGCCGGCGGTGTGGCCGGCTACCCGCGCCGGAGGAACTCAGGCAGTCGAATCCGAGCGAAGTCGTCGCCGCCGCCGCCGTCGAGGACTGACGCGCGGCCGACGGCGTCGGGGATGCCCTGTTTGTCCGTCGGCTTCTGCATCGTCACGTCGGCGCGACCCGTCGTGGCGGGCGTCGTCTCCTCGTCGACGAGCGCCTCCCAGACGTCCTGTTTCGAGTCGTACTCCGACTCGTTGCGGGCGACGCGCTGTTTGCCCTCCTCGAAGGCGAGCTGGAGGACGCTCCGGCCGTAGGCGGTGCCGGCCTGTCGGCGGATGCGCTCGAACTCCCCGCGGTTCGGGTGGCCGAGCGCGCTGGAGACCCCGAGGGCGTACATCCGGCGGATGGCCTCCTCGTCCGAAATCGTCCGCCAGTCCGTCCCGTAGACCCGTTCGTACATGGTTATGGGTACCTCAGAGGTCGACCTTCGAGCGGGGGTCGACGACCAGCCCGTTGTCGGTGAACTCGATCGAGCGGATGTCGCAGTCGATGTCCGACCCGCGCATCTTGATGACCTGGATGCCGCGCGTCATCCCCGTCGCCTCCAGATAGTTGTGGAAGAACACCACGCCGTGGGCGAGGAAGTGCTCGTCGGAGTACGACGAGGGGTCGGTCATCTCGGAGATGAGAAGCGTCGTGGCGTCGCCCTGCTTGAGCGCCGTCAGAAACCGCGTCATCTCCTCGGAGCCGTTGGCGAAAAACAGCCGGAGCAGCATCGTCGAGTCGATGACGAGCCGGTCGACCTGCCGGGAGTTGACGAACGCGACGATCTTGTCGGTGAGGCTCTGGACGCTCGACGACCCCCCGCTCTGGGAGAACTGGTTGAGGATGTGTTTCCCCTTCGGGCTCACGAGGTTGATGAAGTGAAAGCCATCGGAGCTGGCGAGCGTCTCGAAGCCGAAGTCGAACCCCGACATGTCGTTTATCAGCTCGTCTTCGGTCTCGTGCATGGTGATATACATGCACTTCTCGCCGTTGCGAAGCCCCTCGGCCATGAACTGCGCCGTGAACGTCGTCTTCCCGCTCCCCGGCGGTCCGCTCAGCACGTACAGTCGGCGCGGGAGGAAACCACCCTGGATGAGCTCGTCGAACCCGCTTACCCCACTCGGAATCCGCATGGTCGGACACTCGCCCGCCCTGATATAATCGTTCCGGGACTAGTATCGAAATTGAGACTTCTGGACGGCATCGAACGCCCGACTCGTCACTCGGGGAACAGTTCCGCCTCAGATTCGATACCGTCGATGATCGCCACGTCGGCCGCGTCGAGTTCCAGCGAGACGGCGTCGAGGTTCGCCCGGAGGTGACGCTCGCTCGACGCCTTCGGGATGGGACACAGCCCCTTTTCGGCCAGCCACGCGAGGCTCACCGCCTCGGGCGTCGCGCCGTGTCTCTCCGCGACCGCGACGACCTCGTCCACGTCGCGGACGCGGCCCCCCGAAAGGGGCGAGTACGCGACCACGTCGTAGCCGTGTTCCTCGGCGTGGTCGAGGAGTTCGGGGCGCTGGAACAGCGGGTGGTACTCCGTCTGGTGGGCGACGAGCGGCGCGCCGAGCAGGTCGAGCGCCTCGTCTATCTCGGCGACGGCGAAGTTGCTGACGCCGACCCCGCGGACGAGGCCGTTGTCGACGAGTCCATCGAAGGCCGCAAGCGTCGCCTCGGGGTCGTAGGTGTCGACGGGGCGGTGAACGTACAGGAGGTCCACGTAGTCGGTGCCCAGTCGGTCGAGACTCTCGCGGGTCGTCCGGCGCACGTCGGCGGGCGCGAGGCTGTCCGCCCAGACCTTGGTGGCGAGCGTCACGTCCTCGCGGGGGACGTCCGCCGCCGCGAGCGCGTCGCCGACGACCGCCTCGTTCCCGTAAATCTGCGCGGTGTCGACGTGGCGGTAACCCAACTCCAGCGCCGTCGTCACGGCGGCGGCCTCGTCGGGCGTGTCGAGACCCATCGTCCCGAGGCCGATGCGGGGGAGCGAGTGGGTCATCGAGACGGCGCTCCGTCCTCGCGGCCGCCATCGGCCGCGGGACCAGACGCGGCGGACGCGTCGCCGACGACGGGCACGCCGTCGAGTTCGAGCAGGTCGTCGAGGCCGGCGATTTCGTGGGTCGGGTCGGGCGTCGGCGTGTGGTCGGCGCGGTGGCCGCGGCGGATGAACGCGGAGTCGACGCCCGCGGCCTCGGCGGCGGCGATGTCGCTGTCGCTGTCGCCGACGAAAAGCGGCGAGTCGACGCCGAGGTCGGCCATGGCGCGTTCGAGGTAGTAGGGTTCGGGCTTCTTGCGGTGGAGGCTCGTCATCGAGGGCTCGCGGCCGTAGGCGGTGCCGAACAGGTCCGCGGCGTCGAGGTGGTCGACGACGAAGTCGATGGTCGCCTGCTGGTTGCTGGAGACGATGCCCATCGGGGCGTCGATGCGGCGGAGCGCGTCGAAGTCGTCGTAGGGGACTTTCCGCCCGTCGGCGATGGCCCGCCGTTGGGCGGCCGACTGGCGTTCGTCGCGGACGCGGAACAGCGTCTCGGGGTCGATGTCGTACGGTTCGGCGGCGGCGCGCACGTCCTCGGGGGAGACGTGGATGACCACCTGTTCGACGTGGTCCGGGTCGGGGTCGGAGACGCCGAGTTCGGCGAAGGCGTCCCACGTCGCGTCGCGGAGGGGCGAGAGGTCGACGAGCGTGGTCAACACGCCGTCGTGGTCGAAGATAACCGAGTCGTACATACACCGACTCCGGCGGCGCGACGTGAATCGTTTTCGCCTCCCGCCGGGGCGGCGGGCGCGGACGCGGTCCCTATTCCCGCCGCGTTGCGAGTCTTTTAGCGCCTCGAAGCCGCAGTTGTAGCCGATGCTGGCTGGACTCTCACGCGGGGTGGCGAGATGACTCGCGACGTGTGCATCGTCGGAGCCGGGGCCGCTGGGGCTGGCGCGGCGTACGCGCTCCGCGAGGCGAACGCGAACGTCACGATTCTCGAAAAGAGCCGCGGGGTGTGCGGGCGCGCCGCGACGCGCCGCCGACGCGGCTGTCGGTACGACCACGGCGCGAACTACGTGAAGGACTACGACCGCCGAACCGAACGGCTCGTCCGCGGACTGGGCGCGGACGGACTGGTCGACATCGACGAGCCGGTCTGGACGTTCGACGGCGACGGCGTCATCTCCGAGGGTGACGCCCGCGACCAGCACAAGTGGTCGTGGACCGAGGGCATCACCCAACTGGCGAAGCGCCTGCTCGCCGAGACCGAGGCGACCGTCGAGCGGGAGACGCGTGTCGCCGCCATCGACCACAACCCCGACAGCGGCTACTGGTCGGTCGTCGACGAGGCGGGGACGCGCCACGGCCCGTTCGACTCGGTGCTTCTGACGCCGCCAGCCCCGCAGACGGCGGGGATTCTCACCGAGATGGGCTGGGGCGACCAGTGCATGGTCGCGCTCCGCGAGGCCATCGGGAGCGTCGAGTACCGGACGGTTCGAACCGTCGTCCTCCACTACCCCTTCGAGCGCGAGGAACCGTGGTACGCGCTCGTCAACCCCGACAAGACCCACCCGGTCGGCTGGGTCGCCCGCGAGGAGTGCAAGGAGGGCCACGTCCCCGACGGCGAGAGCCTGCTCGTCGTCCAACCGAGCCCCGAGTGGTCCGCGGCGCACTACGACGACCCCCTCGACGACGCGGCCGACGAGGTCGCGGGGATGGTCGCGGCCCTCCTCGACGACGAGCGCCTGCGCGACCCCGACTGGGTGGACGACCAGGGCTGGCGATACGCCCTCCCCGACGGCGTCGCCGACCGCGAGATACTCCGCCGCGGGGAGTCTCACGGCCTCTACTTCGCTGGCGACTGGACGGTCGGCGAGGGCCGGGTCCACGCCGCGCTCTGGAGCGGCGTCGACGCGGGCGAGCGAATCGCCGAGCAGTAGGCGAAAAGAGCCGACGGCGACGGCGACGGCGACGACAGCCACAGGATCGGTGCGACGACCCGACTCAGGCTCAGAGGTCGGCGTCTTCGCCGTACACCGACTCGCCGCGCTGGAGCCGAGCGGCGATACCGAACGTCTGTTCTCGCTCCCGGCGCGTCGGCGAGTGCGCCGCGAGGTAGCGCGCGACGCCGACGAGGAGCGTCCGCGCCTCCTCGGGCGGCCGCGTCGCCGCCTGTCTGAACCCGGCTTCGAGCGCCTGATAGGTGTGGAAGCCGGCGTCCTCGCGGAGCAGCGCGCCCCCGAGTTCGCGGCGGAGCCTCGCCGGGTCGCCGCCGCCGTCGAGGAACCCCGCGGCCGCGCGACCGGCGTCGTTCACCCGCCCCTCGGCGTCGAACGCCGCGGAGAGCGTTTCGAGCGCCGCCGCCGGGTCGGCGTCGGGGGTCGGGTCGGGAA